>CP048838.1:629187-943781 GCA_012317185.1 [Clostridium] innocuum | reverse complement strand
GTTGGTGTCATGCGTACCTGCGGCAATTTTGCAGAAGTCAAAAAGCCGGAACATGCTTTGAAGCTGTTTATCCGTTTCGCCCTTGCAAAAGGAGTCGTCACCTATGGCTTAGAGCTGATGATGGCTCTCTTTAACATCGTTCAGGGTGTGGTTTCCACGATTATGAATGCCGCTGGATTTGGCTCTGCCACACAAACGGTACTGCCGCAGGAAATCGTCACAGCCGTTGAGGACTGTGGCTTTTTTGAGAGTATTCCCCTCTGGGCAGTCACATTGATCGGCGGTCTGTTCATTACGATACTGTCGTTCATTATGATTATGTCTGTCTATGGCAGATTTTTTAAACTGTATCTCTATACGGCGATTGCTCCCATCCCTCTTTCCACTTTTGCAGGGGAACCGAGTCAGAGTATTGGCAAGAGCTTTATCAAAAGCTATGCCGCTGTCTGCCTGGAAGGAGCGATCATTGTGCTTGCCTGCATCATCTTTTCCCTGTTTGCAGCGGCGCCACCGGCAGTCAACCCGGATGCGGCAGCAGTATCTATGGTATGGAGCTACATCGGGGAACTGGTATTTAATATGCTCGTCTTAGTCGGTGCGATCAAAATGGCTGACCGTGTTGTACGGGAAATGATGGGCTTATAAAGGAGGTATCCATTTGGAAGTAAAGATCAATAAAGAAATCCGTAACTATACGGAAAGCATGTTTTTTGGACTGTCATTAAGGCAGTTCATTTTTTCTGTCCTTGCCTGCGGTGTTGCGGTAGGCTTGTATTTTCTTCTCCGTCCGTACTTTGGCATGGAAACCCTTAGCTGGGTATGTATTTTAGGGGCCTTGCCCTTTGCGGCGATGGGCTTTATCAAATATAACGGCATGACCGCAGAACAGTTTGTCTGGGCATGGTTTAAATCCGAATTTCTGATGCCCAAGAAACTGATGTTCCGGCCAGACAATCTTTATTACGAAGCCATGAAGTCCAACATCGAAGCCAGAGAAAAAGGACTTCCTGTCGTTCCTAAGAAACAGAGACGAAAAGAGCGAAAGGAGAAAAAACAGGATAAGAAGAAAACGAAAAAGAATAAAGGAGGCGCAGCATGATCAAAACACTGAGAACCCTGTTCAAGCAGGATAAGGAAAAATTTGTGGTGCCAAAGTCGGTACAGAATATCATCCCCATTTACACCATCTGGGAAGATGGCATTTTCCTTGTGGGCAGGAATAAATACGCAAAGACCTTTAAATTTGAGGACATCAATTATGCCGTGGCCAGCCGTGAGGACAAGGAAGCTATGTTTCTGGAATACTCTGAACTGCTCAATGCTTTTGACAGCGGCGCTACCACAAAACTCACCATCAACAACCGCCGTCTGAACCGGGTGGATTTTGAGCAGACCATCCTGATCCCCATGGCGGAGGACGGTCTGGATAAGTACCGTAAGGAGTACAACAAGATGCTGCTGGATAAGGCAACGGGAGCAAACTCTATTGTGCAGGACAAATATGTGACCATTTCTGTGTGCAAGAAAAATATCGAAGAAGCACGGAACTATTTTGCCCGTGTGGGTGCCGACCTTGTCACTCATTTTTCCCGCCTGGGCGCACGATGCGTAGAACTGGAAGCGGAAGAAAAACTCCGTATCTTCCACGACTTCTACCGTACCGGAGAAGAAACCGCCTTTACCTTTGATATGGTACAGAGTATGCGCAAAGGCCATGATTTTAAGGACTTCATCTGCCCGGACACCTTTGAGTTTGAAAAGGACTGCTTCCGTATGGGCGACCGATACGGGCGTGTGATCTTCCTGAGAGAATACGCTGCTTATATCAAAGACAGCATGGTAGCGGAGCTTTGTGAGCTGAACCGAAACATGATGCTGTCCATTGATGTTGTCCCGGTTCCCACGGATGAAGCCGTGCGGGAAGTGGAAAACCGACTGCTCGGTGTTGAAACCAATATTACGAACTGGCAGAGAAAACAGAATCAAAATAATAACTTCTCCGCAGTTGTTCCTTATGACCTTGAGCAGCAGCGCAAGGAAAGTAAGGAATTTCTGGACGACCTGACAACCCGTGACCAGCGGATGATGTTTGCGGTGCTGACACTGGTGCATACTGCTGAAACCAAAGAGCAGCTGGACAGCGACACGGAAGCCCTGCTGACCACTGCAAGAAAGCATTTGTGTCAGTTTGCGGTGCTGAAATATCAGCAGATGGACGGACTGAACACGGCGCTGCCGTTTGGTGTGCGTAAGATCGATGCCCTGCGCACGCTGACAACGGAAAGCCTTGCCGTATTTATCCCGTTCCGGGTGCAGGAGATCTACCACAAGGACGGTGTATATTACGGGCAGAATGTGATCAGCAAGAACATGATTATTGCCAACCGCCGCCACCTGCTCAACGGAAACTCCTTTATTCTCGGTGTGTCTGGTGCCGGTAAATCCTTTACGGCAAAAGAAGAAATGACCAATATCATCCTCACAGACCCCAATGCGGATGTTATTATTATCGACCCTGAACGGGAATATTCTCCACTGGTAAAAGCCATGCAGGGCGAAGTCATCCACATTTCTGCGACCAGTGAAAACCACATCAATGCAATGGATATGAACTCCGATTATGGTGACGGCGCAAACCCGGTCATTCTGAAATCGGAGTTTATTTTGTCTCTCTGTGAACAGCTCATTGGCGGTGCAAGTCTGGGGGCAAAACAGAAATCCATTATCGACCGCTGTACGGCCAGTGTTTACCGCCACTATCAGCAGGGAAATTATCAGGGTGTCCCGCCTACTTTACAGGACTTCCGTGAAGAACTGCTCAAACAGAATGAGCCGGAGGCACAGGAAATCGCCCTTGCCATTGAGTTGTTTACCGATGGCAGCCTGAACACCTTTGCCAAGAACACCAATGTGGATACCCACAGCCGTCTGATCTGCTATGACATTCTGGATCTGGGCAAACAGTTACAGCCGATCGGTATGCTGGTTGTTCTGGACAGTATTCTAAACCGCATTACGCAGAACAGAGCCAAAGGCAGGAACACGTTCATTTTCATTGATGAAATCTATCTGCTGTTCCAGCATGAATACTCAGCAAACTTCCTCTTTACCCTCTGGAAGCGTGTGCGTAAATATGGTGCGTACTGTACCGGTATCACACAGAATGTGGATGACCTTTTGCAGAGCCATACCGCAAGGACAATGCTTGCCAACTCTGAATTTATCATCATGCTCAATCAGGCGTCTACGGACAGAATCGAGCTTGCCAAACTTTTGAATATCTCTGACCTTCAGATGGGCTATATCACCAATGTAGGCGCAGGCCAGGGACTTTTAAAGGTAGGCAGTTCCCTTGTACCGTTTGTCAACAAATTCCCGCATAATACGGAACTGTATAAACTGATGACGACCAAGTTCGGAGAGGTTTAAGAAAGGAGAAGTTATGTCAGAGATACGCTTTAACGGAACAGCTCACAGAGATTTTTTCCTTGAAAACATGAACAAGTGCAGAGTCAACGACTGCTATCACCGGGCATTTTTCTATGTCATGGGGATTGCTTCAGAAACCAGGGCAAATATCAACCAGATGTTTGACTTTAAGAATGACTGTATCGAGCCGGATGGGATGCACGGCGGATGGCAGACAAGCGGAACTGTTAGGGTCTGCCGCCTTGCCTTTAACCTCTGGAACGGTTACACCGATATGGACAGCCCTCAGTCTTTTACACCGGAAGATCTGTTCTGCTGTGAATTTGCCCCCTACTTCATGGAGGGCATCAAGGTCAGGTATCCCGAATATTGCAGGGATCTTCCTGCATCCAGAAAACAAAATGAACGGTTACGCTAAGAAAGGAGAAGCCCATGAAAAAGTATCAATCTATAATCTGCCTGGTTGCCGCCGTGTGCCTTTTAGGTACGGCGGCATTTTCTATTTACCACATCTATGATCACTATGAACAGCTGGACGAACAGACGGAAGTATTTGACGAGATTGCGGAAGTGGTGGCACAGGCTCCCGATGAAGAACCGGTTCCTGATGATGTCCCCGTCAGCGAAGGCCAAGATGTCCTGTCCAAGTACAAGGAGCTGTATTTGCAGAATGAAGATATGGTGGGCTGGATTTCCATTTCCGGCACGTCTATTAACTACCCTGTTATGCAGACGAAGGATGAACCGAATTACTATCTCAAACACAACTTTGAGAAGCAGTACAGTGATTTAGGTACTCCGTATATTCAGGAAAACTGTGATTTGCTTACCAGTGACAATCTCATCATTTACGGACACCACATCAGCGGAAACCGCATGTTTGGAGCTTTGGAGGATTATAAATCCAAGAGCTTTTATGAGGAACACAAAACCATTCAGTTTGATACCCTGACAGAGCAGGCAGAGTATGAGATCGTTGCTGTATTTAAGACGGTCGCTTACAGCTCCAGCGGTTACCGCTATTATTATTTTGTGAATGCCGAGAATGAGGAAGAATTTGATGCCTATATCAAAACGTGTAAAGAGCTTGCCCTATACGATACGGGTGTTACCGCAGACTATGGCGACAGGCTGATTACCCTTTCTACCTGTGAGTATTCGGCTACAAATGGCAGGCTTGTTGTGGTAGCAAAAAGGACTGCATGAGTAAGGTACAGCTTCTAAGAAAGGAGGGCTTCTATGGCAGATATTAAAACCAGGGATGCAGTCAAAGGTACGATTAAGACCATAGATAAAGCCGCCGTTGCTTCAGAGCGTATGAAAGCTGCCTATGCAAAGACAAAGGAGAAAGCGGAAGAAGGATATTACGCCAACGAAGGTTCTGCTACGGAATATGCTGCGGATAAGATCTCCTATGCTTCTGACCGGGTAAAAGATGAGGGTATCCACCAGTTCAATAAGCAAGGGCAAAAAGGCGTTAAGACCACCAAAGAAACTGTCGTTAAGGCAAAGGACAAAATGGCTGATTTTAAGCAGAAGCGGGCTGCCAAAGCTGCTGAACAGAGGTCAGCAAGGAATGTGTCTGGACAGAACGGCTTGCAGATCCATCGTGGAACTGCAGGCCGTTCTCCTGTTTCGGATGCTTCTGTCCAGACCATAAAAACATCAACAGATACCAAAAGAACGATTAAGCAGTCTGCCAGAAGTGCAGGAAAAACCGTCAAGACAGCGGCAAAAGGCTCTGTAAAAACAACCGAAAGAAGCGTAAAAACAGCACAGGTGACTTCCAAAGCGGCCATTAAGACCACACAGCAGGCTACCAAAACCGCACAGGCAGCGGCAAAGGCTTCTGCCAAAACCGCACAGAAAGCAGCGCAGGCGGCAAGAGCATCCGCAAAGGCATCTGCAGCGGCGGCTAAAACAACCGTCAAAGCCACCATAGCGGCTGTCAAAGCGATCATTGCAGGAACAAAAGCATTGATAGCAGCGATTGTTGCAGGCGGCTGGATCGCAATAGTGATTATTCTGATCGTGGTATTGCTTGGTTGTGCGATCTCCCTGTTTGGCGGCGGCAGTGAAAGCACTTCTTATACTCCGGTCAGTGCCGAGGTAGAAGCTTATGAACCGCTGATCCAGAAATATGCTAAGCAGCATGGGATTCCTGAATATGTAGAGCTTATCAAGGCGGTCATGATGCAGGAGTCTGGAGGACGGGGAAATGACCCCATGCAGGCATCGGAATGTGGGTATAACACACAGTACCCAAATACACCAAATGGCATTACAGACCCGGAATATTCCATCAATGTCGGCATCCAGAATTTAGCTGCCTGTCTGAATGCGGCACAAGTGGAAAATCCCGTGGACATGGATCGGATCAAACTGGCCCTGCAGGGATATAACTTTGGAAATGGCTATATCACATGGGCGCAGACCAATTATGGCGGCTACACTTATGCCAATGCGGTTGAATTTTCCACGATACAGGCAGAGCGATTGGGATGGGACAGCTATGGCGATACCCAGTATGTTTCTCATGTACTGCGCTATTATCCTTTCGGACGGGCATTTACCGGCGGTGGAAATCAGGCGATTGTAGAAGTTGCTCTGACGCAGCTTGGCAATGAAGGTGGTCAGCCCTACTGGTCTTGGTATGGCTTCAACAGCCGGGTGGAATGGTGTGCCTGCTTTGTTTCGTGGTGTGCAGAACAATGCGGCTATATCGAAGGTGGTTTTATTCCGAAGTTTGCAGGATGCGTCAGCGGTGCAAACTGGTTTAAAGAACGGAACCAATGGCAGGACAGAAACTATGAGCCTACGGCGGGAGATATTATTTTCTTCGATTGGGAAGGCGATGGTTCAACCGACCATGTAGGTATTGTAGAGAAATGCGAAAACGGAGTTGTCTACACCGTAGAAGGAAATTCCGGCGATGCGGTAAAACAAAGACAATATACCGTTGGAAGCAGCTCCATCTATGGATACGGTGTTCCAGCCTATTAAAAATCAGCAAAAGAAAACCAGAGGATTTTTATTCCTCTGGCTCTTTTGCCATACATAACCCGTTTACAGTTGCTTCTATGACAGACAGTTCTCTATCATTGAGTTTGTCGAGCTGTGCGTCTAAGCGTCTGCGGACGGAACTTTTCTTAACTTCTTTTTCAGGAAATATGTATTCATCAACAGACACATCAAACGTGGTAATCAGCTGAATAAACAGCTCAATACTGGGATGTTGTCCCTCGTTCTCAATGGACTGAATATGTCGTGGAGCATATCCAATAATCCCGGCAAGCTGCTCCCTGGTCATTCCTCTGGCTTCACGGGCTTTTTTGATCGCCTGTCCAATGGGCATAAAATCAAAGTCAAAATCGTTGTTTCTTTCGTCCATAAGCTCACCACCTTGTAGCAATATAATGTTACTTTTATATTGTACAGAGGTCAGAGTTCTTATGAAACGATGTGAAATTTCCTGCAATAAGAGATTTTATATCTTATATATAGAGATAAAATTTCAGATTCTCAATGTTCTTTTTCATGAATTAAAGTGATTTCTTTTCCGAACAAAATCCCTAGCATTTTTCATCTGTTGATTTTAACCATCTAATAAAAATATGATGTTTAATTTAAAATTTTTCTAACATTTTAGAGCATCTATATTCTAATGGATTCATTTGAAACCGTTATCGAAACACTTCTGCAAATTTACCTTGTTTAGTATATCCAACCTGTGATGCAATTTCTAAAATAAGCATTTTGGAAATGAAAAGATGTTATTTTACTAATTTTCGATATTCTCTCGGAAGTAACCCAGTTATACGGTGAAATTGTTTTGCAAAGCTCTCTGGACGTTCATACCCTACTGCTTGTGCTATTTCAGCAATGCTTAATTCTGTAACAATCAGCAGGTGCTGTGCCTGGTCAATTCTTTTGCGAATAATATAGTCTGTTATATTACAGCCAAAATACTCTTTGAATTTGGTTTTGAGTTTTGTGTTCCCCATATAAGCAATTTTGCAAAGCTGATCTACAGAAATGGAAAATTCAAAATGATGGTCAATATAATCTGCGACAGCTTGTAAGTTTTCCTCATCTTTCTTAGTAATGGGAATTTTCTGGCTTTGTTTTTGATTCTGCTGTGCTCGTTCAAGTATTAAGGCAAGTGTTTCTAAAACTTTGCCTTCATAAAAGAGTTTCGCAGATGCACCATTACCAGAATACGACTGAATCTGTTTCAGCAGCGCAACGAGCTGAGGAAAATCCACACCGAGGCTCAACCCCTTGAACGCGTTACGTGGATCGATGTATTCTCCGCCTAATTTTTCTTTTAAGTAGTTGTTATAAAAATCCGGCATGATACTAATACTTATCGAACGAATAGGAATATTTTTGTGATATACCGCCTGAAACGTCTTTCCGTTTCCCCCAACATACACTCTTAAGCTGTTTGGTGATAACTGGCGATAAGGATGAAATTCCTCTCCAGACACCGAAAAGAAATACTGGACAGATATAAAATCGGGTTCTGGAGACTCCAAAAAGAACTCATCATAAAAAAAGAAATCCTGCTTCTCTATCACAAACATATCTTCATAAAAATAATACCAAAAGTAGCCTTCACCTCTCTCTGATGAAAGCGCATAACAATATTGATTTTCCTCAATGATAGAGCGTTCATGGTCTAAAATGAAGCCGCCATCAGGTAACATTTGTTCATAAAGTTTTTTAACATCATTCAATGCAATCACCTCGAAAAAATACGCCGATTCGTCGAAAGAATACGGCTTAAAGTCTTTGATTTGTAAAATCTATTGTTCGTTTTTAGAGCCAAATATATAATGTAAATGGGTTAGTAGTGTCTAACCCATTGTATCACACCTAGGTGTTTTGTGCAATAAAGAGGAAAGGAGGGCCGAACGCGATGTCTTTTAAAGCATCTAAACCAGATGCACGGATTTTGATTTTGCAAATTGTTATCGCCAGTATTTTAGAGTTTGGCTTTCACAGCATATACGCCATAATTGCATTGTTTTTTGTAATTGATTCTTTGCTTTCCTATTGGTATGGGATAAAAGTTTTTGTAAAACGATTTCTTATATACGTAATAATGTGGGGAATGATTTGGGGATTTACAACAATAAACATCCCAATTCTATCTATAATCTTCCCGCCGTTTTTGATGATGATGATTAAAGTATATCCCATTTATCTGCTTCTCAGGCTGCTGGTAGATAAAGCTCCAATGAATGAACTGTTATATGTTTTGGATCGGATTCACATTTCAAAATCTCTTTCTATTCCGTTAATGATTGTGTACCGATATGTTCCAACAATTATTCAGGAAATTCATTATATTAACGAGAGTTTAAAAATAAGAGGGTTGAATCTTTCTTTCTCAAATTTAAAGTGTTTAATAAGAACATTGGAAAATTACATGGTTCCTTTACTTTTCCGAAGTGAAAAAATTTCAGAAGAACTTTCTGCTGCTTCTTTGTGCAAAGGGCTGAGTATAGGAAGGAAACGAACATGCTGTACAGATGTTCGTTTTACAAAAGAAGATTATCTGTATCTATCAGGTATGACAGTTGTTACCGTCGCATTGTTCTTTTTAAATTTCTTGACTTAATATTGGAGGTGACTGCGACATGGAAAAAGCAAAAGAAAAAATCTCGTTTGATAGGTTTAGTTTTACTTACAATGAAAGCGAGCGCTTTGGAGTATATGATATCAATCTTACGGTACATGAAGGAGAATTCATTGTATTGACCGGCCCAAGCGGATGCGGAAAAACAACTTTAACCAGATGTATAAATGGTCTAATTCCAGATTTTTTTGAAGGAAAGTTGAGTGGAAAGTGTCAGGTATGCGGCATGGATATTTCTGAACACGAAACCGGAGACTACTCTGCTTTTGTAGGAAGTGTTTTTCAAGATCCTCGTTCTCAGTTTTTTACCCTCCACGTAAAGACGGAATTACCGTTTCCTAGTGAAAATTTAGGTATCTCAACGCAGGAAATTCAAAACAGAGTAAATAGAACGGTGAAAGGACTACATATCGAAAACCTCTTAAAAAAGAGTATTTTCCAGCTTTCCAGTGGAGAAAAACAAAAAGTTGCGGTAGCCTCTGTCTATACCGCCGGAGTAAATGTATATGTGCTTGACGAACCTTCCGCAAATCTCGACTGGGCTGGCACGGAACAGCTACGACAGCTTCTTAAGAAGCTAAAGGAACAAGGATGTACGATTGTTGTATCGGAACACAAATTATATTATTTACGGAACCTGGCAGATCGTATGGTGATTCTTCAAAATGGAAGGATTCAAAAAATACTTGATAGCAGTGAGATTATCCATTGTTCCAATGATTGCCTTACTGCAAATGGCCTGCGACAACTTGATTTAAAACAGATAGAACCGTCTTCCGGTACTGTTTCCAAAACAGATCATGCCCCGGTATCTATTCGGGCTGAAAATTTATCCTTTAAATATCCGCGGGAGCAGCCTTTGTGGAGCAATGTTTCCTTTTCTGCTGTAAGTGGAGATATTGTCGGTATAGTCGGAAAAAATGGAACAGGTAAATCTACGTTGATTCGAGTCCTCATGGGTCTTGAAAAACCGCAGAGCGGAAAAATCAATTTGTGTGGCAGATATGCCTCACGACAACAGAGAAGAAAAAAATCCTTTTATGTTATGCAGGATGTAGATTATCAGTTTTTTGCAGGAAGTGTTTTGGAAGAAATGCTTTCCGGGCATGAAAAAGAATTGGATGCACCGAAAAAAGCAAAAGAAATTCTTAAAAGTTTTAGCCTGGGAATTTATGCAGATGCTCATCCATCAACACTTTCCGGTGGGCAAAAACAACGATTGTCAATCGCATTATCCTGTATGTGTGACATGCCTTTTTTATATTTTGATGAACCTACCAGCGGGCTTGATGCAGAAAATATGCAACTTGTGCGGGAAACAATTAAAGCGCAGGCCGAAAAGGGATGCGTGGCATTTATTATCACTCATGACTATGAGTTTGCTGCCTCACTGTTTTCTTCCCTTCTTATTGTTCAGGACGATCATTCCATAAATTGGATTAGGCCGGATCAATATCACCCATCTATCTTATCAAAATTATTTGAATTGGAGGAATTTTAATATGGCTAATAAACCCAAAGAAAGTAAAAAAATTCGTGACCTTATCCGTATAGGCATATTTACCGCCCTGTGGATTGCAGTGGGCTGGATAATTGCGTGTACGATTGGTTTTTTCCCACCAATCTTAGTAATACTTCCTTGTATACTTGCTGTTGCAGGATCGGTAATCTATGTCGTATTGCTTTCTAAAATGAATACTCGAGGTGGAATTTTTATTCCGTCTTTTATCTTTGGTCTCTGCTTATTTACAATGGTTCCCTACGGGATGTTGTTTATTTGCACATCTATCGGAGGTCTTCTTGGAGAAATTATTTATGATACAGCAGGCAAAAAAAGCACTAAAGCGAAAGCAGCTGGAATCTCTCTGCCCATGGTTGGTTTGGCATTAGGAGAATATATTCCTCTTTGTTACATGAAAGAAGCCTTCAAAGAACTTTATGAGGGAAGTTTCACAAGCGACGTTGGAATGAAGGCTATTGAACTGCTTAGTACACCACTTGCTATTGTTCTTACTGTCATGACTTTGATCTGTGCAATACTCGGTTACTTATGGGGAAGAAAGATTGTTGTAAAACGGCTGGATAATCAAGGAGGAAGGACAAATGGAAAAAACACAAAATAAAAAAAGTGGAATTCCACGTCTTTTGGAGCTTGCCGGTGAGAAAAAAAGCTTACTGGTTTGGGGGTGTATTCTTTCAACTTTAAGTGTGTTTTTTCAGATAATTCCTTTTTGGGCGGTATACAACATTATGGCAGAGCTGCTTCAAAATGCAGCTGATTTTTCTAAAGCTGATACGAGTTTTATGTTGTCATGGGCCGTAAAAGGAATTCTTGGCCTACTGCTTGCCTATGCTTTTATGTATTTTGGAGGTATGTTGGGTCATACAGCAGCCTATCGCACCCTTTATGGAATCCGTGTGCGGTTATCAAATCATATCAGTGAACTTCCATTGGGATGGTTTAATAGAAATGCTATCGGCAAAGTAAAACAGATTGCCGAACAGGATGTAGAACAAATTGAAAAGTTCATCGCTCATCAATTACCGGATATGGTGAATACAATCGTTCTGTTGCTTGTTATGGTAGTTATTATGTTTGGGCTTAATCCATGGCTGGCATTAGCCTGTATCATTCCTATTATTATAGGATTTACTGCACAGTTTTCCATGATGTTTGGGAAGAAAGCCCAAGAAGGTCTGAGTGAATATTATGACGCCTTGGAAAATATCAGTACATCCTCGGTACAGTATGTGCGCGGTATGCCGTCCATTAAAATCTTTGGACAAACGGTTCATTCTTTTCGGAAGTTTTATCAGGACATTATGAGTTACCGGGATTTCAGCACAAAATATGCAGATAACTATGAGCCTACTTACTGCCTGTTCAGAGTTTTAGTTTTATCCCTTGCGACATTTATTTTTGCCATCGGGATATTCCTTTTCTCAGGCGATCCGCAAAATATGGCTTTTGCCATTACCCTTTTATTCTTTTTGATTTTTGCTCCTGGTATTTCCACTCCAGTATTCAAGTTTAATAGCTTTGGTTCCAGCATGAATAATATTACAGAAGGTGTCAGGCGAATTGATGAAATCATGAGTGAAATCCCAATCCAAGAGCCAACAGATGGGAAAAAACCGCAGGGATATGAGATTACCTTTGAACACGTATCTTTTTCCTATGAGGGAAAAGATAGTGCTCTGGTATTGAAAGATGTGAGCTTTCGTGCAGAGCAGGGCCAGATTACCGCTCTTGTGGGGCCATCCGGCTCTGGCAAATCCACGATTGCACAGCTTATTCCACGCTTTTGGGACGTTGGTACTGGACAAATCAAAATTGGCGGTGTGGATATTCGAGATATGAAAACGGAAGACTTAATGGCAAGTATGTCTTTTGTTTTTCAGGATTCCTTCTTGTTTTCTGATACCCTTTACAACAATATCGCCATAGGAAAACCTGGAGCAACAAAAGAAGAAGTGTATACTGCGGCAAAAGCGGCACAATGTCATGAGTTTATAGAAAAGCTGCCGCAGGGATATGACACTTTAATTGGCGAGGGCGGTGTCTATTTATCGGGAGGCGAGGAACAACGTGTTTCTGTGGCAAGAGCAATCTTGAAAAATGCTCCGATCCTGATTCTTGATGAAGCTACCGCCTATGCTGATCCAGAAAACGAGTTTCAAATGCAGTTGGCTCTGCAGGAACTCATCAAAAATAAAACAGTGCTGATTATAGCTCATCGCCTTATTACGATCAAGAACGCGAATAAGATACTGGTTATAAAAAACGGACAGATCGAAAATGCAGGGGCGCACGAATTTCTTTTGCAGAATAGTGAAACGTATTCTGCCATGTGGAAAGCCTATACCGTTTCATCCGACTGGCAGATTACAGCGAAAAAGGAGGTGACACATCTGTGAAAAAAGCAGGTTCTCTTTATTGTATTACCGCAGGAAATCCGAAAAAAGTTATAAAGCCCGTGGTGTGGACAGTGTTGGCTGATTTGGTCAATCTATTTCCATTTGGATTACTTACCTTGGCTGTAAGCAGTATTTATCTGTATTTCGGTGGGACATCAGATAATATAGACGTTCGCATCCTTTGGATGGTTTGGGGTGGCATGGCAGTTTTTGCAATCGTCCTTTATTTCTTTGAGCGAAAGGCTGTCCACGCAACCTATCACGATGGCTATGATGCCAGTGCCAAAGGACGGGTACAACTTGCAGAACATATTCGCAAGCTTCCACTTGGTTTCTTAATGAGCAAAGATTCAGGTGAGATGGGAAATACAATGATGAATGACTTTGCACAGATCGAAGAAGCCGTAACCCATGTTTTACCTCAATTGATTGGCGGTTTAATTACCGCAATTCTTGGATTTATTGGTATGTCATTCGTTGACTGGAGATTGGCGTTAGCGATGTTTGCAGGATTTCCTGTGACTTTCTTGATTATCTGGGGTGTACAAACGATTGATAAACGCCGCGGTGCGGCACATACGAAAGCAAGAATTGAACAGACAAACCGTTTGCAGGAATATCTCACTGGTATGAAAATAATTAAGGCATACAACCTGCGAGGTTCTAATTTCACAAAATTGGAGCAGGCATTCAAACACTTTACAGAAGAAAGTATTAAATTGGAATGCGTGTCCGGCCCTTTTTATTTAGTAGCTGTTTCTTTTTTGCAATCCGGTCTTTCCTTTATTACAATGGCAGGTGTTTATTTGTTAATGGGTGGGACATTGAATATTACTACGTTTGTTATGTTTCTATTTATTGGAACACGACTTTTTGATCCGTTGGTAGGTGCTATAACACAGCTTCCTGTTTTTGTTTATAAAAAAACTGCCGGACAACGTATTGTAGATTTAATGGATGAACCAATCATGTCCGGCGAAGGAGAGGTTCCAGTTCAGCACGATATTCAATTTGAGCATGTGAATTTTGGATATGGAAAAGATATGGTCTTGCATGATGTGAGTGCTTCTTTCCCATATGGCTCAATGACTGCCATTGTCGGGCCTTCTGGCAGTGGTAAAAGTACAATGCTCCGGCTGATTGCCCGGTTCTATGATCCGCAAAACGGTGTTGTCCGCTTTGGAGGTGTTGATGAAAAGACGGTTGACCCGGAAAAACTGATGTCTAAAATATCCGTGGTCTTTCAGGATGTGTACTTGTTCCAGGATACCATTGGAAACAACATCCGCTATGGCCGGGAAAATGCCACGCAGAAAGAAATTGAAGCAGCCGCAAAACTAGCTCATTGTCATGATTTCATCATGGCTCTGCCGGATGGCTATGACACAATGGTTGGCGAGGGCGGCTCCACGTTATCAGGTGGAGAGAAACAGCGAATTTCTATCGCCCGTGCAATTTTAAAAGATGCCCCTGTACTGCTATTGGATGAAGCAACGTCTTCCCTTGACCCAGAGAATGAAGTAGAGGTTCAGCAGGCTATCGAGGAACTCGTGAAAGATCGTACTGTGGTAATGATTGCCCATAAATTGAAAACGATTGCCCGCGCGGATCAGATCATTGTCTTGGATCAGGGTGAGGTAAAAGAAATAGGTACACATGAGGAATTGATGAATAATCATGGTCTATACCGACATTTGTGGGATATTCAGCTAACTACAGCCGGTTGGCAAATCAATTAGGAGAAATATTTATGAAACTTCATGCGTCCGGGGAGGACTATCTGGAGGCCATCCTTGTTCTCCAAAAGAAACTCGGTATGGTACGCTCCGTAGATGTTGCCCGGCACATGGAGGTGTCGAAGCCCAGCGTGTGCCATGCGGTGGCAACCCTGCGGGACGGCGGCTTTCTCACAATGGATGAAGATCACCTTCTCCATTTGACCGATGTGGGCCGCGAGGTTGCCGAAAAGATTTATGAACGTCATTGCTTCTTTACGGAACAGCTTATCGCAGCAGGTGTTGATCCTGAAACTGCAGAAGTCGATGCCTGCCGTATAGAACATGTAATCAGTAATGAAAGCTTTGAACGGTTGAAAAAGGCCGCCTTTAGAAATCAGGAAAGCGAGATTTCTGCCCTGTCAAAAGCGATAAAGGATAAGCCCATCGAATAAAAAAAACGGTGTTTCGGTGGGCGGATTCATCATGCCTGATTACACATCTTCCCTCTGAACCCGTTTTGGGTTTGGAGGGATTTTTTATGTGCTGGTCTGCTTCAGCCGCCCTGCTGCTTATCCAAAGCAGCAACTACCTACATAATTTCATACAGGAATGAGGATAGCCTCTCAAAAAAATCTTCTGCTGTTGGTGGCACTCTCACGCCCCTAATGTAGAAGTTTTAACTCTACAACATAGTTCTCATTTATCTCACTGCCGCAAAGGTTTAACAGCCTTTGCGGTTTTTTGTTTGTCGATATTTGTCGGCAAAAAGGACAAGCCTTCTTCCGGTATTGGCTGCCGTTCTCCGCCCTTTCCAATCTGAATGTTCAAACAAATCAGATTGGAGGTAAGGAAAATGGCATATAACCATGGAAAAGCAGAGCGCAAATGGAAGCTCTGGAAAGAGAAAGAAGAAAAGATTTTAAGAGACAGCGGTGTTTCTGAAGATATAATTGAAACAATCCGTCTCTATGACCGTCAGGCATTTAATTCAGACAGACGCTATTATGAGCGTGTGCAGGAGACAGGTACATATCTGGATACCGTAGCAGCATCCACAGATCAGGCAGAACCGAAAACAGTACAGGACTTCCTGGATCATATTGAAAATCAGGAATTGTATCATATACTGATCACAGTGGACAGGCTTACCCTGCAGATCGTTCTGATGAAGATCCAGGGGTATAGCACTCATGAAATCGCCAGGTATCTGAAGATTACCGAAAAGGCGGTTTACAGGCGCATGGACAGGCTGAAAGAAAAAGTGAAGAAGATCTTTGAGTAATTCATGATAATCACAAAGCAGGGTGTGATAACAAACTCCACCCTGCTTATCATTTTAGTTAGAAAAAATAAAACTTTTGTCAAAACCAGTATTTAAAAATTTTATCAGTAATAAAGTGCACAATGATGTTTGGATTGCTGTTTTTATGCAACTATTTCTTGTTGCTCTTGACAAAATCCTTTTTAAAGATTAAAATTATAACAGCGTTATATAGCACTGTTATATAGGAGGTGTGCAAAATAAACGGAAATGGAACGACTTTAGAAAATATCCATCGGGCAGCGAAAGCGGAATTTTTAGAAAAAGGATATAAAGACGCTTCCTTGCGGAATATTGTGAAATCCGTGGGAATGACTACCGGAGCTTTTTACGGATATTACAAAAGCAAAGAAGAACTTTTTGAAGCCATCGTTGGTGAGCATTACGAATATATTCTCAATCGTTTTATAAAGGCACAGCAGAAGTTCGCCGAACTACCAGCTGCCCAGCAGCCGGAAGTCATGAGTGATATTTCGGGAATCTGCATGTACGATATGCTCCATTATGCGTACGAACATTTAGAGGAATGTAAACTCATCCTCTGCTGTTCGGAAGGAACAAAATTTGCAGGGCTGATTGATGAAATGGTGGAGATTGAGGTAGATGGGACGCATGCCTACCAGGATGTCTTAAGGCAGCTTGGACGGCCCTCTCCGCATATCGATCCTTCGCTGGAGCATATTCTGATCACTGGAATGTTTCATACTTTTTTTGAATTGATCATCCACGAAATGCCGCTCAAAGATGCCGAAAACTACGTTAGAGAAATGCGCGCCTTTTATACAGCAGGATGGATGAAAATTATGGGGCAGTAATGCCTTATAATTTTTGTTCGATAGTTAGCTACAACTAACCTAAATTTGGATATTGTAAGAACATAGACGTGTTCTCTTTATCATAGACACAAAGAAAAGGAGGAATTTTTTTGAAAAAACAATCCAATTTATCACGCCTGCTGGAAATTGCAGGCAGCCATAAGTACCTGACCTATGCTTCCTGGGTGCTTTCTGCCATCAGTGCCCTGATTGCCCTGGTACCCTTCTATTACATCTGGAAAATGATCAAGGAAGTATTGGAGGTGGCACCGAATTTTGGTCAGGCACAGAACCTGACCGGTAATGGCTGGATGGCAGTATTGTTTGCAGTTATAGCGGTGCTTGTCTACATAGCAGGGCTGATGTGTTCCCATTTGGGAGCATTTCGTATCGCCACAAACCTGCGTATCCAGACTATGGAGCATATTGTTAAGCTTCCTCTTGGGTTTGCCGAGAGTTTTGGCAGCGGAAAACTGCGCAAGATCGTCAACGAATCCAGCGCAGCCACTGAAACCTATCTCGCTCATCAGCTTCCCGACAGAGCCAATGCCATTGCAACCCCCTGTGGTCTTTTGGTGCTGTTGTTTGCATTTGACTGGAGACTGGGACTGTTGAGCCTTGTTCCGGTTGTGCTGGGATTTCTGATCATGATGACAATGACCGGAAAGCAGATGCAGGAAAAGATGAAAGAATACCAGAATGCGCTGGATGATATGTCCAATGAAGCGGTAGAGTATGTCCGCGGGATTCCGGTGGTAAAAACATTCGGCCAGACGATCTTTTCCTTTAAGAAGTTTAAAGACTCCATTGACCGGTATAAAGTATGGGTGATTGCTTATACCAAGCAGCTTCGGACACCGATGATGTTCTATACAGCTGCGATCAACGGAGTTTTTGCCACACTGATCGCCGGAGGACTATTGCTTACACAAGACGGTGTGACTTCCGGTTTCTTACTGGATCTCATTTTCTATATCATTATTACGCCGGTTATTTCTGTCACACTGACACGCATTATGTTCCAAAGTGAAAACGCCATGATCGTAGACGACGCTTTACAGAGAATTGACAGCGTGTTGAATTTGAAGCCTCTGGAGGAAACGAAACATCCAAAGCATCCGCAAAACGCTTCCGTGGAACTGAAATCGGTTCATTTCAGCTATGATGGAGAAAAAGAAGTATTAAAAGATATTTCACTGACCATTCCTGCAGGGCAGACGGTAGCTTTTGTAGGCCCGTCCGGCGGTGGTAAGACAACCCTTGCCAACCTGATTTCCCGATTCTTTGATCCCCAGAGCGGAATGGTAAAAATCGGTGGTGTTAATGTGAAAGACATCCCAAAAGAGGAACTCATGAATACGGTGTCTTTCGTATTTCAGAACAGCCGTCTCATCAAGGCGTCCATTCTGGAAAATGTGCGTATGGGAAAACCGGAAGCTACCCGTGAGGAAGTTCTGACTGCCCTTCATCACGCGCAATGCGATGATATTCTGGAAAAACTCCCACAGGGTGTGGATACGGTCATCGGTACAAAGGGGGTCTATCTTTCCGGTGGCGAGCAGCAGCGAATTGCCATTGCCCGTGTGATGCTGAAAAATGCTCCGATTATCATTCTGGATGAAGCCACTGCCTTTGCTGACCCGGATAACGAAAGCCGTGTACAGGCTGCTTTCTTAAAACTTTCCGAGGGAAAGACGGTGATTATGATTGCCCATAGGCTTTCTACCGTAACAAATGTGGATCAGATTTTTGTCATTCAGGACGGACAGGTTGCCGAGTGCGGGAACAGTCGTGAATTGCTTGCAAAAGACGGCATTTTCAGCCGTATGTGGAAAAATTACCAGACTTCCGTGCAATGGAAGGTAACAAAGGAGGTGCAGTGATATGATCAAAAAACTGCAGAAAAAATATGCCCTGTCTGAACAGGGAGCAAAAGACCTGATCAAAGGCTGCCTGGCCTGTGTCCTTCAGAATCTGTCTTTTATGTTTCCGGTGGGACTTTTATATTACCTGGTCAGCGATCTGATGAACGGGGGTGTTCCCGGTGGGAAAATTCCATTTTATGTGGCGGGCTGCGTGGTGTGTATCGGCTTGATTCTGCTGACCACTTTTTTTCAATACAATGCGACCTATTTTGCCACTTACAAAGAAAGCGGTATCCGCCGCATTACCCTTGCAGAGCATCTGCGCAAAATCCCCCTTTCCTTTTTCGGGAAAAAGGATTTAGCCGATCTTACCAGCACCATTATGGCAGACTGTACCTTCCTAGAACAGAGTTTTTCGCATTTTATCCCCGAGCTTGCGGGGTCGATCATTTCTACGGTTCTGATTTCTGTCGGTCTGCTCTTTACGGACTGGAGAATGGGGCTGGCTGCCTTATGGGTTCTGCCGGTTGCCTTTGCGATTGTGGGATTTTCCGCAAAGATTCAGGAAAATCTGAATCAGAAAGCGATGGATGTGAAGATGGCCTGCGCAGACGGGATACAGGAGTGCATTGAAACGGTTCGTGACCTGAAAGCGAACAACGCGGAGCAGGCATATTTAAAAGGTCTGGAAAAGAAGATCCGTGCCGTGGAGCATCGTTCCATCCTCAATGAATTCGGCCTTGCTGCTTTTGTGGTTTCCGCGTCACTGGTGCTGAAGCTTGGTATTGCAACGGTTGCGCTGGTGGGAGCTGTTCTACTCATGCAAGGAAGCCTCTCCGTGCTTACATTCTTTATGTTTCTTCTGGTGGTATCCCGTTTGTATGACCCTCTGCAGGGCGCGCTCCAGAATCTTGCGGCAGTCATCAGTACACGAACCAATATTGCCCGTATGAATGAGATTCTCGATCATCCAATCCAGCAAGGCAGCGACAGGCTTTCCAACCAGGGCTATGATATTGTCTTTGACCATGTTGGGTTTGCCTACAATACAGGAGAAACCGTATTGAAAGATGTTTCCTTTACGGCAAAGCAGGGAGAGGTTACGGCTTTGGTCGGCCCATCCGGCGGCGGGAAAACAACCGTATCCCGGCTGGCTGCAAGATTCTGGGATATTAACAGAGGAAAGATTACCGTGGGCGGCATGGATGTATCCCAGATTGACCCGGAAACACTGCTTTCTCTGTATTCCATCGTATTCCAGGATGTTACGCTGTTTGACAATACGATTCTGGAGAATATCCGAATCGGAAACAAAGACGCCACAGATGAACAGGTCATTGCTGCTGCGAAACTTGCTAATGTAGATGAATTTGCCAAAAAACTGCCGGATGGATGGCATACCAATATCGGAGAAAATGGCTGTGAACTATCCGGCGGAGAGCGTCAGCGTATTTCCATTGCCCGTGCATTTCTGAAAAATGCGCCAATTATTCTTTTGGATGAAGCTACTGCTTCCCTGGATGTGGAGAATGAAACTCTGATACAGACAGCCCTTTCCCGTCTGATCGCAGATAAAACCGTTCTCGTTATCGCCCACAGGATGCGTACCGTAGCCGGAGCAGATAAGATCGTTGTTCTTTCTGATGGCACCGTGGCAGAAGAAGGATCACCAAAGGATCTGGCAGAAAAAAATGGTGTATATGCCCATATGGTAAAACTGCAGACAGAAAGCCAAAACTGGAAACTTGCGTGAAGAAGTCTCTAAAAGATATCTTATAGGAATTAAAAGAGCAATTTGAGTAGAAAAAGATTTTTAAATCTGTTAAAATAAATAAAAAAGGTTAGCGATAACTAACCCGAAGAGGCAGATTATGAACAAATCAACAATCAAAAAGAATTCATTACAGGAAACCTTGATCATTCCTTTGTACGCCCGATGGCTCTGTTCCCAGAAATTCCCCGGATTGTTTCAGGATGAAACAGCCGGGGAGTTGATTAAAAAAGTGGATTATGACTTTTCTGCATTAGAAAAACAATCGGAAAGTATCATGCATAGCTTTGGTGCATTGGAAGTAGCCATGCGCCAAAATGATCTTGCGTGGGAGATACGGGACTATCTCCATCAACATCCAAACGCCGCAGTCATTAATCTTGGCTGCGGATTGGACAACACCGGACGAATGTGCGACAACGGTCAGTGCCATATCTGGAATATTGACCTGCCGGATGTGATTGCGCTACGGAATCAATTGCTTCCCACCGCAGAGCGGGAAGCAAATCTGGCTTGTGATTTAACAGATCTGAGTTGGATGAAAGCTGTACGGTTTGATCCTGAGAATGGTGCAGTGATGTTTGCCGCCGGTGTATTCTACTATTTTACTACAAACCAGATGAAGCAGTTGGTTAAGGCAATGGCCGAACACTTTCCGGGAGGACGTCTGGTTTTTGATGCAGCAGGCAAAACCGCTGTCAAACTAATGCTGAAAACCTGGGTAAAACAGGCGGGGATCAAGGATGTCGGTGCATATTTCTCCGTAAAGGATGCCAAAGGAGAGCTGGAGAGCTGGTCACCATTGCTCTCTGTTTCCAGCTGCGGGTATATGCAGGGCTATCAGAAACTGGAGGGACCGGGGGTAAGATCCATTCACCGCCTTCTGGCTAAAATCGCCGACGGACCGCTGCATTTGCAGATTGTGCGAGTGCGTTTTAAGGAGGAATCTGGATGAACTGGATGCGAACGATATTAGACGGATTTGCCATGGCAGCCTATTTTAATTTGTTTGCTGCTGCCGTGGCACTGTACAATCCCCGACTGATGTTTCCCAGCTACCCGCCTGCCATTATCAGGAGTGCGCCGGAACCGCCCTCAAAAGCGGAGAATCGCTTTTACTGGCTATGGATCTTTTTTGGGGAGCTTCTGCCCCTCTTGCTCTACGGGGCGGTCAGTATGGTGGAAGGGGGCACTCATGGGTTTTGGCAGATGGCGCTGACAGGATATATCCAGTGGATGATGATAAACCTGTGCGACCTGTTTTTTCTGGATATCTTTCTCATCCAGAAAAGGGCGAAACGCCGTTTTGTAATTCCTGGTACGGAAGGGCACCCTGGCTATGGGTTCAAAGTGTGGATGAAAAGCTACGCATTGCCGGAGCATCTGTTGCAATGGCCATTGCTCCTGTGTCCCTTGATGGCGGCGGTGCAGGCAGGGATAGGAGTATTGTTGATGAGATTATTAATATAGAGGAGATAATGTAATGAACAAGAAAGAATTAAAACAGGAGAATATTCGACTTGGAACTCACGGGGAAGACTACGGAAGCTGGATGTCCAATCCCGTGTTCTATATTATCGGCGGCATCACGGCTCTGGCCGTGGTTTTGGCCGTACTCTCTTTTTCGGTGTTCCACATCACGGTTCTCGGTGCTCTGTTCTCTGTTGTTGCGGCGGCGCTGATGGCCCTGCTGGTCTGGATCACATGGATCAGGCGCCAGTATGCCTTTGGCGGCGGCGGGATCATGGAACAGGTTCACCGGGTCGTTCTCTCTCATCTGGACTATGACGGCCAGGGCAGTCTCTTGGAAGTCGGCTGTGGCTCCGGAGCACTGGCAATCCGTGCGGCGCTGACATGGCCAAAAGCAAAAGTGATTGGTGTTGATTACTGGGGAGCTGTGTACAATTACAGCAAGGCGATCTGCGAGAAAAATGCTGCAAGTGAGGGCGTGGCTTCCCGCTGTGTATTTCAGCACGGTGATGCGAAGCATCTGGATTTTCCCGATGAGAGCTTTGATGTAGTCATCAGCAACTATGTCTATCACAATGTTATGGGTGCTGATATGCAGAAACTGCTGCTGGAAAGCCTGCGGGTATTGAAAAAAGGCGGCGTCTTTGCACTCAACGATGATATGAAACCAAAGATGTACGGTGACATGGAAGATTTTGCGCAGAAACTGCGGGATATGGGGTATCAGGATGTTCGTCTCATTGATACTGCACAAGAGGCGTTCGGCTCACATCGCCGGGCAGCCATGATGATGCTGGGATCTTCCAGACTCCTGGTAGGCCGGAAATAATCTCACTATATAAGGAGGACTGGTTATGCGGAAATTAGGCGTTGTGGAGGATACCCTGTTCGTCCCTATGCTGGGCAGAATCCATGCCAGTGAGCATTGCCCGCAAATTTTATATGATAAAAAAGCATTGGAATTGAAAAATAAGCTGCCCTTGGACTTGATTAAACAGAATAAGCAGAACCAGTATACTCTTTTGGCCTCTGCCTCCCGCTCTGCCAATATGGATCGGTTCATTCGGTCTTTTCTGGAAAGAAGACCGGACGGTGTGATTGTCCAGCTGGGCTGTGGCCTGGAGACAACCTATTACCGCTGTGATAACGGAAGGACACGCTGGTATGCCGTGGATTTGCCTCATGTCATTGACTACCGGCGGGAACTGCTCCCGGAATTGGAACGAGAAACCTATCTTGCAGGAGATGCCTTTTCCGAAGACTGGATCAGACAAGTTCGTACAGAATTTCCCGATGCTCCTATTCTCGTTACTGCAGGCGGGCTGTTTCATTATTTTGAAGAAAATAAGGTCGTTGCCCTTCTGCGTACGATGGGACAATTTGGAAATATGGAAGTTGTTTTTGACACCGTGAACAAAAAAGGCATGGCTATGATGCAAAAGAAGTATATGAAGCAGGTAGGCCATGCCGATGCGCAGATGTTCTTTTTTGTGGATGCAGCAAAAGAACTGGCAGCAAAGATCGGGAGTAATGCGAAGGTGATTGCGGAGGAACCTTATTATCGTTACATTCCTAAAAACGGCTTAAAGCTCTCCACAAAGGTCAGTATGGCGGTTTCTGATCAATTCAAAATGGTAAAGATGATACATCTAAAACTATAGCGAATATACTGCAATGTTAGACAGATAGAAATCCATTGTCGAACGGAGTATTTTTACTGTTAAAGAGTTGGAGAAGAAGTAAATAAGAAATATAATAAATGGTGGTTAGTGATTGCTAACCACCATTTATTATGAAAGAGAAGGTGATATCAATGGCGAAAAAAGAAAGCCAAGACGGCAAGTCAAAAAAAGGCCTGCCACGCCTCATGGAGCTGGCTATGACGCAGAAAGCACCCATGGTGGGAGGAATGCTTCTTTCTGCTATGGCTACTATTGCGTCATTTCTGCCCTATCTGGCCATTTATTTTATCATTCAGGAAATCGTGGGGGCTTACCCGGATTTCAGCACTCTGGATGTGCCCAAAGTGCTGGGATATGGCGGCCTGGCTCTCGGTGGGGTTCTCCTGAATGTACTGCTTTACACTGCATCCGTGGCGCTGTCGCACATTGCGGCTTATGGGACTCTGTATCAATGCAAAATCAACTATATTTCCCACATTACAAAGCTCCCACTGGGCTACCATTTGAAGATGGGCAGCGGTAAGCTGCGGAAGGTCATGGATGACAACATTGAAAGCCTGGAAGGATTCATCGCCCACGACCTTCCCAACATGATTTCCGCTTTTGTAGCGCCGGTGGTCATGTTGGTGCTGGTGTTCGCCGTTGATTGGCGATTTGGCCTGGCAACCTTTGTAGGAATTATCGTTTCGTTCCTGGTGTATGGTGCGACTTCCGGCGGCAACAAGACAAAGAAACTGATGGAGGACTACCAGACATCGCTGGAGGATATGAGCAATGCTTCCGTAGAGTACATCCGAGGGATTGCTGTGGTTAAGGCTTTCCGCCAGACAGCCTTCTCTTTTAAGCGTCTGCACGATTCCATTAAGAATTATACCAAAACCGTCATTCCGTACTCTCTGAGCCAGGAACTGATGACAGCGGCCTTTACCGCCGCGCTCAATGGAATTTATCTGTTTATTATCCCGGTGGGCATTTGGATCGGCAGCTCCACCACAGATTATCAGTCCTTTGTGGCTTCCTTCATTTTCTATTTGATCTTTGTGCCTGTGGTGGCTTCCATTTTGATGAAGGTGCTGTATGCCTCCGTCAACGCCATGCAGGTGGGCAATGCAGTAGAACACATGGATCAGGTATTGGCGGAGCCGGAAATCCCGGAAAGGTCTACCTCTGCAAAGCCTGATTCATACGATGTTGTTTATGACCATGTGACTTTTTCCTATACCGAAGATAAAACGCATACCGCTCTAACGGATGTGTCCTTTACCGCGCCCCAGGGAAAAATGACTGCCATCGTCGGCCCGTCCGGCGGCGGAAAAAGCACTATTGCCAGCCTGCTTCCGCGTTTCTATGATGTGGAACAGGGTGCTATCCGTATTGGCGGTGTAGACATCCGAGACATGAGTATGGCTGCCCTGATGGATACCGTCAGTTTTGTATTCCAGGACAACTTCCTGTTCAAACAAAGCATTCTGGACAACATTTGCATGGGGTGTCCCGGCGCCGCCGAGGATGAAGTGATTGCCGCAGCAAAAGCGGCTCAGTGCCATGAATTTATTTCGGAACTGCCGGAGGGCTATCACACAGTATTCGGGAAAAATGGTGTGAAACTATCCGGCGGTCAGATCCAACGCATTGCCATCGCCAGGGCGATTGTGAAAAACGCCCCCATCCTGGTATTGGATGAGGCTACGTCTTTTAGTGACCCGGAGAATGAGCATCTGATTCAGCAGGCGCTTTCGGAACTGATAAAAGGCAAAACCGTTATTATGATTGCGCACCGCCTTTCTACTATTCGGGATGCTGACCAGATTCTTGTGGTTGACCAGGGACGACTTGTTCAATCCGGTACCCATGAGGAACTGATGGCACAGGCCGGGCGCTATCAGGACTTGTGGAACAACTATACCACAGCTTTGAACTGGAAGTTCGGTGCGGGAAGGGAGGCATAAACAATGATGAATTTGAAAGAAATGTTTCAGCTCTCGGATCGGGGAGCAAAGGATTTGAAAAAGGGCATCTTTGCCTGCACCCTTACCAACCTCTCCCTGATGCTGTCGGTTGTCATCACAGTTCAGATTTTTTGGGAGGTTTTGACGCCGCTGACTGGCGGTGCAGTTTCCTGGAGTAAGATGTGGATGCTGTTTGGTGCTGGTGTTGTCGCCGTAGTCATCCACTTCCTCTGTTGCAAAAATGATTATCGGAAAACCTATGTGTCCTGCTATACGGCGGCGGAAGATTCACGGATTCGCATTGCAGAACTGGTTCGCAAGTTCCCCATGAGTGTGTTTAACAACAAAGACCTGACCGAACTAACCACCAATATGATGGGTGACTGTGCCAGCATTGAACACTCCATGAGCCATATTGTGCCACCTTTGATGGCAAACGCCATTTCCTGCACTCTAATCTGCATCTGTGTAATGTTCTTTGACTGGCGTATGGGTCTGTCTATCTTCTGCACACTGCCAATTTCTTTCCTGATTATTTTTGGCAGCCGGAAAGCCCAGGAACGTGGGAGTCAGCGACAGGTGAAGGCCAAATTAAAGGCTTCCGAAGAAGAACAGGAATATTTGGAAGGTATCCGTATCATCAAATCCTGTCATCTGGATGGTGAAAGATTCTCCAAATTAAACGATGCACTAAAAGACTTGAAAAAGCAGTCCATCCACATGGAACTGGGAACCAGTGTTTTCATCTCTATCGCCCAGTTTGTCCTCCAGGCAGGCATCGGTATCACGGTTTTTGTCGGCGTCCACCTTCTGACCGGCGGCAGCATCACCATTTTGCCGTTGCTGCTTTCGCTGGTGATTGTGTGCCGAATGTACGGGCCGATTTTGACGATCCTCACGCTGCTGCCAATGCTGTTCCACACATTGGTATCCACCCAGCGAATGAGAGAACTGGCCAGTATCCCGGTTATGGAGGGCCGGACGGATGTTCCGATTCCAAACCATGCGATTACCTTTGACCATGTGAGTTTTGCCTATAATAAAGAGCCTGTCTTGAAAGATGTAACTGCGACGATTCCAGAGGGCAAGATCACCGCCTTGGTCGGTCCTTCCGGCAGCGGAAAGAGTACCATGTCGAGACTAATCGCCCGATTCTGGGATGTGAGCACCGGCACAGTAAAAGTGGGCGGCGCAGATGTGAAAACGCTCGACCCGGAGTATTTAATGGGAACGATGTCTTTCGTATTTCAGGATGTAACCCTATTCAATGATACCGTATGGAACAACATTAAAATTGGAAATCTGGATGCAACGGATGAACAGGTTCTTGCGGCGGCAAAAGCGGCCTGCTGTGATGAGTTTGTCCAGCGGCTTCCAGAGGGATATAACACTCTGTTGGGAGAAAACGGCTCCACCCTCTCCGGCGGTGAACGTCAGCGTATTTCCATTGCCCGCGCCCTTTTGAAAGACGCACCTATCATTCTGCTGGATGAGGCTACCGCATCTCTTGACCCGGAAAATGAAGTGCTGATCCAAAGCGCCATCTCCCGCTTGATAAAAGGAAAAACGGTTCTGGTGATTGCTCACCGGCTTCGTACCATTGCGGATGCAGATCAAATCCTGGTGCTGAACAATGGTGAAATCGAAGAATCCGGGACACACGCAGACCTGATGGCAAAGGGCGGTTTGTATCAGCGCCTGTATCAGATCCAGGCCAAGAGCCAGGAATGGGCGGTTTGAAACCCATTGTCAGACGGAGCATTTTTGGCTTCCAGAGTAGAAAGAGAATAATCAAAATGTTATACTGTGATAAGTTAGCTAAAACTAACATAAGAGGAGGTGATTCTTTGGACCCGACAGCAATTCTTCCAACCTATATGAGTGAACTGAAAATGCAGAACAATATCCGTGTACTGATTCATAATGACCATCGTATCGTCTATCAAATCGATTGTGTAGATGGAACGGGCACAGTGGAAGTGCTAACGCTCTTTCCAGGAGTGGTTCTGCAATTCCACAGCTTTCACTGCAAATCTTTCCAGCTGTCAGAAAGTAAAGAAGTAGGCAATAGTCTCAAGATTAATTACTGCACAGAAGGACGCATGGAAGTGCGAATGTCCGATAATTTGCTCCTGTTTATGGAACCTGGCAATTTAAGCATTGATGTGCGGAAAGCCCAGGACAGTTTTCAATTTCCATGCGGTCACTATCACGGGATGGAACTCTTGTTCCACTCCTCAACACGGAACCACGAGGCCCCGGAAATCTTGCGGCTGTTTGGAGTGGATGGAAAACAAGTGCAGTCCCGCTTTTGCCAGAACGCACAAAGCTATGTGGTACGGGCAGATGATCGATTCAAGAAACTGTTTGAAGATATGAGCGGCGCACCTTCTGAATGCCGGATTCCCTATCTGCAAATGAAAGTGGCGGAACTGTTGCTCCTGCTTTGTAAGTCGGATATGCCGGAGAAAAGTGATGAAAGTTCTTTTATGACCATGGGGCAGGTACAGATTGCCAAGCAGGTCATGGAAATTATCAGTGATGATTTGAGCCGCCACTATTCTATCGAAAGCCTTGCGGCTCCCTTTGGGATCAGCCCTTCCTCTCTGAAAAATTATTTTCAAGGAGTATATGGAAAAAACATCTCCACATGGCTGCGAGAAGCAAGAATGTCTGTGGCTTCGGCTGCGCTGCGGGAAGGAAATCAACCCGTGGCAGAAATCGCCGCCAGTGTGGGATACGAAAATGCCAGCAAATTTTCTGCGGCATTTAAGAGCTTTTTGGGGGCAACCCCATTAGAGTATCGGCGTCAGAGCCGGTGCGGAATTTAATTTAACTTTTTGGAGGTACATAAAATGAACGAAAAAAGCAACACAAAAAAATCCAAACGTCTGGTGTCGGCAGGAGTGTTTATCGCGCTGTATTTCGTTGTATTCGTTATTATTGGATGCTGTTGTATGCCAGTGCCGCCCCTTTATCTCTGTATGACAAGTCTGATTGCCTTGGTGGCTGCTCCGGTTTACCAGATGCTGCTGGCAAAGTCTCCTATTCATGGCCCTATCTTTATCGCAGCCATGCTGCCTTGCCTGTTCCTTCTGCTCCAGGGAAACATCTGGGTTGTTGCGGTGACTGGCGCTGTGGCAGGTATCCTGGCTGAGATTATCGCGGGTGCGGGAAAATTCCGCAATAACAGATTGAACATTTTGAGTTATGTAGTTTTCTCTCAAAATTTGCTGGGAGGCTTTCTGCCGATCTGGATCATGCGCGATTACTATTTTGCCGATACCCTGGAGCGTGGTATGAGCGCAGATTTCTGCAATACGCTGGAGGCCATGACGCCAATTTGGGTGCTGTTCGTGATGATCGTCGGAACTGTTATCTTCGCCTTGATTGGCTGCATGATCGGCAAGAAAATGTTTAAGAAACACTTTGAAAAGGCTGGAATGGTATGATGGGAAGACGAGAAGTAAAATTTGATCTGCGGACAAAGCTGATGCTGATATTGGTTGTGAATCTCTTTTTACTTCTCAGCCATGCCCTGGTTTTTGAACTGGTTTTGGTGTTTGGCTGTCTGCTGCTTATCACTATAGACAGGCAGACGAGAAGCGCCTTCCATTTCCTGATCGCGTTTTTTATCATGCTTGGCATTGACCAGCTTGGTACGCCCCACATGAATGGGTTTGCCTTTACACTGGTATCCTTCATCACAGTGGCGCTTCGGAAATTTCTTCCCTGCTTTATCCTGGGCAAGTGGATTTTGAAAAAAACAGAAGTTAGTGAATTTGTTGCGGTCATGTGGAAACTGCGGCTTCCGCAGACCGCAATCATTCCGCTATCCGTGGTATTTCGTTACTTCCCTACGATCAAAGAGGAATGGGCCTCCATCCGGGCAGCTATGAAGATGCGGGGGATCCATGTTTCTCTGGAACACATCATGGTTCCGCTTTTAATGTCTGCTGTGAATGTCAGTGAAGAACTGTCGGCAGCCGCGCTTTGCCGGGGCTTAGATAATCCAGGTACACATACCAGTCTTGTGCAGGTGAAATTCAGCCATTACGATATTGCCGTTTGGATGATAACAGGAATTTTGGCGGTATCGGCACTACTTCTAAAGGGGGTGGGGATACTATGATTTCTTTTCAAAATGTTACGTACTCCTATCAGGAAAATGGGGAACCCAAAAGCCTGAATTCCATCAACCTAAAAGTGAAAGATGGAGAATGTATTTTACTGTGTGGGAAAAGCGGATGCGGGAAAACGACGATGACACGCCTACTCAATGGCATGATTCCCAACTTCTATGATGGAAACCTGCAAGGAGCTGTCCTGCTGGATGGGAAAAACCTTTTTGACCTTCCCATGTATGAAATTTCAAAACAGGTCGGCAGCGTTTTTCAAAATCCTCGGACGCAGTTCTACACCGTCAATACCACCAGTGAGATCGCCTTCGGCTGTGAAAATTTCGGCATGGAACCGGAGAAAATTGCCACCCGCGTCAAGCAGACTGCGGAAGATCTGGAGATTGAATATCTGCTGGACCGAAACATTTTCAACCTGTCAGGAGGCGAAAAACAGATCATCGCCTTCGCCAGCATTTATGCCATGTCCCCGCAGGTCTATGTGTTGGATGAGCCATCCTCTAACCTGGATATACAGGCCATTGAAAAAGTGCGGAAAATTTTATCCCTTCTCAAGCAGCAGGGTAAGACTATCATTATTGCTGAACACCGCACCTATTATCTGAAAGACCTTGTAGATCGAGCACTCTATATGGAGAATGGAAAAATCATCCGGGAATATACAATGGCAGAATTAGCGGATCTAACTTTTGAAGAACAACTGCAAAGTGGCATTCGGACAGTGGATTTGCTTTCTTATCCCATCACGCCTCATGTTGCTTTTCCTGCCAATCATGTAATAGAACTCAAAGATATTCACTGTTCCTATGAGCGGACGGAGGCCCTATCTATCCCGTCGTTGTCTATGCCTTCCGGTAAGATCACTGCGATCATTGGCACCAATGGGGCAGGAAAATCTACATTTGTTTCCTATATGTGCGGGCTTATGAAGAAAAACAAAGGGACATTTCTGTTAGACGGGAAAAAACAAACCGCAAAAGAACGAGTTCAGAAAAGTTATCTTGTCATGCAGGAAGTTAATCACCAGCTTTTTTCCGATAGCGTTCGGGAAGAAATTGTACTGGGAAACCGAGATTCATCAGAAAACAGTCTGCAAAAAATCATGGAGACTCTGGATATTTCAGTTCTCACAGAACGTCATCCTATGACTCTGTCTGGTGGACAGAAGCAGCGGGTTATCATTGCTTCTGCCATGTTTTGTGGGAAAAAGATCCTGTATTTTGATGAGCCTACATCCGGCCTTGATTTTAGCCACATGATGCAGACTTGCCAGCTATTGAATCAGCTTCATGGAGAAGACGTTTTTGTGTTCATTATTACTCACGATTATGAACTGATTGCATCTGTTTGCGACAGCGTAATCCACATTGAACATGGAAAGCTTTTTGAACAGTATGATTTAGATGCAAACGGGATTCAGAAACTAAAGTCGTTTTTTACCCAATGTGCGAGGAACACAATATGAAACTTCATGCATCCGGTGAAGATTATTTAGAAGCCATCCTGGTGCTGAAAAAGAAATTAGACATGGTGCGCTCCGTAGACGTGGCCCGGCACATGGGAGTGTCAAAACCGAGTGTTTGTGTGGCGGTCAACACTCTGAAGGATGGCGGCTTTCTCACAATGGATGAAGATCACCTTCTCCATTTGACCGATGTGGGCCGCGAGGTGGCCGAAAAGATTTATGAACGTCATTGCTTCTTTACGGAACAGCTTATCGCAGCAGGTGTTGATCCTGAAACTGCAGAGGTAGATGCCTGCCGGATAGAACATGTGATCAGTAATGAAAGTTTTGAACGGTTGAAAGAGGCCGCCTTTAGAAATCAGGAAAGCGAGATTTCTGCCCTGTCAAAAGCGATAAAGGATAAGCCCATCGAATAAAAAAAACGGTGTTTCGGTGGGCGGATTCATCATGCCTGATTACACATCTTCCCTCTGAACCCGTTTTGGGTTTGGAGGGATTTTTTATGTGCTGGTCTGCTTCAGCCGCCCTGCTGCTTATCCAAAGCAGCAACTACCTACATAATTTCATACAGGAATGAGGATAGCCTCTCAAAAAAATCTTCTGCTGTTGGTGGCACTCTCACGCCCCTAATGTAGAAGTTTTAACTCTACAACATAGTTCTCATTTATCTCACTGCCGCAAAGGTTTAACAGCCTTTGCGGTTTTTTGTTTGTCGATATTTGTCGTGAAAAAGGACAAGCCTTCTTCCGGTATCGGCTGCCGTTCTCCCCCTTTTCCAATCTGAATGTTCAAACAAATCAGATTGGAGGTAAGGAGAATGGCATATAACCATGGAAAAGCAGAGTATAAATGGAAACTCTGGAAAGAGAAAGAAGAAAAAATTTTAAGAGACAGCGGTGTTACTGAAGATACGATTGAAGCAATCCGTCTCTATGACCGCCAGGTGTTTAATTCAGACAGACGCTATTATGAGCGCGTGCAGGAAACAGGTACATATCTGGATACCGTAGCAGCATCCACAGATCAGGCAGAACCGAAAACAGTACAGGACTTCCTGGATCATATTGAGAATCAGGAATTGTATCATATACTGATCACAGTGGACAGGCTTACCCTGCAGATCGTTCTGATGAAGATCCAGGGGTATAGCACTCATGAAATCGCCAGGTATCTGAAGATTACCGAAAAGGCGGTTTACAGGCGCATGGACAGGCTGAAAGAAAAAGTGAAGAAGATCTTTGAGTAATTCATGATAATCACAAAGCAGGGTGTGAGAACAATCTCCACCCTGCTTTGTGATTTGAAATGCTATTAGGAATTTTCAAACATCGTATTAGAAAGAATATATGTACTTTTTAAGCCATTATTTCTGTGCCATTTTACGAAACTCTCCAGGTAACAATCCTGTACTTTTCCGAAACAGTTCTGCAAACCTACTTGCACTTGTATATCCGACACTTTGTGCTACCTGGCCGATTGAAAGATCAGTCTTTGCTAAAAGAGTTTCTGCCTGGCTCATACGTCGCTGCTGGATATACTCTGTAATCGTGCAGCCATGATATTCTTTAAATGAAATCTGGAGCTTTCTGGCGCTCATACAGGAAATACGCACAATCTGCTCCAAAGGAATGTCCTGAATACAGTGATCGTTTAAATACAGTGTGAGATTTTCCAACTGTTGAATATCTTGAACAGATAGCTTTTTTCTGACATCTTTTTTCTGCTGCTGTAATCGGCTCCACTCTACAATCAGAGAAATCGCCTCAGCTACTTTCCCTTCATAGAACAGAGCCGCGGCAATACCCTTTCCCCTATACGTTTCCACCTGCTTCAGCAGACGGGACATTTCTGGAAAATTCATCGTCTGTCCGACATCCTCAAACGCTTTTAAAGTACTTGCATATTCGTCGGGATACTGCTCTTTCAAATAACCTTCATAATAGGCAGGCATAATCTCAATTCCAACCGTGCGGATTGGGATTTTTTTGTGTACGAGAATCTTGTAGGTGGAATATCCTCCAATAAAACTTTTGACACTCCCCACTTCCAATCTTCGATAAGGCGAGAGTTCTTCACCGGAAATAGAATCAAACTGCATGATGCTTAAACACTCTGGCCAGTTAAACTCTAAAATAGTATCCTCATTGAGATAGAAGTCGTGGATTTTGATGTCAAAAAGATCCTGCCTGTTATAAATCCAGAAGGTTCCTGTCCCAGTTTTGTCATTTAACTGCCAGGTGGTTCCAGCCTCACAATAGTTCGGATTGTTCGGAGCCGGTATAAACCCCCGCTCCGTAAATTGTGTTACATAGAAATCTTCAATCATATTCTTCATAACGCATTTCGCTCCTTTGCCACGATTGCGCAAACTTATATCTTGATAACGCAAACGTCCTTTCAATCTATTGTAAGAAGGATGCAAATAAAGTATCTTTGATTTGAGGTTAGCGGAATCTAACCAGAATATAACATAAGAAAAGGGAAGCGTCAAGGCAACGCTTCTCTGAAAAGGAGGATTTTGATATGTCTGCGCAATCGTCGTATCTGAACAAGAAAGGTCTTACGGTTAAGGACCTTGTAACTATTGGTATTTTTACTGCACTGTTTTTCGTATTTGAGCTTATCGGCTCCCTCCCGTTTGCTCCGAACCCGGCGCTTACTTTCTACCAACCCTTTGGGATTGCCTTGCTCTGCGGGCCTGTATATCTTCTGATGGTAGCTAAAGTACCTAAACGCGGCGGCATTGCTATTTTGGGTATCATCAACGGCATCATCTGGTATATATTAGGCATGCACTGGGGAATGGACTTGGGATATATCGTCATGGGTATTGTAGCTGAAATCGTCGCAGGTATTAAAGGTTACCGAAATGTCAAGTGGAATATGGTCTCTTATGCTCTTTTCTGCCTTGGGCCTTCTGGTGTATTCCTGGCCTATTTTGCCGATCCTGCTGCGTGGGCAGAGACAATGCTGAACAACGGAACTTCACAAGAATACATTGACATGATGACAGCCTCGGCACCTACGGGGATGCTGCCGGTCATCTTTTTGGGGACAATCGTTCTGGCTTTCATAAGTGGCCTTGTTGGAAAGAAATTGCTTAAAAAGCAGTTTGAAAAAGCGGGGATCACCGCATGAACATCGGAAAAAGCCGCGGGGGTCTTTGGATAGACCCCCGCACAAAAATATTGCTGTTGTTTTTATGTGTTTTGTCGGCAACTATGGCACCATCGCTTTTTTATGAAATGCTTGTCGTTGCACTGGTTGCCTGCTTTGGCATTGCCTGCGGGAAAGTACGCTACTCCATTATCGGTGTTATTGTCTATGGAGGCTTCTACTTGTTGACACAGGTGGTGTTGCAGATGCCGTCCGGCAATGTACAGGTAATGTTGATTGCGTTTCTAGGTTTAGTTCATAAGGTTTATCCTTGTGGCATTCTGTCCGGCATTATCATTTCAACGACAAAAGTGGGAGAATTTCTTTCTGCTATGAATCGGAGCCATGTTTCACAAAAAATAGTGATTCCCATAGCAGTCATGCTACGCTATGTACCTACAATTCGGGAGGACTGGCGTTTTATCAAGGACGCTATGCGGATGAGGGATGTATCACCTAATCTTAAAAATTTTATATTACATCCGGCTATGACAATCGAGTGCATTTATGTTCCTCTGATGATGGCCGCATCCAAAACAGCGGACGAATTGACAGTCGCCTCTGTAACAAGAGGAATTGAAAATCCCACACAAAGGACTTCGTATGTAAAGATTGGCTTTGGCATAGCTGATCTCACTGTTGCCCTTGCCTTTCTTGCCATGTTCCTTGTGGGGCAATTCTATGGGGAGGTGTTTTGAATGATTGAACTGAAAAACATAACCTTCTCATACGAGGGACGAAATCAAGGCGGACTGCGTGACATTAACCTAACCGTCAAAGATGGGGAGTGCATTCTGTTGTGCGGGCGGAGTGGTTGCGGCAAAACAACGATCACCCGACTTGTCAACGGACTGATTCCACGTTTCTATGCAGGAGGCCTGACCGGGCAGGTTTTAGTTGATGGTAAAGATATCGCCGACTTGACCATGTATGAAATTGCAAAAAAAGTTGGGAGCGTATTCCAAAATCCGCGCACACAGTTTTTCAATACTGACAGCAACAGCGAAATTGCGTTTGGGCTTGAAAATCAAGGAATGCCAACGGAGAAATTGCGGCAGAGAGTAGAAACCACAGCGGTGGATTTAGAAATCCAGTCATTGCGTAACCGTTCCCTGCACGCATTGTCTGGCGGCGAAAAGCAGAAAGTTGCGTTCGCCTCAGTTTATGCTATGAACCCGGACATTTACTTGCTGGATGAGCCATCCTCTAATCTGGATATGGATGCCATACAAGATTTAAGAAAGCATCTGAAATTTGTCAAGCAACAGGGAAAGACAATTTTAATCGCGGAACATCGACTCTATTATTTGATGGATGTTGCGGATCGTATTGTCTACATGGAGCAGGGACAAATCGCCGGGATTTATACGCCAGAGCAATTTAAAGCTATTAAAAAAGACGAGCGGGAACGCATGGGGCTCCGGGCCGTGGATCTCCATGAAGTACACCCGCAATTCACAAGTCCGGGCGTGACAGAGGATAAAATCCTGAAACTGCAGGATGTGAGCTTGTTTTATAGGAAACAGGCCATTGTGGAACATATCACTCTTTCAGCAGGAATGGGAGAAGTTATCGGTGTTATCGGTCATAACGGGGCGGGAAAGACAACTCTTTCCCGTACTCTGTGCGGACTGCACAATGATACCAGTGGACAATTTTTGTGGAATAAAAAGCCACAAGACAGGAAAAAAAGGTTGCATCGCTCCTATATGGTCATGCAGGATGTTAACTTTGAGTTATTTGCTGATAGTGTAGAGGCCGAATGCTCCTTTGGTATCCGCAATCCAGATAAATCGCTGATTGAAGCAACAATGGATGGTCTGGGCTTGCTACCCTACCGCAATCATCATCCAAACACACTCAGCGGGGGACAAAAGCAGCGGGTGGCGGTTGCTGTCAGCATGATTTGTGGAAAAGAGCTTTTGGTATTTGATGAACCCACAAGCGGTTTGGATTTCGATAGTATGGAGCAGGTTGCGTTGCTGATCCAAAAGCTCTCTGCTATGGGGAAAGTAATTTTTGTCGTAACCCACGATTATGAATTTGTCTGCCGTACCTGTTCCCGCGTTCTTCATATTGACCACGGAGAGCAGTGCGATGATCTTCCGTTGGTTCCGGATAATGAAGAAAATCTAAAAAAGCTATTTTCTATATAGCCGTTGAATGGATATGAAAGGAGTGAGTTTATGCAGAAGGAGAAAAAGAGCAGTTCAATCAGGCTCTTGCTCCAATGGGCTGGAAAAGAAAAATATTGGATGTATCTGGCGGTCATCCTATCCTTTTTCAGTGGAATTTGTACCATGATCCCTTATTACGGGATTTACAGTCTGATGAGTGCTGTCTATACAGGAACCTGTACCACAGAATTTGTTATTCGGGATGCTGGCATAATCGCTGGCGGTATCGTTATCCGGTTTTTATTGTTTGGTGCATCTGGTGTGGCATCTCACAAAGGGGCCTATCGTGCATTGCTGAAGGTGCGTTGTATGGTGATTGACCACATGGCAAAAGTACCTCTTGGTGCGCTGAATGAACGCAGCACCGGCGAGATTAAAACGGTTCTGAATGAGGACATTGAAAAGCTGGAACTGTTTCTGGCCCACAATGTGCCTGAATTGATCTGTTACCTTATAGGGCCGGTGGTGGTGTTTATTTACCTTCTGACCGTCAATGTGCCTTTGGCATTGGTGTCGCTGGTTCCTTTAGTCTTGGCTGTATTCGTCATGTGTGGGATGTTTATGGGAGCATCCAGCATGATGGGGCGCGCCAATCAATCTGTTGCAAATCTGAACTCCGTAATGGTGGAGTATATCAGCGGTATGAAGCTGATAAAAGCCTATAACATGGGAAGTAAATCATTTCAGAAATTTTCTGCTGCTGTCAAAGAGGAAAATGATATTTGGAATGAAATGTCTAAACGAATGGGGCCGTTTTACGCTTCTTTTATTGTTGTGATTGAGTGCGGGATGCTGTTGCTGGTGCCGCTGGGCGGAATGTTTTTCCTGAATGGTTCTATTACGGCCAGTGTATTCCTGCTGTTTGCTTTTGTAGGTTCCATGCACCTGACGGAGATCCGACCTTTGCAGGAAATATCCAGCAACATGGCGCAGGTACTCAAGGCGGTTACAAAAACAGAGGAAATATTAGAACTGCCGATTTATAAGGGCGGCGGAGATTTTCCCCAGGCACACGATATCGAACTGCGGAATGTAAGGTTTTCTTACGATGGTAAGGTAAATGTTTTGGAACATTGTAATCTAAAAGTCAAAGATGGAGAGCGTATGGCTTTGGTAGGGCGTTCTGGCGCAGGCAAAAGCACCGTGATCGAATTAATCTCCCGCTTTTACGATGTGCAGGAAGGCGAGGTGCTGATCGGCGGTAAGAATGTCAAGGAAATCAACTACGAAACACTTTTGCAGAATATAGCAATTGTATTCCAAAAAACTTTTCTTACCCGCGACAGTGTGTTTGAAAATATTCGTATGGGTAGCAACGCCACTCTGGAAGAAGTGCGGGCTGCCGCAAAAGAGGCGCAGATTGATGATTTTATCATGTCCTTGCCCGATGGTTACGATACGAAGGTTGGTAGTTTCGGTTCCCGCTTCTCAGGCGGCGAAAAACAGCGGATTGCAATAGCGCGTGCTATCCTGAAAAATGCGCCTATTCTGATTTTAGACGAAGCTACAAGTGCCGCAGACCCCGAAAATCAGGTGGAGATTGATAAGGCTATTGAAAACCTGTGCAAAGGCAAGACGGTAATCGTTGTTGCTCACCGGCTGGGGGCCTTGAAAATGTGCAATCGGGTGGCCATTGTCGAAAATCACACGATTACGAGTGTAGGATCACATGATGAAGTCCGACAGGATAATGCTTATTACAATCAGGCATGGACAGATTATGAAACGGCCCGCAATATTACTTATCAGTTGGAAGGAGGTGCAGATCATGCGTGAAAATCCATTAAAGAAAAATAGCCGGTTTTATCTTGGTATGGTTCTAAATGTTGTGGAAGGTATGCTGTCCGGTTTTAACTTTCTGCTCCTTTATGAAGCGATGAAAATGCTGTGGAATGGTACAATCAACTCACCCTCTCTGCTCCGGCTTTCTCTGTTTTTAGGCGGCATTTTCATTCTGCGTATTGTGATTTACAGCATTGGCTATACACAAAGTCAGATCGGTGGTGCAGCGGTCAGCAACCGTACCCGGCTATTCCTGGGAGATAAAATAAAGCGCATACCTCTGTCCAAATTTACGCAAGGTCAGACTGGACAATACATCAATATCGTTACCAGCGATGTCAATAACTATGAAAAAATCCTTACTCATACAGTCGGGGATATTGTGAAACATATTACATTCTGCACAATGATGGTTATTTTTGTAGGCTGTATCTGGCTGCCGGGAGGCATCATCCTTGCCTGCGTCGAATTGGTTTTAATTCCGTTTCTCTGGCTTTCTTTTCGAGTTGTCCGCAAGTACGGCACAGAAAAAAACACTGTCAGCGCCGAAACAGTCAGCAGCATTGTGGAATATGCCACGGGCATTCAAACCTTTCGGGCATATGGTATTGGCGGAACAAAAAATGAGACGGTAACATCTACTCTAAAACATTTCAGTGATGTGAGCTACAACTACGAGAAACATGGTATTCCGACAAATGCAATACAATGTATCTTTCTTTGGATCGGACTACCTGTAATGATATGGGCGGCTTCTATCCCTATGCTGTCCGGGAAACTGGACCCGATTTCCTATTTGTTGATTTGTATGCTGCCCATGCTGCTTGCAAAACTTTCGGACTCTATCTCCCGTGGCCTGATGAGCTACAAAAACCTGAAAATCTCCAAAGATAAAGTTATAGACATTATTGAAGAACCAGAGGAAACCGGTAGCATGGAACCGCTTCAAACAGCCACCCATGAAATCAACTTCAACAATGTGGACTTTTCCTATGTACCCGGAGAGCCGGTGCTGAAACACGCCACCTTTACGGTGCCAGACCAGAAGCTCACAGCCATTGTCGGGGACTCCGGTTCTGGCAAATCCACCATTCTGAACCTGATTGCAAAATACTACGAGGCAAATGGAGGAACTATTTCAATCGGCGGAAAACCGATCAACCATGTGGCCGCAGAGCGTGTACTGGAACAAATCTCTATGGTAGATCAGGATGTATTTCTCTTTGATGATACCATTCGTGAGAACATCCGGCACGCCCGCCCCAACGCCACGGACGAGGAAATCGAGGCTGCCTGCCGGGAGGCTAATTGTGACAGCTTCATACGCAAGATGGAAAAGGGATACGATACGCCGACCGGCGAAAACGGAAACCTTCTCTCCGGCGGAGAGCGTCAGCGAATTTCCATCGCCCGCGCTATCCTGAAAAACAGCCCGATCCTGCTTTTGGATGAAGCAACGGCGTCCCTTGACATCGAGAACGAACTGGCGGTAAAGCAGGCCATCGCTAATCTGCTGAAAGCGAAAAAGACTGTGGTAATGATTGCTCATACCCTTTCTATCGTCAAAAATGCAGATCAAATCCTTGTGGTATCTGACGGAAAGATTGCTGAAGCCGGCACTCACGATGAATTGCTGGCTAAGGGCGGAAAGTACGCAGCCATGTGGAACGCCGAGCAGAAATTATCTGCATAAAGGAGGTTAATGCGGCGGGCGTCACCGAGGAATTGAAGGCCCGTGATCTCATGCGCTGGGTGGGGCTGATAAACACGCTGAAAGCGCAGGTGGAGGACATTATACAAGCAGAACTGATATTCAAGTAATAAAATGAGCGCCAGAGAAAAATTCCCTGACGCTCGTTTCTTGCCCAACTAAATATGATTGCTATTATGTAGAAAAAGCAAGGGATTTTCTAATGCGTGGAAATATTTTCCGTCTATTCTACTGAGCACAAGAGAAAGGAGATGATATTTCAATAGTTTATGGAGGAACTTCTCTAAACAGAATGATTTGCTATATCGTTTTTTTATTGTTTTTTTGCTGTGCCCACTTTCGATATTCAGAAGGATATAGCCCAGTACTTTTTTTGAAGTCTCTTGAAAAACGACCAGCATTACTATATCCAACAGCCAGAGCAATTTGCTCAATTGGAAAATCGGTGGAGCAAAGGAGATTTTCTCCCTGAGATAAACGCCGCTGTTGAATATATTCCGTAATGGTGCAGCAATAAACCTGCTTAAATGTAATTTTCAACTTTGTTGTTCCCATGCAGGCAATGCGCGATAGTTTATCTAAAAGAATTTCTCTGTTGTAATGATCGTTGATATACGCAGCGACATTTTCAAGAGATTTTATATCCTGTGATGAAATACGAACTTTCTCTTTTTCTGGACTTTTTTTGTTATGTTCGACAATCAAAGCTACTGCTTCAAAGACTTTACTTTGAAAGAATAGTTTTGCTGCCATTCCATCTCCATTATAATTCCAGACTTTGCGTAACAGAGAAACCATTTCAGGAAAATTATTTGTTTGATCAATTTCTCGAAATGCTTCATCTGGATTTATATATTCATCTGGAAATGCTTCTTTTAGATACTTTTCATAGTAAGCAGGCATAATCTCTATACCAATCGTCCGAATTGGTATATTTTTATGAAAAAGTGCCTTGTATGGGTGCTGGCCTCCAAAGAATGTTTTTATACATCCTGCGGTAAGGCGCCGGTAAGGCATGATTTCTTCACCAGATACAGATTCGTAATAGGTGATGCTTAGGCTCTCCGGCCAGTTTAGACTTTCCTGATCGAAAAATTCATCCTCGTAAAAATAGAAATCATGTATTTTGATATTAAATAGGTTTTTTTCACCATATATCCAATAAATTCCCTCTCCAAATGATTTGGGCAAACAATAAAAGTTCCCAATAGAGCTAAATTTTCCATTTGGTGGCATTTCCTGAAAACCGCTTTTTATCAACATAGTATTAAATTGAGCAGCAATATCGGACATAATCATCCTCCTCAGACACATTAGACATACTTTCAGACACATAAGACGACAATAGACTGAATGTGTTGCGAAAGCAAATCAGTTCATGTATAGTTTTTTTTGGCAGTTAGCTAAAACTAATCAAAGCCTACCACATTGATTTTAGAAAGTCAAATGTGGAATATACAAAATGGAGGAACAAAAAATGTCTAACACGAAATCCGGTCTTTCTGTCAAAGACCTTATCGTAACAGGTGTCTTTTCCGCAATTATCTTTATCTGTATCAGCCTTAGCGGTGGTGTGTTTATGATGATGCCAGCACTTACTTTCTACTACCCTGTCGGTGCTGCTCTGCTTGCTGGTCCAGTGTATTTGCTTATGATTGCTAAAGTACCAAAGAGAGGACCTGCTTTTATTGCAAGTGCGCTTATGGCAATCTTTTGCTTTATAACAGGTATGCACATTGGAATGACAATCGGTTATTTAATTGGTGGAGTACTTGCGGAAATTGTTGCACACATTGCAAATTATAAAAGCAAAAAAATGAATATTCTTTCGTATGTATTCTTTTGCTTGGGCGGAACTGGTACATATATTGCATATTTTATTAACCCGCAAACATGGGTAAACACTATGTTAGAAAAAGGAACGACACAGGAATATCTTGATAGTATGCTTGCATCTACCGATTGGATCGTACTTGTAACAATGTTGATCGGAACAATAGTGATTGCTTTGTTTAGCGGTTTTGTTGGAAGCAAGCTATTAAAGAAACAGTTTGAAAGAGCGGGTATCACAGCATGAATATACAGTACACAAAAATTCATAGTGGATTATGTAGGTTTGATCCCCGTACAAAAATCATATTACTTGCAATTACTGTATTTGCCGCAACGATAGCTCCATCGTTGCGGCATGTATGGGTATTGGTGTTATTTATCACACTATTTGGATGTACATGCGGGAAAATCAAACGTTCTTTAGGCCATCTGATTTTTTTTGCTATATTTTATTCACTAACTCTTTATGTTCTCTCTCTTGAAACGGGTGTTGTATATACGATGTTTGTTGCATGGATGGGGCTTTTCTATAAAGTGTATCCTTGTGCAATGCTCGCTGGAATTATACTGTCTACAACGAGCGTAAATGAATTTCTTACAGCGATGAATAAAGCACATGTTTCCAAAGGAATATACATTCCGTTGGCGGTTATGTTGCGATATCTTCCAACAATTCGGGAAGATTGGCACTTCATCAAAGACGGTATGCGATTAAGAGATATATCGCTTTCTTTTCAGAGCTTTATTCGTTGCCCTGGAATGACAATCGAGTGTTTGTATGTTCCGCTTTTAATGACTGCGTCTAAGGCGGCTGATGAACTTGCAATTGCATCTGTGACAAGAGGCATCGAAAATCCTCATTCACGAACATGCCTGATTCAAATCAAATTTAGAATACAGGATATTTTGTTAATAATTTGTTTCCTGTTTCTTTTGGTGCTGAACGCAGTCGAGATTGGAGGTGCGGTATGATCCAATTTAAAAATGTTGGCTTTACCTATGCAGGGACAACCGCTTCCGAAATCGGAGTAAAACATATTGACCTATTTGTAGAAACAGGAGAATGCGTTTTACTTTGCGGTCGTTCTGGGTGTGGTAAAACAACAATTACAAAATTAATTAATGGACTTATCCCTAATTATTTTCCTGGCAAGTTAAATGGCGACATACAAGTTGATGACCTGAAGGTTTTTGAAACACCTACATATCAACTTGCTGAAAAAATCGGATCTGTATTTCAAAATCCGAGGACCCAGTTCTTTAATGTGGATGTGGACAGTGAGATCGCATTTGGAATAGAAAATGCGGCTGTCCCACCGGAGGAATTGCATCGTAGACTTGAAAATACTCTTGATGTCTTACATATCCGTCATTTGCAGGGACGAAATATATTTGAATTATCCGGGGGCGAAAAACAAAAAGTTGCCTTTGCGTCTGTGTATGCAATGAACCCGGATATTTATCTGTTGGATGAGCCATCTTCTAACTTGGATATGGCTTCAATAGCGGACTTAAAAAAATATCTGCAAATACTGAAGAAAGAGGGCAAAACAATTCTAATTGCTGAACACCGCCTTTATTATCTTCTTGATATAGCAGATCGCATTGTGTATTTGTCAGAAGGGGAAATCGGGGCAATTTGGACGTCAGAAGAACTTAAGATACTCTCGGATATTGAAAGAAAGAATATGGGGCTGCGCGCTGTGGCGTTAGAAACTGTGTATCCCACTGTTTCAAATGTTCCAATTCAAAAACCTGTACTGGAAATACAAGATGTATCACTGTTTTACAAAAAACAGACGATTATCAGTCACATCTCAATGCAGGCTTTTAAAGGTGAAATCATTGGCGTTGTCGGATGCAATGGAGCTGGGAAAACGACATTCCTTCGTGCTTTATGTGGGTTGCATAAAGGATCCACAGGGAAATTCTTGTGGCAAGGCAATGCACAAAATGAAAAGGAACGCATGAAGCGATCTTTTATGGTTATGCAGGATGTTAACTACGAATTGTTTGCAGATAGTGTAGAAGCTGAATGTACGTTTGGAATCAGAAACACTGATCCTGCGCTGGTGAAAAGAGCATTAGATGATTTGGGCCTTCTTTCTGTCCGTAAACGGCATCCAAACACACTTTCCGGAGGACAAAAGCAGCGGGTTGCTGTAGCCGTTAGTATGATATGCGGTAAGGAATTGGTGGTTTTTGATGAACCAACTTCGGGTCTTGATTATGACAGCATGGAGCAAGTTAGCAAATTGATTCAGAACCTTGCAAAAGATAAAGTCATATTTGTTGTCACTCACGATTATGAATTTGTCTGCCAAACATGCTCGCGTCTGATTCGCTTTGATCATCACGCTTTGGCAGATGATCTTCCCGTTTGTATAGAAAACAAGGAAAGAATTTATGCACTTATGGAACAGGGGGAGAAAAAGTGATATGGAGCAGAAACAAGAAAACCCAATAAAACTTCTTTTGTCATGGTCGGGGAAAAGTAAACGGTATCTTTTTGCGTCCGTCGCCTGTGCTTTTGCAAGCGGCTTATTTGTAATAGGGCCGTATATTGGCATTTATAACCTTATGGATGCGATTTTATCCGAAAATATAACACAACGGTTATTGGTGAATAATATCGTATTGATTTCTGCAACAACTATCCTGCGTATGATTACTTTGGCTTGTTCAGGCGTTCTTTCTCATAAAGGAGCTTATGGTGCATTATATCGTGTACGTTGTATGATAGTGGAACATTTGGCAAAAGTTCCTTTAGGCGTACTGGATGATCGCAGCACGGGAGAAATCAAAACTGTTTTAAATGAGGATATTGAAAAACTGGAACTATGCCTTGCTCATAATATTCCAGAGTTGGTAAGTTATCTCACTGGTCCGATAGTCATTTTTATTTATTTAATGACAGTAAACATTCCATTAGCGATAATTTCTTTGATTCCCCTTCCGATTGCAGGAATTGTTATGATACATCTTTTTAAGGGTATGTCAAGTATCATGCATGATTCAAACCAATCTCTTATTGCATTTAATTCGATTATGATTGAGTACATTCGCGGAATGCGGTTAATTAAAGCCTATAATATGGGAAGTAAATCGTTCAAAAAATTCTCGGATGCAATTAAAGAGGAAAACAGAGTATGGAATTTGATTTCGCGTAAAATGGGACCTCCCTTTGCAATTTTTATTATTATTCTGGAATGTGGAATGGTTCTTTTGGTTCCTATTGGTGGAATGCTGTTTTTAAGAAATTCTATCACTTCCAGTGTGTTTTTGCTTTTCGCTTATGTTGGTTCTCTATATTTAACTGAGCTACTTCCACTTCAGCAGTTAGGAACAACCTTTGCACAGGCATTGAATGGAGTTACTAAGACAAAGGAAATACTGGAGTTGCCTGTTTATGAAAGCGATGGGGATTTTCCTGCACATTGTGATATTGCTGTTAAAAACATTTCCTTTTCATATGATGGGAAAAAGAATGTTCTGGAGAATTGCAGTTTGTATGTAGCTGAAGGAGAGAAAATAGCTCTGATCGGTGTTTCCGGTGCTGGTAAAAGCACAGTCATTGAGCTGATCTCCCGATTTTACGATGTGCAGGAAGGTCAGGTATTGATCGGCGGTATAAATGTAAAAAACATAAACTATGAAAAATTGCTTCAAAACATATCCATTGTATTTCAAAAGACGTTTTTGACCCGCGACAGTGTTTTGGAGAATATCCGTATGGGCAGTAACGCCACTCTGGAAGAAGTGAGGGCAGCCGCAAAAGAGGCACAGATTGACGATTTCATTATGTCTTTGCCAAATGGATATGATACGAAAGTAGGCAGTTTCGGCTCCCGTTTCTCTGGCGGAGAAAAACAAAGGATAGCGATTGCAAGAGCTATTTTGAAAAACGCTCCTATTCTGATATTGGACGAAGCCACAAGTGCAGCCGATCCCGAAAATCAGTTGGAAATAGATCGGGCAATTGAGAATCTTTGCAAAGGGAAAACCGTTTTGATTGTCGCACATCGTTTGGGTGCAGTTAAAATGTGTGATAAAGTGGCAATTGTCGAAAATCACACGATAACCGATGCAGGCACCCATGAAGAAGTCCTTTCCAGAAATAATTATTATAGAAAGGCATGGAGCGATTACAATGCTTCAAGAAAAATCGTCTATGGCGGGAAAGGAGATGAAGCATAATGAAAGAAACAGGGCCATTACATAAAAATATCCACTTTAATATAGGAGTGATATTTACGGTTATTGAAGGTTTTCTTTCTGGATGCAGTTATATAATGATTTACCTAGTCATTCAGATCCTGCTCGGCAAGAAAACAACTACAACAGACATCTTAACGATCACAGGAATTCTGTGCGTAATCTATGTTTTGCGAGTGCTTATTTACAGTATAGGTTATACACAGAACCAAATCGGCGGGGCTGCCGTTTCAAAAAATCTTCGCCTTTTCCTTGGAGATAAATTTAAGAGGATTCCTCTCTTTCGCTTCACACATGGGCAGGTGGGGCAATATGTAAATACAATGACATGCGATGTAAATGGTTATGAACAAATATTGACGCACAAGGTAAGTAACTTGACCAAAAATATTGCTCTGGCCGTTATGGTTATTGTATTTATCTGTTATTTGTATCTGCCCGCAGGAGGGATCCTTTTGCTCTCTACTTCCATGCTGATTCCTGAAATGTGGCTTTCTTTCCGAACGGTAAAAAAGTATGGAACCAGAAAAAATAAGGTTTCATCTGAAACAGTAAGCAGTATTGTGGAATATATAGAAGGTATTCAGACGTTTCGTGCATACGGCGTGGCTGGCACAAAAAATAAGGCAACCACAGAAGCAATGCAATTGTTCAGTCAGGTCAGCTTTGAATATGAAGCGCATGGTATTCCCATAAACTTTGCTTTTAACATTATTAACTGGCTTATGGTTCCCTTTATTATGTTTATTGGGATTTCTCCGTGGATGGCAGGAGAAATTCAGACGATTGATTTTCTGCTTTTATGTATGCTCCCTATGTTGCTGGCAAAGCTAATCGGGGCAATTTCAGTAGATTTGTTTAGCTACAAAAACCTTGTGATTTCAAAAAACAATATTTTAAAAGTAATCCATGAGCCAGAAGAAAACGGCAGTACAGAACCGTTCACAGTTAAGAATTATGAGATTGTTTTTGATAATGTGGACTTCTCCTATATTCCTGGCGAAGCAGTTTTGAAGGAAACTTCCTTTATAATTCCAAATCAGAAATTGACTGCAATTGTTGGTGACTCCGGTTCCGGTAAATCCACCATCCTGAACCTGATCGCCAAATACTATGAGACGACTGGCGGCGAAATCCGTATCGGCGGTAAGCCAATCAGTCATATATCCGCCGAGCGTGTGTTGGAACAAATCTCGATGGTAGATCAGGATGTATTTCTCTTTGATGATACCATTCGCGAGAACATACGTCATGCCCGCCCCAATGCTACGGACGAGGAAATTGAGGCTGCCTGCCGGGAGGCCAACTGCGACGGTTTCATCCGCAAGATGGAAAAGGGATATGATACACCAACCGGCGAGAACGGAAACTTTCTCTCTGGCGGTGAGCGTCAGCGGATTTCAATCGCTCGCGCCATCCTAAAAAATAGCCCAATTCTGCTTTTGGATGAAGCAACAGCATCTCTTGACATCGAGAACGAGCTGGCAGTAAAGCAGGCTATCGCCAATCTGCTGAAAGAGAAAAAGACTGTGGTAATGATTGCCCATACCCTTTCCATCGTCAAAAATGCAGATCAGATCCTTGTGGTATCTGATGGAAAGATTGCTGAAGCCGGTACTCACGATGAATTGCTGGCGAAAGGCGGAAAGTATGCAGCCATGTGGAACGCCGAACATAAATTATCTGCATAAGGGAGGTCTTAATGAAACTTCATGCGTCCGGGGAGGACTATCTGGAAACCATCCTTGTTCTCCAAAAGAAACTCGGTATGGTACGCTCCGTAGACGTGGCTCGGCACATGGAGGTGTCAAAGCCAAGTGTATGCCATGCGGTGGCGACTTTGCAGAATGGCGGCTTTCTTACAATGGATGAAGATCACTTTCTCCATTTGACCGATGTGGGCCGCGAGGTTGCCGAAAAGATTTATGAACGTCATTGCTTCTTTACGGAACAGCTTATCGAAGCAGGTGTTGATCCTGAAACTGCAGAAGTTGATGCCTGCCGGATAGAACATGTAATCAGTAATGAAAGTTTTGAACGGTTGAAAGAAGCCGCCTTTAGAAATCAGGAAAACAAGATTTCTGCCCTGTCAAAAGAGATAAAGGATAAGCCCACCGAATAAAAAAAACGGTGTTTCGGTGGGCGGATTCATCATGCCTGATTACACATCTTCCCTCTGAACCCGTTTTGGGTTTGGAGGGATTTTTTATGTGCTGGTCTGCTTCAGCCGCCCCGCTGCTTATTCAAAGCAGCAACTACCTACATAATTTCATACAGGAATGAGGATAGCCTCTCAAAAAAATCTTCTGCTGTTGGTGGCACTCTCACGCCCCTAATGTAGAAGTTTTAGCTCTACAACATAGTTCTTATTTTTCTCACTGCCGCAAAGGTTTAACAGCCTTTGCGGTTTTTTGTTTGTCGATATTTGTCGGCAAAAAGGACAAGCCTTCTTCCGGTATTGGCTGCCGTTCTCCGCCCTTTCCAATCTGAATGTTCAAACAAATCAGATTGGAGGTAAGGAAAATGGCATATAACCATGGAAAAGCAGAGCGCAAATGGAAGCTCTGGAAAGAGAAAGAAGAAAAGATTTTAAGAGACAGCGGTGTTTCTGAAGATATAATTGAAACAATCCGTCTCTATGACCGTCAGGCATTTAATTCAGACAGACGCTATTATGAGCGTGTGCAGGAGACAGGTACATATCTGGATACCGTAGCAGCATCCACAGATCAGGCAGAACCGAAAACAGTACAGGACTTCCTGGATCATATTGAAAATCAGGAATTGTATCATGTACTGATTACAGTGGACAGGCTTACCCTTCAGATCGTTCTGATGAAGATCCAAGGGTATAGCACTCATGAAATAGCCAGGTATCTGAAGATTACCGAAAAGGCGGTTTACAGGCGTATGGACAGACTGAAAGAAAAAATCAAAAAAATATTTTAATATGAGGGGAAATTCATAGTTTCCCATTGGCGACAGGGTGAGAGGACGAAATCCTCCACCCTGTTTTCCTTTGTGTGGCGTAAACAGGGTTGTTCCTTGACAACCGAATAGTCATTCGCCAAATACTTCCTCTTTGTGATTGTGATGAGCATAAGCGTGCGGAGCAGTACGCCAAGACCTGCCGACAAGCAAATAGCGATGAAAGGTGGTGAGCGAGCCTATACTGACTCCAAATATCGGGTAGCCCCCGGTTTCGCCATAACCCACAAAGAGCATAATGGTACTCCCGTCCAGTCACAGTCCGAGCGGTATCCAATCCGCCGCAGGCAATGAGGGCGGCTCTGGCAGACCGTCAGTTGGGGTGAAACTCCCGTGGAGTCAGTTCGCTGCTGACCGTTTGGCGACTTCCCTGCGCTTTTGCGCATTTGCATTTCGGGGTGTCGAGGACAAATAGAAATGCCATGATCATAAAGCCAGATATAAGGTTATCAATGAGAACAGAGCTTTGTTTTATATGCTCCCGACCTCAAAAAGCCTTTCGTCTGGCTTATTACATAGACAGAAACCGTATGTCAAATATAGATTGGAGGGCATTCAAATGAAAAGAACTGTCAGGCGTGGAGATATTTACTACGCAAAACTTGATCCGCATATCGGCTCTGAACAGGGCGGCACAAGACCTGTCCTCATTCTTTCCAATGATACAGGAAACAGGTTCAGCCCTACGGTCATTGTTGCTGCCATTACGAGCCGAGTACGAAAGAAAACGAAGCTGCCGACACATTACTATTTAGAAGATGTTGACGGGCTTCCCGAAAATTCCATTATTCTCTTTGAACAGGTGCGCACGATTGACAAAAGCCGTCTCAAAGAGAAGGTAACACAGCTTGATAAACAATCTATGGAAAAGATTGTTTTACCCCTGTTTATCAGCATGGGCGCAGAAAAAGAGCTGAAAGCAGAAAGGAGGATTTCTCATGTTTGAGGATAGAATTGCAGCATTAAATAAGGATACAGAAGCTATGCCGAGTATTCCATATGAGAAAAGAATTTATACAGTAGATGAGATCCAGGACATTTTAGGCATCGGCAGGAATTCTGCCTATAATCTTGTGAAATCCGGCGTATTCCACAGTGTCCGTATCGGCGGCAATATCCGTATTTCAAAAAAGAGCTTTGACGATTGGCTTGATAAACAGATGGATACTTGTCAAGTGTGAAAAATCCCTTGAACTGTCGGATTTGCACATTTCACTTTTTCTCCGATTTTCCCTACTATATAGCCAAGCAGAGATGCTTGGCTATATAGCATACCCTAACGGCTGACGAGCCGAAAAAATATGAATCGGAGGAAAATACAATGAAAAAGAAAAGCATGTCCGTGCGAGAAATGCGTCGGCTTCTTGGGCTTGGTAAGACGGAATCATACTGGCTCGTGAAAAAGAACTATTTTGATACGGTCATCATCGCCGGTAAGATGCGTGTGATGATCGAGAGCTTTGAAAACTGGTACGCCAACCAGCTTCATTATAAGAAAATAATTGGTGAAGCACCGGGAAAGAATTGGACATCCATCACAATGTCAATTCAGGAAACTGCCCGCTTACTTGGGATTGCTGAAGGAACCCTATATGACTTAATGAAGAAGAAACCGTTCAAAACCGTAAAGGTTGGGATGTATACCCGTATTTACATAGATAGCTTCGAGGATTGGTACAATTCGCAATCTCACTATAAGAAAGTTATCAAAAATGAGGAGGTGGCAGCATGTTTGAAGATCGCATCGCTGAATTAAATGGAGTTTCAAAAACTGCTCCGAATAAGAAAAGCTATACTGTTGCAGAAATTCGGCAAATTCTTGGAATAAGCCGCCCCACTGCATATAAGCTGATAAATCAGAATGTGTTTCAGAGTGTTCGATTGAATCGTGGCATCAGAATCGTAAAAAGCAGTTTTGATGCATGGCTCGAAACAAGAGAATAAGGAGGTGTTTTGCATGGCATCTATTGTTAAGAGAAAAAACCGCTATTCTGTGGTTTACAGCTATACGGATGAAAACGGTGTAAAGAGGCAAAAATGGGAAACCTTTGCCACTAATGCCGAAGCAAAAAAGCGCAAAGTGCAGGTTGAATTTGAACAGGAGACAGGTACTTTTATTACCCCTTCCGCTAAGACGGTCAGTGATCTTCTGGAAGAATACATGTCTATTTATGGTGTGAATACCTGGGCATTATCGACCTATGAAGCAAGGCGAAGCCTGATCTTCAATTATATTACTCCGCTGATTGGAGATATTAAACTGGAAGATCTGACACCGAGAACTATGGACAAATTCTATCAGAGCTTATTATCGGTCAAGGCAAAGGTGGTAAATAACCGCAGGCCGAACAATGAATATCTCACGCCTCATACGGTCAGAGAGATTCATAAGCTGCTCCGCAATGCCTTTAATCAGGCAGTAAAATGGGAACTGATGTCAAGGAATCCTGTTCTTAATGCTACCCTTCCAAAAGAAGAACATAAAGAGCGTGCAATCTGGACAGCAGAAACACTGTTCAAAGCATTGGAAGTTTGTGACGATGACAATCTGGCATTGGCACTGAATCTTGCTTTTTCCTGCTCATTGCGAATGGGTGAGCTTCTCGGACTGACCTGGGACTGTATCGACATTTCAGAGGACAGCATAAAAAATGGATGTGCCTACATCTTTGTCAACAAAGAGCTTCAGCGTGTTAATCGTAATGCGTTGGAACAGCTGGGTGAAAAAGGAGTTGTCTTTAAATTCCCGCCTGCGCTGGCAAGTACACACACAGCGCTGGTGCTGAAAGAACCGAAAACAAAAACCAGTATCCGAAAGATATTTCTTCCGAAAACAGTTGCGGAAATGCTTGCTGATCGACGTGAGGAAATTGAAAACTACAAGGCACTGTTTGGAGACGAATACTTGGACTTTAATCTCGTATTCGCTTCTTCCTGCGGCAGACCGATTGAAGGACAGGTTATCAATCGAGCTTTAGGAAAGCTGATCAAAGATCACGACTTGCCGCCTGTCGTATTTCACAGTTTCAGACATTCAAGTATCACTTATAAGCTGAAACTCAACGGTGGCGATATGAAATCCGTACAGGGGGATTCCGGCCACGCACAGGTCAAGATGGTAGCCGATGTGTATTCTCATATCATAGACGAGGACAGACGTTTAAATGCGCAACGATTTGAGGAGCAGTTCTACCAGAGCAAATCAACCCCAGCAGTTGAAGAACCGGAGGAAACAACCGAACCTAAAGAAACACAGACTGAACAGGAGCTGCTTCAGAAACTTCTTGCCAATCCAGAAATGGCAGCCCTTTTGAAATCACTGGCGAAAACCATATGACACTGAGGAGCCGTTGCAAATGGATGAGTAATCATCTATGGAGCAATGGCTCCTTCCGCTATATCGTATTAAGATTGGAGTGATTGATTGAAAGATATTTTTACGGATATGCAGGCCCAAATAGGATGTCAGTATATATCTGACCTGACCTATCATAAGCGGGCCGTCTGGCTTGAGATGAAACGTCTTTGTCTGTCTGCCTATCCTAAAAAACAGTTAGAAGATTTTTCACGCTATGTATTCGATGTGCCTTATACCGTTATACAGGAAGCGTTGCAAAGAAAGGATATAATGAGCCATAAAAGAAAAGTGTGTGCAGATTGAAGTAATAAATCATTGAGCAAGCATCTGCACCCAAAGAAACACAAGAGGACAATCTAACATGGGTTGTCCTCTTTCTTTCAGACTATTATGTACATACTGTTCTTGAGAAGTTCCAGATCAGAAGAGCCGTCCTAACACCAGAAGGGACACACCCACACAACAGCGGCTTGTTTTTACCATTGAGCATTTTCCCAAACTCGAACTTCGTGCTAATCACCTGCAAATTGGAAGGTATAAAACACCTTAAAATTAGCAGAAACACCGAGGTACAGGATAACATTCTGATGCCGTGAAAAGCCAGTAAATACGGGGATTATTTAAACTTAGAAGGCAGCTGATTGACCTTTAGGAGTGCTTCTCCTAAGCGGAACGTAGTTGGTTCGAGTCCAATCAGGGACGCCATTTTAAAGGGTTTTAAGCACATTGACACCAAACTGTCGATGTGTTTTTTTACTTTCAAGAAGATTTATTCTTGTGGATATTTCACAAATATTTCTGGATGGAGTCAAACGCTTTTCGGTTGAATTGCTAAGAAAAATCGTATTTTGCTAACATGACTAGCCATGACAATCAAGGATTAGAAGTGAATCAAAAAGACGAATAGGCTTTATTATGAAAAAAGCTATTGATTTCTCAATAACTTTATCTTAATGCATCTATCAGCTGTTTCATCTATTTCGGACTATCCTTCAAAGCACTTACCAGTGCATCTACATCCACCTTATTTTTCTTATGATCGATTTCTTTTCCATTTCGTTAAAAGGAATCATCAAGTTTCTGTGTATTTACTTTTTTATCTTCATCAAAATATAACTAAATACAACTGTTATCATATCTGCCTCAGTATGCCAAATTCATATATTTATGAACTATAGCTCAAACTGTTAACGATGATACCGCACCTTTTACTTTCTTCTTATCATTCAAACAGTAATCAGAAAGTACACTATCATTGAATCGTACAGCCTTATGTTAGAGTGGAGTAAATTCTATATTATTTACTTTCAGCCAAATCAATCTCAATCGTATTTATCAGTTCTTCCAAGGAAGGCAAGTCATCCTTTAAATCTTGTGGTAAATAATCATTAACACTGTATTCGCTTACTCCCATTGGCTTTTCCATATCTCTTAATGTATATTCTGCAATGATGTTGTTTTTATGCCTACATAACAGTAAGCCAATTGTAGGTTTATCTGACTTTATTTTCAATGTCTCATCAACAGCGGTCAAATAAAAACTAAGTTGTCCTGCGTATTCAGGTTTGAATTGTCCAATCTTCAATTCTATGACAACATAGCATTTTATAGTAATATTATAAAACAATAAGTCTATGAAAAAATCCTCACCTGCTATTTCAAGATGATATTGATTTCCTATGAAAGCGAATCCTTTTCCAAGTTCGAGTAAAACTTTTGTAATATTGTTCATCAATGCAGTTTCTAAATCTTTTTCTTTAATATTTTCCTGCAAATTTAAAAAGTCAAAAACATAAGGATCTTTCATAGTTTCTAGAATCAATTCACTTTGTGATACCTCCAATCTATTTTGGAAATTTGAAATTTTTTTATTCTCAACCTGTCTCATATAAAGATTTGTATCAATCTGATGGGCTAAAATGTTTTTAGACCATCCATTTTCTATTGTCTTTTCAATATACCATAGCCTTTCTTCCTTTGATTTGACTCTTAATATTTCTAAATTATGTGACCATGGAATTTGTGCAGCCACCGTCTGCACAAATTCAACTTCCTGATATTCTCGATAGAATCTTACCATGCTTTTTAAATTCCTTGTTGAGAATCCCTTCGATGAGGGAAATTCTCTTCTTATATCTTTTGATAAATTATCAACAAACTTATTTCCCCATTCACTATTAGCGTCTATGATTTTCCCAATATTCCAGTATAAATATATCATTTCCCTATTAGCATTCAATAAAGCTTTATGCTGTGCCATCCGTATTTGCTCTTTAATATTTTCAAAAACACTAACATAATTTTTATCTAGTATCATATCTTTATTTCCTCCACTAATTACAATTTATCTAGTAAACCAAAGTACCAATTTTTTTGTTAACTTGTTTATCACTCATAGCCCCACGTTGAGTAGTTATTTCCTTTTTGGGTCAACCAAATTATCTCATCTTTTATTAGCGCATTTATCGACATTTTATCGTTAGAGATTTTATAAATTAAAAACTGAAATTGATTTTTCATTGAATGCTCCTCCTTTTGAATTACTGCAGAAGCTAATAGCCCAAATACTCTTTCATCACTTCTAATATAATACTTGTAGTCATCTCGTAAATTTTGCTACGAATTTGTATACATATTGTATCATCAAATCGACTATAACAAAAGAATATATAAACTCTACAGATTAAATTTTTTCAATACCAGTACCATTGATGACTAATTGTATCGTATCCGTCATAGATAAAGGATATTTGCTTCTATCAAAACATCCTTTTGGCGCATGACCCTGATGGTCAAAATCTAACACTGATATCTTTTCACCATACAACGCAAGACAAGAACTCATACTGACAGCTGTCATCGTTTTGCCACTCCTTTCTATAAGCCGATCTTTTGCCGGCTATGTAAATGAAAAAAGGACTTCCAAATGAAAAGGAAATCCATAAGTATGGTACTATGTTTTATAAAAATCATCGGTCATAAAAAAAGACCATAGATCCAGTTTGCTAACATGACATCTTAAAATCAGGCAATATCGCAAGGAACAGGTGGTACAAAAAAAGTGCTGGCCATCTTCAAAAAAGCCTTTATCCATGGATTTTTTGAAGATCACAGGAGAAAAGAGGAGACCTGCCAAAAAGCGAAAAAAAGACCTCCAAAGCGGAACGTAGTTGGTTCGAGTCCTATCAGGGACGCCATTTTAAAGGGTTTAAAGCACATTGACACCAAACTGTCGATGTGTTTTTTTTACTTTCAAGAAGATTTAATCTTGTGGAAATTTCACAAATATTTCTGGATGGAGTCAAACGCTTTTCGGTTGAATTGCTAAGAAAAATCGTATTTTGCTAACATGACTAGATAAGACAATCAGAGATTGTATTGATAGACCAGGATAAGTAGGTCGGTGCATTCTTTTTTCTTACTCTCCAACTCATGTAAGTTCACATTTTCTAATCAATTCATACGGATTTCATAAAGTCTTCCGTCAACTGTAGCAGATAATTTCATACTTGAAATCCATCATCCGATAGCTGCTATCGACGCCATAATAATGTTATAAATCAAATTCATGTTCAATATCTTCTTTCATCAAGAGTTCCTCGGCTGCCCACATTTTTTCTGCTAAAAATTATTCATGATTCCTTTTCCATCTATTGTATACAGCTTTCTTTCACCTCCTTCAACGAAAGACCATCGCTTTAATTATCAGCATATTAATGATAAAAAGAAACTTCAAATACCATCGCCATATACCGCAATCGTATCGAAGTCTCCTTCTTTTCTTTATGACAGCTGTCGGACCTATATCATATCCGAACGCTCATTCATTTGCTTCTTCAGAAATAGAAAACTCTTTATTTCTTCTATTTCGCCTTCTGCAAATAAATCATACCCAGGAAAGTCGTCCCCTGCAAAGAAGCATCCCCTGTTTTCTGCATGACCTCCTGTGCAATCTGCTTGAACGCTTCATCCTCCAGACTATAATCTGTACGAAGCAGCGTCGAACCGTCTTTCTCCAGCTCACTGCTCAGCTTTTCCACAACTTCATCCTTGTTGTCGAAGAAACGCTTCTTTAAATGGTAATACTCCTTATCCTCCACATCAGCCTTATAAGCAGAAATTTCACTATCCATCATATACAGCTTATCCTCACTCAAGGTACCTCTGGCGACTTTGTCAGGAAGATTGAACAGAGCGTTACGCATAACCTCATTGTCATTATTCGTGCTATCAATTGTCAGCCACTGTCCATCGATATTCACGCGATTCCACGCATGTGGGACATTTCCGTTAAGATATCCGGTAACCACAATGGAATCCAGACCAGCCTCATCCGCAAGCAGCTTGAAGCTGGCTGCATAGCTGGCACATACTCCCTTTTTCTTCAACAGAATACCATAGGCATTAAAGGAATCATGAAAGCTTTCATCCACGTATTTGAAGTCGTTTTTCTCTGCATTTTCCAGAGCTGCATTATCATACTCCGCGCTCATGCACAGATAATCATTGATTGCAATTTCTTTCTTCAGATTGCTCATCCCATCCTTGATGATTTCCTTCGCGACCTTCTTTACCTCTGCCTGAATCGCCTCCTGCTTCTCTTTTATTTCCTCCCGTGTCATATCGTATTGAATCAGCAAATCATTCGTATTCGTATCAAGCGATATGGAGCGCACCCCCAGGATGAGCGGATTCTGATAAACTGCCTCATTCCATGCATCCACCAGATAATTGCGGTCACTGCTTTCCCTGAAGTCATTCAAAGAAACACGGGTATTTCCATTCAGCATGTTCACTGCGAGATATTCTCCCAGTGCACTGTTGGCGTACACATGCTCACTGATTGACGCATCCAGCTTAGCATCCTTTTCCATATCATCTGCGGCTTTGGCATCCTGCATATTGCTTTCTGATTTCAATGAGCCCCCCTTGCTGCGCAGGGAATCCTGACGATCCTTCAGCTTCTTCAGCTCCTGCGAATAGGTTTTTTTATTCACATAGAAAATTCTCGCCATGTCCTGAAAGGCTGTTCCATCGATGGTATACGGAATATCCAGATAATCGATTTTCTTTGTACCGGTGATATTACCTTCATCATCTGTGATTCCAAAGCTGCCGTTTTTCAGCTCAGCCTTATCGATATCATATGTTATCAGCCGCTGTGACAGCTTACCGTCACACATGACAATCCAGCGATAGGATGGCAGCAATCCAACCTCCCTATCAGCGTATTTGGAAACCTTATCCGACTTATTTTTCGCCAGTGCCTCCCGATACGGCAGCAACGAGGCGATATCGTTCCCGTTGAAGGTCTCGGAAATACGTGAGGTTCCCTTGTCATTCATCGCAATCACACCCCATACCTTGGTCGTAGTCTTCAATTCTGCTTTCTTTGCATCACCGGCTGTGACATCATCCTCAGAGCTGAACAGCTTCGTCATATTGAAATCCTTGTTAACCAGCAGGCCATCCCTGTCATTTTCTGCCTTCCATTCGGTTTTATTTGTAATGAGCTTCTCGCTCAGCTGTGTATCAGTGAAATTGTTCTTCATATCATAGTTGTAATAGAACACCATGTATTGATCCGCCCCCGCAACAGCATCCCAACGCAGCTGCGGAGTCCCATCATCACTGACAGAAAATTCCACATTCGGAGTCGCAAGCTCTGTCTTCACTGAAAAAATGGTGACCTCCGGCTTTTTCAGCATTTCCCCTGTCTTCAAATCCATATACTGCACCATATAATATTGCCGGGCATTGCCCCAATCCCTGCTTTCTCCTCTTTCATACCGATTTTTCACAGAGGAGGTGGCGGTATCCGTAACGTAGAACTTCGGACGCTTTGGCGGATGGATTTGAATTGTATTGGATTCCTTATCAAATTCATAAACCGGATTCACCCTATCCTTAAAATCTGCATCCGCATACACATTTACAATCTGTGTAAAGTTTTTAATGTCGGGGTGATCCTTGATGTATTGTTCAAGATCAAACTCCAGCTTCTTTTCAAACACGTGATCTCTGGAAAGGTTAAACATCGGATCCGCATAGCTGACCTTTTCCTCTTCCTTATACTTCTGTTTGATATTGCTGGCCAGTCTGCTGTTATCCGCAAGGCCTGCCGGCTCCTTTTCCTTGCCGCTGCAGCCGCTGACAAGCAGTAACGCTGCTGCCAGAACTATCAGCATGGATGATTTTACAGCATGTTTCATTCCCATTACCTCTCTTTCCTTTTCACCTTATATACCTCTATATCCTCCAAAAGGTTGCATTTTTTTAATTTTTTTAAATTTACGTTTTTACAGGCTTCAGCTTTCATAGCACCAAGACCTTTCAAGCCTTATCGAATACAACAGAATCTGGCTATTCCCAAACACATCAAACTTTTTATATGCAATACGTTTCCATACGCTTTTGAATACAGAGCATAAAAGCAAAAATTCACATAGAGACCCTCTTTGCATTCGAGCAGGAAATGAAAGACACAATCAATAGCAGCACTTCTCCTATCTTTATCCTTCATTACTCATCACAGCTCCTCACAAGTAAGCCCGGAAATTCTATCCTGGCATGTGATAGCTGATGGTAGCTTTTGGCTTATTTCCAACGGATGCAACGTTTCCCATGTCCGATCCTCTTTATTTTGTTAAATTGTACAGAATCGTTATAAATTCCTTCTGTGATATACCGCTGCTTTGCAGCGTATATATGACTCCATGCTTGGAATATTGCGCCAGATACTGCCGGCTTCTGTCCGTAACTCCGCTTTTTTGCATAGCAGTATACAGACCGATTCCATTGAGCTGTGAATTCTGTCTTTCAACAATCGCTCCTGTCCCCTGCTCCACTTGAAGCCGGATAAACGCCTGTTCCTTTTCATAGCTCAGCTCGGCAAACAGCTCCGCTTTTCCATCCTTTTCCTTTGCCTGCACAGCCTCTTCCTTTGCTTTTGTAAACCCCCTTGGTAGTGGTGATATACCCACCTTCGTTGAGAGCAGCTCCTCCAGCGTATGCCATGAAATCGGTGTTCGCTTTCCCTCTATGCTGCCGGTCTGCACCTGCAAATTACTAATTTTCTCTGTTTTATCAAAGGTTAAAACACCTTCCTCGAGCTCTACATAGGAAAATTCACTATCTTCCTGCAAGGCACTTATAAACACCGGCCCGCTATCCTTTTTCAGCTGCACTGCAGTGAACATGGAAATGCCGCAGATCACCAGAAGCACACACAAGACAGCGGCTTTTTTCCATAGCAGTATGCCATGTGGCTGTCCTGCGCTCTGCATCCGTTCAAGCGTCTGATTCCATACATCCTCCGGAATTTCCACATGATCCATAATGCTCTTATATTCATTGTTCTTCTGTGTCATCACGCAGCACTCCTTTCAGCATTTCTCTTCCCCGCTTCAGCTGGGATTTAACCGTTGATTCATTACGTTTTAAATATTGTGCAATCTGTGCAACGGAATACTGTTCGTAATAAAACAGATGGATCACGGTACGGTATTTCAGCGGAAGCTTTAATACCGCATAGTACAGCTCACTGTTTTGTTCCTCCTCGAAGGGGATATCCACTACAAGCTCCTCCGTCTTCCTGTACCATGAGCTCATAAAAAACTTTTTACTGCAATTGATTGTGACACGCAGCAGCCACGCCTTCAAATGTTCTTCACTGGCAAACGGCTTTTTGTTCTTCATAAGCCGCAGGAATACCTCCTGAAAGACATCCTGCGCATCACTGCGATTGCGCGTCTGCGAAAGAGCAAGCTTATATACCATCAATCCATAGGTTTCCAAGACAGTCTCCGCATCACCTGTTTCTATAGAAATACCCAAGCTGTTCCCTCCATCCTTAATACCATACGACAACCGGAAAGGTTGCATGCTTTTATAAAGTATAACAAAAAACCAGACGGGAAACAATTCCATCTGAAGTACGGATCAAGTAAAAAAGTGATGGGAGTAAACGCATTCACATGTATCTTAAACACAGCTCAATAAGAATACATTAAATAAGGAATAGAAGCACATTTGTAGTATCAATATTGCATAATCTTCATTTATGTAATTGTATCTTGCCTTATCAAATTTCAAGTTTCTATCATAATTTAATATAGAGAACCTCATAAGCCTTGAACTCTATCTGAAAGCTGCATAAAGTCTTAAAATCCCCTGCATTTTTCTCTGTATCGGAATTGATAATGAACAGGCTTCTTTCATCACGCTCAATTTACATCGATCAGACATAAAAAAGGTCCATCAGATACTGCCGCCACGCAGCATATTAATGGACACCAGTTGATTCACGATTCCTTACAATACCATTTGCAGATCAAGGAATCGATCATGGAAGGTACGCTTTTCCACAGGTCTTGAAAAATAAAAGCCCTGTATATTATCTGCCTGGATATCCCGTACAACCTTCAATTCCTCCTGCTCCTCAACACCCTCAACACAAACCCGTATGCCGACACTGTGGCACAGCTGAATTACAGCATTGATAAAGCTTTGATGAAAAGAATTTTCATGAATCGATGAAATAAACAGCCGATCAATTTTAACGATATCCGCCGGCATCTGCGACAGCATGCCCAGGGAGGAATAGCCGGTACCAAAATCATCGATCGCGATGCGAATCCCCATTTCCCGCAGCTGCTGGAAGGAGCGCTTCAGCGCATCCATTTCGGTCACAAAGCAGCTCTCCGTAAGCTCAATGACGATATGCTTTGCAGATAAATCCGCCTGCTTCAGGGTCCTGCGGATAAAGGGCAGAAGATCCTCATTCAGCATCTGTATATAGGAAAAGTTCACGTTCATCACAAAACCCGGATTTTCCTTCACCCACTCCTTACACGTATGAACAGCCTCCTGAAACACCCATTTCCCTGCCTGATGAATCAGACCGGCAGATTCCAGAATGGGAATAAACTCATCCGGGCGAACATTTCCATATTCACTGCTGGACCAGCGCAGCAAAGCCTCTGCCCCCTCCACCTTCATACTGGAAGCATTGATCAGGGGCTGATATACGAGGTAGAAATCCTGCATACCCCGCAAAACACTGCTCTGCAACTGATTCGCAATGGATAAGCGGCGGCGTTTGATCTGTACTAGCTCATGTGAAAACTGTGTACACTGATTCTTTCCGCGGTATTTACTGGCTTCCAGAGCATTATCCGCATACTTGATTAAATCCAGGAAATTGTCGCCATCCTCCCAGAACATCGCAATTCCACCCGACACCGTACAGAAATAGCCGATATCATCAATAAAGTGCCGTCTGTTGCAGTATGCGTGGATGATTTTATATAACTCCCGCACCTGCTTGCGCGTTGCCTGTTCATATACGATGGCAAATTCATCTCCGTCAAATCGATACATGCGTGCCGACGCGGGAAGAAGACGCTGCATCGTCTGGGAAAACTGACGCAGGACAGCATCCCCGAAAATATGATCGTTCAATTCATTAATATGGGAAAAATCATCAAGACCAAGCAGGAGGATCCCGCCGTTTCTCTTATGCTCCAGCAGCTGTGTTACAGAATTTTCACAGGCTGTCTGGGTAAACAGTCCGGTGATGGAATCTATTTTTCCCTTATTCTCCAGATTGGATACGATTCCGGCGAAAAAAATCGGCTCTCCTCGGTCATTGCGTTTTAAAAGTCCTCTGCAGATAACCCAGATATATTCATGCTTACGATTGCGCACCTGATATTCCACATTATGCTCATCAGTTTCTCCGTTCAGCATAGCCGTAATGGAATCATCAAATCGCTGTCTGTCACGTTCATGAACCAGATCCCCCCACAACGGAATCAATCCAGGGACAATGAGATCGGGAAGGTCAAAATCCTGCAGCATATTTTCAGAAATTAAAGCACGATCCTCCTGCATGTTCACAAGGTAAATATAATCATCCGTACTATTGACTATGGTATCATACAGCATCCATGGATCCAGCTGAAACTCAGCCAGAATCTCCTTACCGCTTTTCATACAACAACCCCGTTTCTGATTTCAGGCTTCTTTAAAATGGCAGAATGCAGCATCAAAATCCCTGTATTTTTGAGAAGCTCTTTCTTCCTATATCATACCACATCTGCATGAAAAAATTGCATCATTTTCCTAAATGAATGGTTTTTTAGACTGTATGGAAACTTCATCAAAAAAATATATCACACCAGCATCACACATACTGAAATAACAAATGCTTTTATGTACATCTTTTCAAGGGCACCTTCTACAACGGCTGCTTCTGTTTGATATTCCAGCAGTGATTCAATGGTCCACTGCCCTGTCCCAGATCAAGACCATCGCGTAATGCACCGCTGATAAAAGCCTTGGCTCTTTCCACTGCACTGATCATATCATATCCCAGTGCCAGATTGCCGGCAATGGCGCTGGACAGCGTACAGCCGGTTCCATGGGTGTTTGGATTATCGATTTTTTCACTGGAGAGCCAGTGAGCCTCATCCTTATGTACCAGCAAATCATCGGCACGGTTCATGGAATGCCCGCCCTTTATCAGAATGTATCCGTCATAGTCCTGCGCAATCATGACAGCAGCCTTCCTCATATCCTGATGATTGCATATCCGTATACCGCTTAAAGCCTCAGCCTCCGGAAGATTCGGTGTTATGATATCGGCAAGAGGAAGCAGCTTTGTTTGCAACAGCTCCAGCGCTGTATCCTCCAGCAGACGGGAGCCGCTGGTGCTGACCATAACCGGATCAACGACAATGCGCTCCACTGCATACTGCTTCAGCTTTTCCACAATGACGGCAATCAGCTCCGGTTGGGAAACCATGCCGATTTTTACCGCATCCGGACGGATATCCGTAAAGACACAGTCAAATTGTTCCTTTAAAAACTTCGGTGTTACATTCATGATCGAAGTCACACCGGTTGTATTCTGTGCAACCAGGGCTGTCAGGATACTCATACCGTATACCTCATGTGCCATAAAGGTTTTTAAATCAGCCTGTGCACCGGCTCCCCCTGTAGGGTCAGTGCCGGCAATTGTTACAACAGTTTTCATGCTCATTCTCCTTTCAAATCATCCAGCGACAGGAAGGCAGCATCGGCCTGCATGCAGATTTCTTTCCAGTGCGCTTTACTGGCTGCATCATATACCGCTGTCACGTGAAAGCCATGCGTCTTCAATGTCTGAACGGCATGCAGAGCATCCTCTACAAACATCGTTTCTGCCTTATCCGTATGCAGCATGGCAGGCATAAGCTCAAACAGACGTCCGTCCTGCTTATCATAGGGGAGCTCCTCACAGCTTGCGACAAAGTTCATATATTCCAGCAGACCGTTTCGTTTCAGGACCTCTTCCGCGCAAACCCGTTCACATGCCGTCAAAACGCCTATACGCATCCCCTGTGTATGCAGTCTTTCCAGACAGGCCCCGGCCCCCTTCTTGGCAGCAACCTCCTGCCTGTAGCGTCGCCGTACGATTGCATAAACCTCAGTACGCATCTGTGCCAGGGAATCCTGTATCACATACTTCTCCTTCAGATACCGGATAGCATCTGTCATCGTCATCAGCTGCAGCTCTTTACTGAGATTTTCCTCTGCTTTGATACCCTTTGTCTGAAGATAGACCGCTGCCAGATCCTCCCAAACCCACATGGAGTCCACCAGCGTGCCATCCAGATCAAATATGTACCCCTTCATATGCTGCGCCTCCTTTTATAATGAAAAAAGGGCTATGCCATGTATGCATAACCCGCGTTATATCTGCAGTCCCTACGTTGGCATTATCCAAATCAGGTAATCGGTCGAAGTTCACAACTTCCTCTCAGCCTGTCTACAAGCTCCCTTATTTCCACGCTCATCATACCATTTCCATATATTTTCGTCAACAGGCATCCGCGTTTGAAGACAAGGTTTTTTCTAAACGCAGGCTGACAGATGAGGATTCTGCATGGCCGGTAAGAAGGGAAGCAGACACACCCCGATGCCATTGGATGGTATCCAGCTGCACATTTGTCCCTTCCATCTTTTTATCGGGAACAGTTACGTTTCTTCTTCAGCTGTGATACAATACATTACAGAGGTGATAACATGGATTTTGAAGCATTTTTTCATGAGTATAAAGAAAAAAAGAATGCCTATCAGATGGCACTGAGCACAATGTATTATGACCAGGCCACGATTGCTCCGAAAAACGGCATTCCCTACCGCAACCGCATGACGGCGATCCTGTCGGGAGAAGCCTTCGATCAAATGGCGGACAAGGAAAGTATCCAAAGGATCGAAGAGCTGGCAAGGCAGGAGAATGTAAGTGCAGAGCGTAAGAAAGAGCTGCAGCTGCTGTTGCGCGAGCTGAATGAGCTGCGTGTACTGCCAAGAGAGGTGTACGTGGAGTATCGCAGAACCATCGCAGACAGTGAGGCCGCATGGCATGAGGCAAAGGAACAGGATGATTATCAGCTGTTTAAGCCGCATCTGATCAGCGTCATAGAAAAGCAGAAGGAGATTCTGTCCTATGTCACAGATAAGAAAAGCGATTATGATTTTATGCTGGACAGCTATCAGATCAACACCGATATTGCATATTATGACCGCTTCTTCGATGCCATTCGAAAGAAACTGCTTCCGTTTCTGCAAAAGCTCCTGAAGGAGGGAACACCGATTGACGATTCCCTGCTGTTTACAGCCTTTGATATCAAGGAACAGGAGGCCTTTATGCAGGAGCTCATGGACTATATGAAGGTTAATGACAGGGAATGCTATATGACAACAACGGAGCATCCGTTCACGGACTTCTTCTCAGCGCATGAGGCACGCATTACCACGCATTATCATGAACACAATGTGATGTCTGCGATTTTCTCAACCATTCACGAATACGGGCATGCACAATACGGCCTGCAGGTAAAGGAAGCATATGAGGGAACCTCCCTGTTCAGCGGAATTGGTACAGCCATGCATGAATCACAGTCACGTTTTATGGAAAATCACATCGGAAGAAACCGTGCATTCTGGGAAGTGAATTATCCAAAGCTCCAACAGCATTTTCCAAAGCAGCTACAGGATGTTTCTCTGGATGATTTCATGCGGATGATCAATGTATCACGACCTTCCTTTATTCGTACGGAAGCGGATGAGCTGACCTACCCGATCCATATTCTGATCCGCTATGAGCTGGAGAAGGAAATCTTCAACGGCACTGCAGATTATGACAATCTGGATACGATGTGGAACGATAAATATGAGGAATATCTGGGAATCCGTCCAGAGCATGACCGGGACGGTATTTTACAGGATATGCACTGGGGCGGTGCTCTGCTGGGCTATTTCCCTACTTATGCGCTGGGAAGCGCATTTGCGGCTCAGTTCTATCATCAGATGGAACAGGATATGGATGTGGAGGAAGCACTGCGCAGCGGTGCCTTTGAAAAAATCAGCGGCTGGCTGAAGGAGAATATTCATCAGTACGGTGCCTTCAAGGATGCGGATGAGCTGATGATGGATGTATGCGGGGAGTCCTTTGATCCGAAGTATTACATCGAATATCTCAAGAACAAATACGCACAATTGTATCAGATATCTGCCGATTAAACGGAGAAATCAGGTAACAAAAGGCTGCATGCACTCGTTTTTCTTACCTTAGGGTGTTTATAAAAAGGAGATTCTAATGAATTCTCCTTTTTTTGATTTCATTACCAAACAGCTAAGAAGCGATTCCCTATGTAAATTCCTTTCATTTAAATTTGGCAATCGGCATTTCTACCCTTTCACTCCCCTTATTCTGTAAGCGTTTCTTCCATGCTGATGAAAGCACAGAAACAAAAGGGATATCCTGAGTCCTCAGCAGTATTTTGCGCACACACCTACAGCTCCTCTGCGTTTGATGCTATCACACGGGAGTACCAGTAAAAAGAATCTTTCCGTAAGCGCTTATAGCTTCCGTTACCATAATTATCCGCATCTACATATATAAAGCCATAGCGTTTCTTCATTTCACAGGTTCCCTGCGATACGATATCAATCGGCCCCCACATCGTATAGCCAATAACATCGACGCCGTCTCTCATTGCTTCTTTAACTGCTATGATATGCTTTCTTAAATACTCAATTCGGTATGCATCATGAATCAATCCATCCTCGCTCACAACATCATCTGCGCCAAGTCCATTTTCCGCAATCAGAATTGGCAGCTGATACCGGTCATAGAGCTTATTCAATACGATTCTCAGTCCAACGGAATCAATAGGCCAGCGCCAGTCACTAACTTCCAGATAAGGGTTCACCTTATCCACCATGATGACACTGTTTTTGCTTTCATTCTGCTTCCTCTTATGAGAAGCAATATAGCTCATATAATAACTAAAAGCTATAAAATCAACTTTGCCTCCCTGTAATATTTCTTCATCCTCTTCCTCCATGTCTATATGGATATCATGCTCTTGAAAATATCTTGCCATATAAGATGGATAATAGCCCCGCACAGTCACATCCAGATAAAACATATTTAATTGATTTTCCTTCAATGCCTCTAGTACATCCAAAGGATGACAGGTTTCCGGATATGGGTCTATAACAGCAATCATACTTCCTATTCTTGCATTCTTTATAATTTTTTTGCATAACTTCACCGCCATTGCACTTGCAACAAGCTGATGGTGAATCGCCTGATACTCCACCTCCAACAGGTTATCTGTTTTTGCTTTCTCCAATAACAAACCGCCGCCTACATAGGGTACTGTCGTCATTTGATTCATTTCATTAAATGGGATCCACATCTTCACCTTGTTCTTATATCTTTTGAATATCGTTTCACAATATTTCAAATACAGGTCTATAGTTTTCCGGCTTTCCCATCCATTTAGATTCAAGGTTATTTCTATTGGCATTTCATAATGTGAAACCGTTACAATCGGTTGCATATGATACTTCCTGCATTCATCAAATACGTCATCATAAAACAGAAGTCCTTCCTCATTTGGTTCGGCTTCAAAGCCTGTCGGAAATATCCTTGTCCATGCAATTGACATCCGATAGCAGCGAAACCCCATCTCTGCGAATAATGCGATGTCCTCTTTCCAATGATGATAAAAGTCATTCCCTCTGTGTTTTGGAAAGTTTCCACAGAAACCATCTGTTCTGTACTTTTTGATTTCTTCATAGGAAGCATCCATAACAGGCCTGTGCTCCTTTACAGCCTCCTCTCGAAACGGTGTCATATCCGCAGTGGAAAGTCCTTTTCCTCCTTCCCGGAAGCCTCCCTCCAACTGATTGGCCGCAGTAGCACCACCCCATAAAAAATTCTTTGGAAAGCTTTCACAATACTGTTTCATAATACATCCTCCTCTCTTTTGTAAGCATATGATACCTTCCTGCGTCATCAAGCACAAGGCTGATACCGGATATAAAAACACTGTACTAAAAAAACACTTTATCTCCCTTACACCTGCGAAACACTGTATCGTTTCCACTTACTTATCATCTATCAATATAGGATTTTTAATCGATTTCTTCATATTCCCTCGATTCTGTTCAAAGCCTGTTAGGTAGTTTCGTCTGCTCTGATAATTTCCAAAATAGTCTGAAGCAAAGTAATAGGAGTATAAAACATCCATCAGAAACAGTACAGAGATATTGAAACTAAAATCACCGATTTTGGCATTTATCTTTTCCCGTGTTGATACGTACAAGCAGCAATCCGAATATTTCGAAAGCGTATTATTACCATAAGAGGTAATAGCAATCCATGAGATACTGCGTTCTTTTAATTTTGCGGCAACCTCTAAAATGGTTTTTGTTTCTCCGGAATAGGATACTAGGATAAATGCAGCGTCCCTTTGTGTAAAGCAGGCACTGTAGTATAGTTCATCTATAACATTCGATACAATGACAGTCTTTCCTATCTTTATCATTTTGTCCTTGAAAATTTCACATAGCCCGATTTGTATCCCTGCACTGTATACATAAATGAGCTTCGCCTTTGCAATCATGTGATATGCTCTCTGCAGCATTGCGTAATCCGTCAGCGCCAAGACATCATCAATGGTTTCCTTAAACAAAGCAGCCAGTTTATTGGTTCTCACCTTTCCATCATCCTGCGGCAGGAAGGGAAGATTGGGATCGATATTCTGAAAATGCGAAGAAAAATATGTTATCTCCTCCAAAAAGTCCTTTTTGAATGTGCGATATCCGTTATAGCCCAGTCTTTGAAAAAAACGCATCACAGTAGCTGGTGAAACATATGTATTTTCTGCAATGGAGCGTACTGTCTCAGTATTCAGCTCCTCCCCTTTTTCCAATATATAGGATGCAATGATGTTGTCTATGTTTGAAAAATGTTCTCCTCTTTTCAAAATCTGTGTAAGCAGCATATAAACACCTCTTTTATTTCATGCATATATCAAAAAGCAAGACGCTACCATCTTTCCTGATATGCCTTGCTCTGTGATCTGATTTCATGCTTCACATGTTCTTTTTCAAAACAAGTATGACAGTATTCATGTAAAATTCAAAGCATACAGGCTGATTATTCCTCTTCTGCTTTCCGATAATCTTCAATCAGCTTTTTGAACCAGTAATAGCTCTTTTTCGGATATCGCCTGTTGTGATCATCAAAATCCACCCGTACAAGCCCGTAACGCTTTTCATAACCGTTAACCCAGCTGTATAAATCCATCGTAGACCAGGCATAGTACCCCCTTACATTGCAGCCGTCTTCCATCGCTTTCAACATATAGTCAATATATCCCTGCATCATTTCGATACGCTCATCATCCTCCACATAGCCTTCATCGTTTGGTTTTTCATAACAGCCATGACCATTCTCTGTGATATACACAGGAATATCCCCATAGCGTTCTTTAATTTCCATCAATGTGTTATACATGCACTTCGGATAGATTTCCCTTCCCCATAGATTCCGTTTTGTATTTGGATCGATCGCTGTTTCATACCAGTCCCTGATACGGATTCCCTCTTTTGCATTGGAGCCTGCCCCCTTATTGTTATGGAAGACCTCCGTTTCCCCTGCTGAGTAGTCCGTAATATAAAAGCGATTGTATACGTTCAACCCAAGGAAATCCACTTTCCCCTGTAGGAATACCAGCATATCCTCAAACTTAATATAGCTGGTATCGATTCCATACTCCCGCAACAAAGAAATCAGTGCGCCCGGAAATTCTCCCTTGCATGCGGTGTCTAATATGATACGGTTATAAAACAGATCCGCAATCATATGAACACGTTCTTTTTCCTTCGTATCCGGTGCTACCTCCACATTACTGGAATCATGCACAATACCGATTGACCCGTTCAGCTTCAGCGAATGGTAGATTGCCACTGCTTTCGCACTGGCGACTGCTTCATGATAGACCGTCGTAAAATAGCGGTTAAAATCATGACGGTGATTGGGAGGATAATTCCCTACCATATGACTGCAATATGCATAGTATTTCGGTTCATTGATCGTGACCCACAGCTTTACACGGTCACCAAAGGCGGTAAAGCAGACCCTTGCATATTCTGCAAACGCATCTACGATGGCACGATTTTCCCAGCCGCCTTCCTTTGCAATTGCTTCCGGTAAATCATAATGAAACAAGGTCACATTCGGCTCCACACCCTGTTTCAGACAGTAGTCAATAACCCTGTTATAGAAATCTATCCCCCCCTGATTTACAGCACCTCTTCCATTCGGAAGGATTCTTGCCCAGGAGATGGAAAACCGGTATGTATTCTGTCCTCCTGCCTTCAGCATATCAATATCTTCCTTATAGTGATGGTAAAAATCACAGGATACATCCCCTGTAGCACCATTGATATTCAACGGGTTACCATGGGAAAATACATCCCATTCCCCTAAGCCTTTTCCATCCGCATCCCATGCTCCCTCACATTGATACGCTGCTGTGGCACTGCCCCATAAAAATTTTTGTTTTTCTATATTTTGCATAGTAGCCTCCATTCCTGCATCTTAGATGCATCATTTTACTCGTTTATGTCACGTTTTCTTGATATTGGTATTTCCTATTTACTTTTCGATGATATACCGATGTTTTCGCTGCGAAAGGAAACGTATATTTCATTGATTTCCCCAACAGGAGCATACATACCCATGTTCCTTCTCTAACTGTCGTGAAATCCAGATGGAAGCATAGAATCATAAACAGACTCAGCAGCATGAAAACAATGTCTATTCTGGTTCGAAATATACAAAATTCCATCCGCAGCCGTCTGGATATGACCATAGCCAGTTCCTCAAATGGATTTTTAACAAGATCGGCATGAAATAATACAGCCACACCATAGGAACAGAAGAGTATACCTGAAAAGATACACAGCCATTTTCCGATATAGGTTTTCGGATACCAGTCACAGAGTCCGGGCACATCATAACAGATCAGATTCACAATTTTTCCCTGCAGCAGTGCCAGAGGTATTTGAAGGTACTGTATGTTTGCAAACTGCTTTTTCAGGATAACAATCTGTGCTCCTGTGCAGGATATGAAGAATATAATCAGTACTGTTCCACTCTTGATACCGGTAATGGCAGTTAGATTCTGTGTAAAAGCTGTTATTGCAGTCTGTCCCAACTGTGATTTCATCATGCAGGATAACCCGATTGCTGTTATCAGAATACCCAGCAGCATTTCAATAAGACGCAAATACAGATAGGGTTGTTTTTCTGCTTTCTTTTTCATTCTGCATACATTTCCATAAAACGTGCCCAACCGTCCTCATCACATGGATAGTCTGTGATGATATCTGCTATCGCCTTTGTATCATCGCTGCCGTTTTTCAAACACACACCTACACCACTTGGTTCCAGCATTGTATGATCATTTGTCGTATCTCCAAACGCCATAACTTCAGCTGTAGATATCTGATGTTTTTCACAGAATTTTTTCAAATCGTATGCTTTGGAAACCCTGCGATGAGAAAGTGATAATCCTTAGAAGGATGAGCAGTAAGATATGCTTCAATTTGCGGCATATCTTACTCGTTTACCCGGAACATGATTTTGGCATTTTCTTCCTGATAAAACACCTTCATATCCATAACTTCAATTGCTTCCATTTCTGCTGATGTAGCCGATTATTTCACAACCTCATCCATCTCTTTGCAATATATGCAATCATTACGATAGATAACGGGATTACAAGTGAAAACGGACATTTTTTCTATGATTTCCCGAATCCATTCCTTTTTCAGTTTATAGTATGTTTCTTCCTCTTTCGTAAGATTGTCCCAAAGCGTTGATCCATTCATACAGATCAGCATATCAACATCTTCCAATCCCCAGCGGTGCAGCAATCTTCGCACTTCTGCAAGAGAGCGTCCGGATGCCAAACCAAATACGATGTGTCGTTTATGTAGTTTTCTGATAACTTCTTTTGCTTTTTTTGTCAACGCATGATGTTTTACAACAAGGGTATTATCAATATCACATACCACCATCCGCAGCTTTTCCGGTTTCATGATCTTGCTTTCGATGTAAGAAGACGTTCTTCATACACTGGCAAGCGCCATCTCTTTCTTCAACAGATACGGTCTGAGATATGCCGTTGCCATGCTTGTTGGTAACACATCCTCCTGAATACGGATTCCCAGCACTTCCTGCATATATGCTCTGCGCTTCACGATGCGTTCCCACACAGCCGGATATTCCTTTGCGATTGCCTTTCGCAACTGCTCATCTGCTAGTAAAATTCCACTTTCACAGCTGACTCCCCCATAACCGTTTACACTTGGAATGATATCAATCTGAAACAGCATGCCGCTTTGTAATGTTTCCTCAGACTGCGGATAGATCGGTGAGGACATCCATTCCTCATCAGCGCACAGGTGCCCCGGATTCAGTGTCCAGCCATACTCCTCCTTTGGCAATACAGTCTCAACTGCCTCATACAAATCGTTTCCGTTTATCCCGATTTTAATGGTTTCCAGCCAGGTTTTTACTGCCTGAAAATAAGGAATCGCGACTGCCTTTAGATAATCCTGTTCCTTCTCAGGCAGCTGCTCAGCACATTCCACTGCATAGCCAGCACGACTCTGCAATCCTCCCTTAAATCCTGTGGTGATGGAAATTTTATCACCGCACTGAATTTGTTTATTACCCGGATACAGATTGGCTTTTTCAAAACGGGCTCCTGTAGCCATGATGGTCACAACACTGTGACGCTGTCCGTCAGCTGCAAGTGTTTCTGCCATTTCCATTTCCGTTTTACCGACCTTTAGGCGATCCATGGTCTTCAGTATGCAGTTTCCTGCCAATGCTGCCCCGTATTCATAGTGTGCAAACTCATTCGCATTGTTGGTTGTCCGAACACCGTTTTCTCCAATGAGGAGATACGCTGCATTGGTAAACTGTGCTTTTCCGCAAACCGTCTTAAGTGCCTCAACAAGAAAATACGGCAAATCAAACAGCAGATGATTATCCTCCACATGGCTGGTAAAATTCTTCCATCCGATCAATCCGATTTTTTCTGCATCTTCCAACTCGCAGGATGCCAGTATTTGCGCAACACTTTTCTCTGTCTGCATCGGCTGATTCGGCAGGGAGAAATGCGGCATATGAATAGGTACTGCTTCGATTCTGGCTTTTCCCGCCTTGTTTAAATTCTCATTTCCCAGTACCATAAATGCCTTGCCATTTGCATGAAGAATAAGCAACGCTTCCTCAAAGCGCGGTAGAAAACCGCACAGATATTCAAAATTACTGCCATGCTCCAAATCTGCATATACGACTACTGCATCAAAGCCGTCCTTCTGCATGCTTTCAAGCAGACGTGCTTTCCGATTCTGCATTGTTACATCGCTCAGCATGACAGGGATAAGCCCCTCCTCCGGTTTCGGTGCCTCTACTTCTTTTAACTTAATCATACATTCCTTCCTTTCTCATACCGTATTTCCAGTTTATCATTTCTGTTGAGCATGTGCAACATATCGTCCAGTGGATACATCGGACGCATAATCAGCTTGAACGGTATCCGCTTTGTATCCTGCAAGGTTGCCCCATCCGTTAAGGACATGATGCACAGCTTTCCTTTTTCCTTCATTTCCGGATGGATGTATCCCTGCTTAACAACGATGACATCATAATCATCCCAGTCGATACCGCATGCGTCCATCTGGTGCTTTTCCACAAAGGAATGATTATTATCCGTAACAACGATCGTTATCGGCTTATCCTTTACCGATACGCTAACCAGACCTCCGTAATCTCCTTCTTCCCCATACATATGCGTTCCTTCCTGCCGTCCCTTCGCAAGTATCGTAACATCCAGCTCCACCGCAGCTGTACACTCATCCATATCCATACCGAGGCGTAAATGAACCTGCTCCTGCACATCATGTGCTTCCAGCAGCTGATAGGCTGCGGGATCATTGATTGCGGCAAACAAAAAGCGTTTTGTCAGATGTTCTCAAGCTAACACCTGCCGTAATATAAATGTGTTAGCCCCCATCGCCCCGGAGGTCACATTATCCCCGGAATCCGTGAGAAACACCGGCTTTCCTGAAAAATCAAGAGCCGCCTGCAATGCTTCCTGCGGTTCTCTGGTAAGACCCGTGTAATGAAATTCATGGCGCTTACCCCAGACATAGTTCATCAGCTGATCTGCTGCTTCTTCAGCATATTGCTGAAAGTCCTGTGCGCTTGGCACCACGACAATCCCACAGCCTGCTTCCGGGGCATCATGACGCAGATATCCGACATGCCACGAACAGCTCAGTATCCGCTCATCCTTTTCCAGTTCATTCATAAACTGATTGATGGAATGTACCGGTTCATCCGCAGAAACACTCTGTTCTCCTCCCAGTATCAATGGAAGCTTGCGGTATACAGGACGCATATTCATCCGATCGCGGATTTCCTGAACGAGTGCACGGCATACAAATTGTACAGTTTCCGGAATATCGGTATGCGGTGCCTCCCGAAAGCTGCGAAGAATGGTAGCATTCTCCACATATTCCTTTGTCAGATTTCCATGCGGATCACAGGATATCGCAATGGGCAGATAGGGACCGGTAATCCTGCGAATACAGCGCAGCAAGTGATGCTCGCCCGAACCGATATCCTCTACAAAGCTTGCGCCGTGCAGGTGAAGATAGATACCGTCCAAATCCTTTACATGTTCTTTCACAGCCTGTAGAATGCGCTGCTCAATATACATAAAACAAGATGTTTTCATCACTCCGCTGCATCCGGCATCCGCACAGATTACCGGAATGAGATCTATATCCTCTGCATCAAACACATTGCCAAGCTGCATGTGTGACAGTGCTTCCTTTCCATAAGACAACGCCACATTCTCCATATCACATTTCATCGGTACATGGGCATTTGCCTCCAATACAAATTTAGCTGCTAAAATTTTCATCTGCTTCCTCCTCCTGTCATATAATCCGTATATACGTTTGGTATGCTTCAGATATCATCGATTGGAAACATAGGGCGCATGATACGTTTAAATGGCAGACGTGCAGTATCCTGAAGAGTTGCCCCTTCGGTCAGTGACATGACACAAAGCTTCCCCTTTGCTTTGAAATCGGGAAAAATATACCCCTGCTTTACGACGATAACATCATACGCATCGACATCAATGCCTACACTGACAAACTGATGCAGCTCACAAACTGCCCAACCGGTATCCGCAACCATGATATCGATCGAAGTTCCCTTTACATGAACATTGACACAGTGTCCGAAAACAGAGGTATGATCATGCATCATAAAGCCTGTCAGCTTTCCACTGCTTTTCACAACAGCATCCAGCTCCACAGCACTGCTCAGCTCATCAAAGCCTACACCCAGAGTAAAGGAAAGCTCCTCCCCTGTTTTACATGCGGACAGTGTCTGGTATGCGGCAGGATCGCATATGGTCGCAAATAAAAATTTTTTTGTCGTTTCCGTTTGCAGCACCTGACGCAGTATACCGGTATTCCATCCGGTTGCACCCGATGTTACATTATCACCGGAATCCGTGAGAAACACCGGCTTATCCTGAACATCCAGTGCCATCTGCAACGCTTTGGAAGGCGAAGCTGTTAAGCCTGTATAATAAAACTCATGACGCTTTTCCCATACATAGACAGCCAGACGATCCGCAGCCTCCTGTGCATAAGGCAAATCCTGCTCACTGTATGGAACAACAATGATACCACAGCCTGCGACATCACAATCATGACGGATATAGCCAACATGCCAGGAACAGCTTAAGATACGATCGTCCTTCTCCAGTTCATCCATATACCGGTTGATTGATAAGACCGGCTCATCCGCAGATACGCTTTGTTCTCCCCCCAGAATCAAAGGAAGCTTGCGGTATACCGCATGAATATTACGCCGTTTTTTCAACAGCCCACATAGCATTTCCGCTACCTTTTCCATTGTTTCATCAGCATCCGTATGCGGAGACTCGCGATAGCTTCGCAGGATGGTTGCCGATTCTGCATATTCCTTGCATAAATTTCCATGCGGATCACATACAATCGCAATCGGTAAATACGGACCGGCAAGTTTACGCAGCTCCTTTAAAATATGATGATCTCCGGACCCCAGTGCCTCCACCTCACTGGCACCATGCAGCATCAGGAAAATACCGTCAATTTCATGCAAATTCTTTTTTAGCGTATCGATAAACACATGCTCGATATACGTAAATGCGCTTTTCTCTACAACACCGGCAGCTCCGGCATTTGCATATATACTGGGTATCAGCGTGACATCGTTCCTTTCAAAAACTTCACGGATTCCCATTTTCTGAATACAATCCTCACCAAGTCCGATATCATACTGCTTTATCGTACATATAGTGGGAATATTAGCATTTGATTCTGTGACAAACTCTCCGACGAGTACCTTCATTTTCTTACCTCCGTGTTCTTCGTTCCTTTGTTTGTTTCATTTGAAAGAAAGACTTCAACAAATACAGTTTCGTCAAAGTCTTTTCTTACTCTATTCTTTCACAGTATCTGTTTTTTTAAGAATGTAGCTGGTCGCCACAAAGGATACGACAATCGCAACAACCGCTACTGCAAAATATAGGATGATATTCCCCGTAGAACCATCTGCGGGCAGGAAATAGAAGAAGGATAACAGACCCGGACATCCGCCGACAACATAGTTTTGAAGTCCGAAGATTCCGGCAATCAGACCGGAGCATACCGCACCGATTGCAGTACCGATCAGACATTTCGGACGCATGATCAGGGAGCCGTAGAAGGCAGGCTCTGTAACACCGCACAGTGCTGTAATACCAAAGGATGAAATCATACCCTTTTTCGCTTTATCTTTTAAATGGAACGCAACTGCAAGTGCACTGCCGCCAATACATAGATTGGATACAAGACCCATAACCATATTGAATGGATCATAGCCGATTTCCGCAATGGACTGTGCCATAATCGGTGTAAATGCTTTATCCAGCCCAAGCATAACCATATACGGATACAGGGCAGACAGAATAGGCATTGCAATCCAGCCGGCAACACTCATGACTGCCTGAATTGCGGCACCGACACTGTTGCTTAGCACGGTACCAATCGGTCCTAAAACAATCAGAGTTATAGGAACAACGATGATCATAGTTAGAATTGGTTTTAAGAAATACACAAACATTTCCGGAATGACGCGTTTCAGGAACTTATCAACGAAATACATAACAGCCACACCCAGAATGATAGGGAACACACTGCCTGCATAGGTTACGGTTGGCACACTGAGTCCCAGGAAATCAAGCCCCTTCGCATCACTGCATACAAACAGTACAGCTCCTAAAAAACCACCCATAATCGGTTCCATACGCAATGATTTCGCGAAGGAGTATCCGATCCAGATCGGGAAGAATGAGAAGCCAGCCGTGAAGATATTCAGAAGCAGCGTCGCAGTTCCGCCATCCGCACTCATACCGAAGTAGTTTACCAGCAGGTTTTTAACAGCCAGGATCAGACCTCCGGTAATCATAGCCGGAATGATCGGCATAAAGATTGCCGCACATTTGTTTCCGAAGACATTCAAATAATACATGAAGTTCTTTTCCTGCTCATCATCGGACGAATCATTCCCCACAGACGGTTGTTCATCCGTTACCTTGAAGCCGGAAACATCCAGAAATTCATTATACGCATCATTGACCTCCGGACCGATAATAATCTGTACCTGTCCGGCTTTCTCAACAAGTCCAACAACACGGTCAACCGTTTTCAGGGCCTCCACATTTACCTTGTTTTTGCTCTTATAGTGAATTCTCAATCTCGTCGCACAGTGCTCAACGAATGTGATATTTTCAATTCCGCCAACATTCGTCAAGACTCCTTTGGCCATTTCTGTATACTTTGCCATAAATTTTCCTCCTTTTATGAAAATAAATTTTCTAAGAGGTTTGGCCGGATCTACCGTCACCATCCAATGCTGTGTGTCTTTCACCTAGTATAGAGATGGTATCGCTTGGCTTACTTCTCTATATCCCTTTCTCACTGATTTTATATCAGAACCTGAAGACTACATACAAGCCGCTGAAAGTGCCGTTCATCCCCAGGCTTTCCGGAATATCATACGGGTACATACCACATATAGCTATCTCTTTTGAAACCAGTGAAACAAGAGTAAGCCGGCAATGCTGTACCGGTATTCCAAAAGCTCTCTGCAGGCTTTTTTTGTATGTTATTCAGGATTCTTTTTCTAAACGCTGTCCTTCGTTAATTTATTCAAATGAATCAGAAGATATAATTTTTCCTCATCATTGACAGAGTATGCATACTTTTTTTCCAGCATCTCTGCGATTTGATTTACACAGGCATACTGCTGCACACTCTGTTCCTTCATCATCTGAAAGATTGCCTGATTTGCCGTTGATTGGTGCACACCGGCTTCCGCATTGACAATGCGCTGCACAAAGAAGCGGCAATGGATGAGGAACCGGTCAAAATCATAATTATCCTGTACATCGACTTGGAAGCTCTGCAACACAATTGTATTGATGCTTTCCAGGATGGATGTAATGGTATATATTTCCATCATATTGGAGGTAAGCTCGGCGTTGACGATATGCAGCGTTATAAAATTTGCTTCGTTGTCATCGATATGAAGATGAAATGCGTTGCGCAGCATTTCGATTGCATGTAAAGCGAGCTTATATTCCTCTCTGTACAATGACTTCACATTTAACAGCATCGTCATGTCGAAATCTATTCCCAGTCGTATGCGCTCTATGGTGTTCGCTATATGATCGGTGAGTGTTACATAAATACCGTCATTCAGTTCTTTTGTGCTGTGCTCCTTGAAATACGCAATGATTTCCTCAGATACCAGAATATAGTCGATTGGTGTATCCTGAATCATTTTTTCAAATTTATGCTTCGCCTCCCCCTTCAGCTCGAACTTCTTTTCCGCTTTTTCCGCCTGAATTTCATCCCCTTTTTTCAAACCGAATACAATGCCCTTTCCCACCAGAATGACCTCATCCCCAGCCTCGTTTTTGACCATGGCGATGTTATTGTTATAAATTTTCTTGATCTGCATATGAGCACCCGCTTACACTATCTCAAACAAAGGCTCCCCCACTCTGATATCCCCATTTGTTTTCATTTGATCAACCCTTTTATTTGTTACAATAATTGGCACAATAACATCCATGTTTTTATTTCTTATCATATCCCAGTCTACGATGGTCAGCAAATCTCCCTGCTTAACCCGATCTCCAACCTTTGCTTTTGTTTGAAACGGTACCCCGTGCAGCTGCACGGTGTCAATACCGATATGTATCAGAATATCGGTTCCCAAATCTGTCTGAATACCGATTGCATGCTGTGTTTCATAAATCATGGTTACCGTTCCCTCCACAGGACTCCTCAATTCATTCTCATCCGGTATCACTGCGATACCGTCTCCCAGCATTTTTTCCGAGAACATTTCATCATGTACATTCTCCAGCATAGTAGCTTTGCCATTCACCGGACTACATAAAACTTCCATTTTCTTTCCCTCCTGTTTTCCTTGTTTAATTCACAGCCTCACCTTTATGTATGAAGCACTGTGTTTTAACAGTATCCGTTTCTGCACATCCCGCTCATTTCGCTTATGTTTATAAGACACAAAAAAGCAAGACGTTATCATACCAAAAATTTGGATTTACTGATAGGTCTTGCTTCCTAAAATCAAGTTAAGAATTACAATCCAGTCATTTCTTTATCCGCACCTACAGTATAGCACCACGCTGAAAGCGTTGTCAATACCATTTTTTTGTATATTTTTAACATTTTTTTATGATTGATTACGATTCAGCGGAGAATAAATCAATCAAGGCTACTATAAAGGGGACTCTTAATCTATGAGATTACTGCCATACGATATTATTTTGTCCTTATCCAAGCTGGATTCTACTAGATAGATGGATGAATTACAGCTTCTTACTTTTACCGCTTTTACATTAGCAAGAAGCCGGCAGAACATCTAACTGTTCCTTCAGAAAAAGATTACAGCCTGTGTTCAGCCTGAGATATGAAAGTGTTCATCCCCCTGATCTCAGTTTCTTTATTATTGTAGAAAGTTGAAAAGCATCTTTCAAAAACAGTTCCTTGCGTAAAGAAGAATCCATGGGTATAGGAAGCATCCTTCCTACATACAATATTCCATGCGATATACGAATGGACATGGGAGGCTGCTTATGAAATCATCACTTGAACAGGAATTCGCACTGCATCTGCCAAAGGGAAACAAGCCCTGGTTTGAGGGCTGGTATGTACGTGTTCAAACCAAAGAAATCAGCTTTGCAATCATCTTCGGATTACAGATCAGCAATGCTAAGAAAAGCGCATTTATTCAGTTTCTTGACACCCATACGAAGAAAAGCCGCTATGTGGAGTATCCATGGAAGGCTGTAACCATACAGCAGCATCCGTTTGTGCTTAACATCAGAGGAAACCGGCTGTCTATGAATTCCGTAACACTGCGCCTGTCGCAGCTGCAGGCGGATCTGCTGCACAGCTCCTTAACACCGCTGCATACTTCCCCGTATGCACCGACCATTATGGGTCCGTTTTCCTATGTGTCTATGGAATGTGTGCATTCCATCATTTCTCTGCGTCACACCGTCAGCGGAACAATCCGACTGAACAATCGCTGCTTTCAGATTCATGGCAGCGGCTATATGGAGAAGGACCGCGGTACCTCGTTTCCCTCCGCTTATGCCTGGTTTCAGTCAAACAACTGTGAGGACACTGCTTCCTGCTTTTTCTTTTCTCTGGCACATATTCCATTTCTCACCGGCTCCTTTCAGGGCTGTATCTGCGTATTGATGGTTCATGAAAAACAGCTGTGCTTTGCGACCTATCTGGGGTGTCGTGCCACAGAGGACAGGAAAAACCAGCAAATCGTGCTGAAGCAATATCCTCTGGAGCTGCGCATACGCTTGTTTGGTGAAAAGGGACACACGCTTGCTTCACCGAAACAGGGAGCCATGCAGGGAAGGATACAGGAAACCCTGAGGGGTGAGGCTTTCGTGACACTTCTGAGCAAGGGCAGACATATCAAAAGCTGGCACTTTTCACAGGGCGGACTGGTACGTGCAGGTATTGACATCTAATGATATTATGAGAGAATGAACGCCTTGGTTCTGCCTGCATTATACGTAAAAAAGCGGCATTCGTCAGGACATTTCCATGGAAAAAGCTGCGGTTGAGAGCATAACCGCAGCTTTTTCTCATATGCGCAGTGTTTCCAGCTTACGCACCAGACATGTATTTTCTTTTTCCTCCATGCTGCACATACCAATGTGAACTGCAGGCTTCGTCTTCCCGTGGAAGTCACTTCCGTAGGTCATATACAAGCCGTGGCTCTTTGCCAGATCATAATAAAACTGTGTCTGCTGTTCACTGTGATAGGAGCTGAACACCTCAAACCCGTCAACACCGAGTTGAAGCAGATCATGTATGCGATCCATCTGTTCTTTGGCATTCATCCCGGGATGTGCCACAATGGCCAATGCATTTTGCTGGTGAAGCAGCTCCACGATGGCGCTGACACTCGGATAGAAGATTTCCACATAGGCCGGCTTCCCAGGTGCGCATATATCCCAGTAAAAATTCACAAAAGGATTATCGCTGCGTTCCCCCCCTGGATAATACGGCTGCAGAAGCGGGTTTTTCTTTTCCACATCATACTCCATAGCAGCTTCTCCAATCGCCTCACCGGTCGTGATACCGCCGGGACTTAATTCCTGAATACGCTTTTCATCAAAGGCGATCCCCATGTCCCGTACCAGCTGGCGGCGGCGCTTGCTTGCCTCGCGTTCCTGAGAAGCCGCATGCTCCTCAATTTCATCAAATACAGGATTATGAACATCAATTCCATATCCTAAAATATGATAGCCGACATCCTGTGATACAGCATCTATTTCAATTGCAGGTATACAGGTGATTCCATATTCCTGCTGATGGCGAAGTGCAATCCGGCTTCCTCTTACACTGTTATGATCGGCAATGGCCATCATATCCAGACCGGCAGCTTTGCACATTTTCAATAATTCTATGGGTTCATACTGCCCATCGTCGCTATATTTGGAATGCATATGCAGATCCAGTTTTTTCATAATGAAGTACCTCTTTCTTTCCGTATGATCTGATCAAAAAGCTCTCTTGCGGCTATTTCTCTGACGCCCAGTGAGAAATCCTCGTGGATACTGCTACGTAAGATCATCGTTGGAGGCGTCAGCACCTTCCACTCTGTCTTCATGATAGTAATCAGCTTCTTCAGCAGTGCCTCATCCATTGTGTCACAATAAATCAGAAGCGCATGCGGATCATACATACAGGCGATGCTTTGTATAAGCAAATCCATGTTACGCAGCTGCTGCTCATCACTGATATTCTGTTCTCTCCAATCAACGCCCAGTGGCAGCTGGTCAAGCTCACCTACCATGTGATTCGCGCCGCGATAAATATCTCCGCGGATATAGAGTGCCGAACCCGGCGGATACTTTTTTGGAAAATACAGACCCGCTGTACATTCCTGACGTATATTCTGCCGCTGACAGTAACCAAATAAAGCCGCATTGATATCATTTTCTATAAGCACAGGCATCTGATAGGTGCTGCGCAGTCTTGCGAACAGCTCCTGTGATTGGAAGATTGCATAATCCATAACCTTCAGCTTTCCCTGATACTCCGTACCGGGAATACCGAAGACCATAACTGAAATTGTCGGATACTGTTTCATCCACCTTGAAATGGCATGCTCCAGCATATCAATATCCATATCCGCTATCTCATAGGCATCGGATGCTACCATGTTTTGAAATAAGTCCTGAACCTCCAGAAATAACCGCTCTCTTCCCTCTTGAACATACATATACGCTGTTAATGCCATTTTATAACGGCCATTGTACTGATACTGCAGGGCGGGTCGTCCTCCACCGGATGGAAGCATCTGCTTTTGTATTACTTCACCGGTTTCCAAAAGCTCATGGATCAAAGAATTAACAGTCACAACGCTTAAACCACTCAGCTTTGCCAGCTGTGGCTTTGTCGCACTGTGCTGCTTGAGAAATACGTTTCGTAAAACAGATAGATTCTCCTGTTTCATCTGTATGGGATTCCAAGCCAATAAATCACCGCCTCTTTTTAAAGATTCTTTATTAAGTCACCTATATCGTACAGGAAGCTGCATAAAATGTCAACTGCCTGCTGTGTAAAATATGGAATTAAACCATCATACGATAGCTAGAAATTCACTTTGAATATGAAGATTCATAATTGAAAATACAAAGGCTCTTTGCGTTTGATATCAATTCGTGTCTGACCTTGCAAAAGCATGAGAAAATATGCGAAGTGAAAAGATGAAATCCGCAGACTATGAAACTGCTGAAGCAGGTATCGCCTGTCCTATGGTATCTGTACAATAATTTAAATCCGCGGCACTCGTTTAGCTCGACAGATAAAAAGAAGTTTCTTTGTGGATTGTGATTATTTCATAAACACAATCGTCTCGAAACTTCTTTTCATTATCTTATTCTCTGCTCATGGAAACACGTTTTCCACAATGTGCCAAGGCGATATAAACACAGTTCTCCAAACCGATACCATATTTTTTCTTTTTCATCTGTTCCATACCCGCTTCAGCTAATGCTTCCAGATTCACGCTCTCATCCTTCGTGTATTTCAATTCAAACAGCATAGATGGCAGAGCATTGTTTTTACTGTTGAGCAAAATATCAAAACGTCCTTCTCCGCTTTCCCTGTTACTGACGATTTCATAATCGTTTCGCAGCCACATACACATACCTAAAAGCAGTGAGTGGTATGAATTCTCATTTCTTAAATCATAATAGCTGACAGACTCCAGCAGCATTTTCTGATAATTCTTCAAAAATTCATCCCAGTTCTGTGTTTTTAGTGCCTGAAACATTTTTGCCACCGTGGTTTCATCCACATTCAGAAAAAACACCGTCAGTGATTGAAATTCTCTTGCGACCTCATTATTGGGAATCCGTAAGGAGTACATGTCCTCAAGTACATCCAAAGTCTTATGTACAGTTAAGTATCCCACATTGACAAATAGTCCCCACAAGCTGGATGTATTTTTCAATTCATAAAAGGAGGTTTCAAAATTCACCAATGTTTCTACTGTACCGGTTTTGATAAGTTTCTCATAATCATCCTTAAAATCCTGTTCACAGCTTTGCATTGCTTCTTTGATCATTGTATTGGAACTGGTATTGATCCAGTAGGGAGCCAATACCTTCTTGCATACATAGTTCACAATTGACCATGGATTAGGCTCTGCCCACTAGCAGTGTAGATGTCGATGCCTCCTATGTTATATCCGTCATACATTTCCTTTACATCAGCTGTATACTCCATCCCGTTATCAACAAGCATCTTCTTAACTTCATTCTCTGTAAATCCAAAATAGCTTGCATAATCAGCATCCTTCACTGTGCATACAAATATATTATTCAAATCACTAAAAACGTTCTCCTTCGCAACACGCTGTATCCCGGTAATCATAGCATATTCCAAATCATCGCTGGATTTCAGTGAGGTATGAAGCAAAGCAGCAAACGCCCCGCGTACATCTTCATAAAAACCTCCTGTATGAGCTTCTATAAAAGGCGTGTCACGCCTTGGGCGGGCAGCGCCTATTCGTCTATAAAAAGCATGACCCGCTTTCCATAGTATTGATGACACCTTGTCATAAGAAAACTGATGGCGCGATCAACGGTCTCCAGATTTCCATCATCCAAATTTGACAGTCCCTTCAAAATAGAATCAAATTGGGGCTTTTCAAAGATGCTCAAATTTTCCAATGTAAAGGAGTATTGATCATACACCTTAAGCAGTTGTTCTTTCACGCATGCAACAATCCGGTTTTTACTATCCTTTGCATCTGCAAATGAAAGAAATATTGTCGGGTAGCTGTTCATATGTTCTGCGTACTTTGTTTTCATAATAGCAGTATCTGCAAAAATTACTTTTGAATTCTTTGTGATATCGAAGAATTCTGCAAGCACGCCATGGGCGGGCAGCGCCTGCTCATATTGAGTGTTTTACCGAATCGGCGGGGCCGTGTAACCAACGTGGCTTTTGCCATCCGCTCAAGAAATTCCTGAATCAGAAGACTTTTATCAACTACATAATAATTTTTTTCTTTCAATTCTCTGTAATTCATGATTCCTAACGGAATTCCTTTTTTCATTATATCACTCACTTTCTCTTCCTATTATATCGCATTTCTAAGTTTATAGAAACCAGCGAATGAAGAAATATAGAATTCTGATTTCCAATGCAAGATTTATCATGATAGGTTGTTCTTTGTTCCCTATGAGAATCCGGGTCTTTGACAGTCTATTCATAGCTAATAGCTTCTAAAGCCTTTTATCATAGGCTTTTCTTTATGTTATTTTGTCAAATTTTTAGCTTTATTATATGGTAATTATTGGTAATATATGATATAATTTGTATAGGTGATGTATATGAAAGTTACTACTACTCGATCTAAATCCTCTGAAACTTTTTATATCTGTCATTCTTTTGTTGATAAGAACGGCAAAAATACTTCCAGAGTTCATAAACGGCTTGGCACTTTGGCTGAACTTTCCCTTTTGCTCTCTACTGACCGCGATGGTGTCATGGCATGGGCTAAAGAACAGGCTCGTATTGCTACTGATGACTACAATAAGGAAAATCAAGCCGTTTCCGTTCTCCTATCTCCTACGCACTATATCCCTAAAAATGAGCAGCGCTCTTTTAACTGCGGATACCTTTTTCCTTCAATCTATCATTTCTTCTCTCCGCTTTGATAATATCTGCCGTAATATCAAAAGACGCCATCAGTATGAATACAATCTTTATGATATTTTTTTCCGATTTGCTTTTTGCACGGATCCTTCATCCTTCCAGTAAGAAAAAACTCTTACGCTTTTGCTCAGACGCTCCTGGAACAGCCCAAATACATTCTCCAAAAACGTCTATCGCGCCCTTTCTGTTATTGCCGATGAATCAGATTATATCCAGGCTGAGATCTATCGTAATTCACATTTCCTTCATAAACGGAATACCAAGATCCTTTATTATGACTGTACAAACTATTATTTTGAAATAGAACAGGAGAGTGGTAGTAAGACATATGGTAAAAGTAAGGAGAATCGGCCTAATCCAATCATAGGCATGGGACTTTTTATGGATGCTGATGGCTTCCCGCTTGCTTTCGACCTACATCCTGGCAAACAGAATGAACAGAAAACATTGAAGCCTCTTGAGCAGAAGGTCATACGTGATTTTGACTGTTCTGAATTCATCTATTGTTCTGATAGCGGACTTGGATCACAGAATAACAAATTGTTCAATGATATGGGTGGTAGATCGTATGTCGTCACACAGTCATTGAAGAAATTAAAGAAAGAGGATCGTATCACAGCACTTGATCCGAAACAATACAGAAAGCTGGGGAGCGAAAAGTTCATCGATCTCAGAGAACTGGATGAAAACGATCCCGAAGTATACAGATCCATTTACTATAAAGAAGTCCCAATCGAGTCAAAGAAGTTATCAGAAACGATGATCGTAACGTATTCGCCTAAATATAAGGCTTATCAAGCAAAGATTAGACAGGGACAGATCGAACGTGCTATGAAGATGATCAATGATAATGGAAAAAAGTTTAAGAAGAATAGACGTAATCCTAATGATCCGGCCAGATTTATAAAAAAGACTGCGATCACTGCGGATGGTGAGGTGGCAGAAGAAGAATATTGTCAGCTCGATCAGGCAGCCATAGATAAAGAGGCGATGTATGATGGGTTCTATGCAGTAACGACAGATATAGAGGGAGATGTATCTGAGATCATCGCTATCAATGAGAGAAGATGGCAGATCGAAGAATGTTTCAGAATAATGAAGACGGACTTTGAAGCACGACCTGTATACCTGCAGAGAGAAGACAGGATAAAGGCCCATTTCCTAATCTGCTTTCTGTCATTGCTGATATATAGGATTCTGGAATTCAAACTGGACAAGAAATATACAACAGAGAATATCATAGATACACTGAGAAGCATGGATGTATGTGCACTTGACGCATATGGCTACATTCCAATTTATAAAAGAACAGATTTGACGGATGACCTTCATGAATTATTTGGTTTCCGTACAGATACTCAGATTATCAAGAAGGCTAAAATGAGAAGTATCATTCATGAGTCTAAAATTGCCAATCAATTACTATATTCCCCTGCAAAACCAAAAACTCAAGATTAACCCTTAACTAAAGGGTTTTCTTGAGTTATTTTTTCCTTAAACTGTCAAAGACGGGATTATATCGCATTTCTAAGTTTATAGAAACCAGCGAATGAAGAAATATAGAATTCTGATTTCCAATGCAAGATTTATCATGATAGGTTGTTCTTTGTTCCCTATGAGAATCCATGCGGGCTGCTTTCATAGCAAAGCGAAAAGCAGCCGGTTCCTTATGGTTCTTTCTTGATTGCAGGTAAACTTGAAACAGGGAGACTTCCATACTATTATAGTTATCAATAGAAGTTGAAGTCTCCCTTTTGCAAACACCCTAAAGCAAGAAAGAACCTCCCTTATAAATGGCTGCTTTTCCTTCGCATTTTAATTATTATCAGCTACAATTTTCTGTCCTGAATTTACATGGCATTTTATATTATATGTTTTTCATTTAAACCTATGGATGTAACAGGTTTTTTATGAATCGTGTAACAGGTGTATCCTCTGCATTTCTGAAAAACTGCTCCTGAAATTGTGGATAATCAAGAAGCTGCTTCAGCAATTCCTGATCTGTTCGCTGTAATGCTTCCAGCAATGCATACTGGGCAGGCAGCTTTGTTTCATTCATCATACGTGCTCTGCTACGTTTTTCACCTTCTGCATAGCATTGCGGATAGCCACCACCGAATTCCTGTGCAAATAATTTTTCGAACACATACTTCAGATTGATTTCAGCACCCCATCCAAAATACTGGGAGAATGGCAAAGATACCGCATTTCCCGCATTCACCTGGGTAAACAAATACGCATCAAGTGGTGTATTGACATAGCCGCAAACAACATCAGCGAACGCATTACAGGAAATCATAGCTCCTTGCCCTGTTCCGCAGCCCGTCACGACAAAATCTACTGCGTGGCTGTGCAATAGAACCGCTGCAAGAATACCTATCTGCGTAAAATTAATCTGATGACTATCCTGTTCCGTATACATACCGTAATTGAATACCGTATGTCCTTTTTTCTCTGCTTCCTGCTTCAGAATATCAAATATCATGGCATTCTTATCTGCCTGTGAATCTTCATTTATCAATCCTATTTTCATACAACCTCCTAAAACATCGAAATGGCGGCACCAAGGATACCAAACAGGATGATACCAGCCAGAATATAGGTTACCTTAAAATCCTTTTTCAGGAAATAGAAGATCAGTCCGGTAAAGCATAGTGGTAGAAGATTAGGCATAACGCCGTTAATGGTGTCCAGAATTTTCACATCGTCGTAAGCTACCGTCAGGGGAACACTGACATTGGTTGCGACCATTCCGCCTATAACCATCAATCCCAGAATACCGGCTCCCTTGAAAATCTTATCCATGATGCCGGATTCCTCTACCTTATTCAGAAAGCTGGTTCCCAGCTCATACCCCTTGTACATCAGAAAATAACGAGATGCAAAATTCGGAATATTGAAGATAAGCAGATAGATGATGGGTCCCAAGATATTGCCCTTCAATGCCAGAGAACAGCCCAGACTTGCGGCTATTACACGCAGTGTTCCAAGAAAGATTGAATCACCGATTGCCGAAAGCGGCCCCATCAGTCCTACCTTAACAGCATTGATGGATTCAGTATCAAAGTCCCTATCATTCGCATTCTGTTCTTCCATCGCCGCAGTTATACCAAATAGTACTGTACAGATAAATGGGGTAATATTGTTAAACTCCAAATGACGGGCCAATGCTGCTTTCATTTGTTCCTCATCATCTTTATATAGCTTGCGCAATACCGGCATAAGGGAGAATGCCCATCCCAGATTTAACTGCCTTTCGTAATTAAACGATGAATTATACGCTATTGAACGAACAAACACCTGCTTTAAATCTTTTTTTGTCAGCTTCTTCTCTACAGAATTAGAATTCATTATCATCCATACCTCCCATCTCCACATTGTTTTTCTTACGATCATTCATAATAACCAGCAGAGCAATTAAAATCGCGATGCATGCAATACCAAGCACAGGAATCTGCAGATAGCTGGCAATCAGAAAGCCGATAAAGAAATATGGAGCCAGCTCCTTACTGATAATCATTTTCACCAGCATGGCAAAGCCAAGGGCAGGCAGCATGCCACTTGCAGCTGACAATCCCTTCATAATGAATGCCGGTATCTGATCAAGCACTGCCTGAACTGCAGGACCTCCGACATAGAAACAAATTCCGACTACAATTGCCATCGGCACACAGTATGCCAAAGTTGACCATACATGCATGGCAGCTACCTTGGAGTCATTCCCCTGTAATGCATAGCTGTCTGCACGGTGTACAAAGAATCCTCTTACAAACGTATAAATAACCTGTTTTATCAGCAAGGCGAAGGTTGCAATCGGAAGGGAAAGGGCAACTGCCCCCTCGATACCGGAGCCTGTGGTTATTGCAAATGCCGTACCCAGGATTCCACCGGTGTAAATATCGGGTGGAAATGCTCCACCGATTGTCAATGTCCCCATGTAGACCAATTCCAGACTGGCCCCCACCATTAGTCCCTGCTGTACATCATTCAATGCGATACCAACCAGTACGCCGGTACAAAGCGGACGGTCATATTGTGAATATCCTAGAGCATCTCCCATATAGGCAAGAAAAGCTATCAGTGCTATCAATGCTGCTTGTATCATACTTCATTCCTCTCTTTCATTTAAAGTCGCTTAACGGGATCACTGGGAACCATACGAAGCTCTACATCAATATTCTTATCGACCAGCTCCCGAAGCATCATTTCCTCTTCATCTGTAAAATTGATATTATGATTGGAGGGATGCGGATGTGTATGCTCTCCTGCTTTCAGACCTCCAATGTTGACGATATGGATACGGTCCACCTCACTGGCAAGACGATAGGCATCCGTTACATTATCCACAACAATAAACAGATTGTATTTATCTGCTTTCCCGCTGTTTAATGCCGCGATGGATTCCTCGATGCCTTTTACAATCAGCTTACAGCTGGATGGCTTGGCGAGGCGAAGCGTTGTTCTGCGCAGATCATTGGTTACACAATCATCATTCGCAATCAATATGCAGTTGACCCCGAGATACCCGGTCCAGGAAAAGGCTACCTGTCCATGCAGAAGTCTGTGATCAACACGAAGCATTTTAATCATATGTTCATCCTCCTAAAAATCGTTTTCTTCCTGCAGGTGTAAAGTGTCTCCACTGCAGAATACTATATAATCACTGTTATGCTCTACGATTTTCTGAATCGTATCTGATTTTAATTCGTCCGGATACAGTGCTAATTCCAGCAGCAGACTGAGATTTAATCCGGAAACCAGATAAAACGGATAATCCTCTGTAAAACGCATGAATTCGTTATTCACACTACCTCCCAACAAGTCTGTGATAACCAGAAGCGCCTGCTTTTCATAATCATGATCAGCTACCAGCTGTCGTATGTGTGCGCTGTAGTCAACGCTACGATCAATATAAGCACAAAGCGGTTCTACATGGTCCTGCTCTCCCGCAATCATTTTAAGACTATCCATAATACCTTCTGCAAATCTTCCATGACTTGCGATAATAATTTTTGTTTTCATTTAGAAATCCCCCTCTTGCGTTCCATGCAGTTTGTCTTCTTTGATATAATCATATAAATAGGATATTTCGCTCATAGATAGCTCTACGCCATAATGGCTGCATACCTTTGTGAAGCTTCTTCTTACTATCTCTATGAACTTTCTGTTTTCTTTCTCAAATTGCTGCAAACCCTCGTGATTGGTAATGGGTTCTTTTGTTACCAGACGTTCAATCATACAGCATAGATGAATATACAATCCAGCTAGCGTATTTCCATAGAAGCGGCGGTCCAATTGCAGCTGCATTTGATTGACAGCACCCTCTACAAACTCCAGCAGCTTTTTTGCATCCAGAATAGATAAGGTATCCAATGCATTGCCAAGTGAGAAATTATGGATTAGATTTCTCGTAAATGTATCTATATCTTCAATCGTCAAATATTTATTAAGCAAGGTTCTCAGATAATCCAGCTGATTAGAGGTAATCAAATCCTCCAGTGATATAAACTGCTTCGGACAATCAATGCTGGAACAGATACCGGATACAAATAGAATATCATATTCCTTTGCAATTTCATTCATATAGTCTTCATTTCTGAAATCCAATAAATCGATAGAAAGCATTTCGATATCAATCGCCTTCGGCAATGAATCCGCGAATAATTCCCGCATGCGGTTCGCCATTTTGATTCCATTATCCGATATGAAAATTATCAGATCCTTTTTCTGCTTATTTTCTACAAGTGTATAGGTACTTGTAGAATGCTCTGCCGCGTTCCTTAATAATGACTCCATATCCGCTCCCTGCAGTATAGATTCTCCGATATCCAGAGCAAGTCTTGTCGATACATTATTGATAATGCCGATGTTCTTATTGTCTATCATAGTCAGCTGCTCATCAATATGCTCCAGTGATCCCATGTCCACAAGCAAAAGGATATCATTTTTTATTGTATAGCGATCAATATAACGTTTCAGGCGGTCCGCAATATCCGGCATGGAGGTATCCAGAGGCATATCAAAGGCTTCAAACAGATAGCTGCCCAGCAGAGAATTTATAGCCTCGGCCATGCTGCTGGCAGTGGAATAGCCATGTGCGATTATAATGGACAGGTATTTATTCTGATGGGCATGCTCATGATAAAATCCGAGATGAATCATGAGAATGATTTTTTCCATATCATCAAACCCTAATTCCAGATTCGCAAGCAGTGCATAGCTCAGCTTTTCACTGATCAGATACCCCTGAGGATACTGCTTTTCCAACAGACTCAGACATTTGCTGATTTCATAGGCATGCTCCTGTTTCCATTCCTCAAGTATCCTGTTATGGGACTGCCTGCCATAAATACAAGCCGCAAACAGCGGGCTGCAGTGATATGGAATCGAAACGTTGTACGTGGTAAGAACGCGGTTCAAAATATTACGAATCGTATGCTCTAACGCAAGAATCTGCTGATTCGTATATTTCTCGTTATATGCGATTGCACTGCAGTATTGTGTCAATACACCATTCAGCTCCTTAACATACGATATCATAGAAGTCGCTTCATCCTTTGGAACACGATTTAATATAGTTTCAAACAGCTCCAGCAGCTTTCTTGATTCTTCATTTCGTTTATAGGAGGAAATATCCACATACTCCACCTGTTCCTCCATATAGTCCTGTTCACCTAAATCCATTAAAATGGAATCCGGAAGCTGATACATGCGGATATACAGCTGCTCGGTTGTTTCTTCCTCACTGTTTGCACGTGCACATACATCTTCTACCGTACGTTTTAATTCATCTATATTGCGTTTATAGGTTCTAGTCAGAAGTATATGAATCAGATTTTTACTGACAAACAGATATCTTCCCAGCTTCCATGACTGCAGCTTAAAGAAATGTATGATAAGCTCTTCCTTATCATCCTGATAGCGCTCATCCAAATTCGGCATCCGGCAAATGATCGGGAAGCATTGAATCAGGTCATAATCCAGATATTTCTGATAATCCTCATCCAGTGAAAGGATGATTCTTGCACGAAGCGTGATACGGTTTCCTCCACGAATAAAGCCTCCATCCTCCAGAATACGCATGAGGAGCTGCTGATCATGCTTGCTCAGATTCTGCGCTTGAGTAAGGTAGAGAATACCGCCTTCGCATTGCTCCAGCAGCCCTTTTTTGATCTCTGTTCCCAACAGCTGTTCTGCCAGCTGCATATCCTGTTCAAGGACCTTATATTTCTGCAGCAGCGCCTGTTCCGGAATAATCCCTGCATCCTGTCCATACTCAAACATCTTCTGACACATAAGCGATTTCCCACTGCCTTTTTCTCCATAAAGAATCACCGGAAGACCATTTGGAGGATATTTTAATGCGGATTTCAACTGATCTATCACAGTATGAAGAGAAGTGTCATATCCGATCATTTTCATAAAATTACGCTTAATACATGTTTTTTTAGACAACGTATCCAGAAAATCCTCAACGCTGTAAAACATACTTTCTTTAAATTGCACCTGAAACTGTTCCTCAATGTTTTTTCTGGAAAGAAAATACACAGGTCGTGTAGCAATTTTCACAAGAAGCCCTTCCTTTACAAAGCCATTGAGATACTGGCTTGCCAGAGATCGGCTGATATGAAGCTCATTGCTCAAAATATGAGCAGAAAACTCCTCGATATTCCTTAAATCCAACTCCACCTTCTTTGAAAGAAGATATTCCAGAATTTCATTTTTTGTGCTGATTGTCATTTGCATTACTCCCTTCAATATCTGATACTGTTATTTAGATTATAAAAGAGATAAAAGCAGTGCACAACATTGTTGAAAATTTAAACACTAAAGCCTGATCTTTTCTTTATGCAAACACTTTTTTTCACTCCTCAGCTGCCATATTTTTCCAAACCATCCAGAGCCTTGTTCACGATATCCGTACTGGTCAGGTGGAATTTCTCTTTTAAATATTCTTTTGTTCCTACTTCACCGAATTGATCATCAACGGAAATATGACGAAGCAGTGCAGACGTTTTCTGCTGTGCCATGACATCAGCTACCAGCTCCCCGATACCTCCATATCGGCTATGGTTCTCGATTGTGACAATAACCTTATGCGTCTGTATCACATTTTGAAGAACTGTTTCATCTACCGGCTTTATGAAGAACAGATCAATCACACTTGTTGATATTCCCTGTTCCTCCAGCTGCTTTGCACTTTCTAATGCATCATAGACACCGGCACCGATGGCGATGAGCGCAACATCTGAACCTGTTTTTAAGATATTAGCCTTTCCGAATGTAAAGGAAGAGCCCTTTGCGTATATAGACGGCACCGGTTTTCTTGTACAGCGGTTATAAACGATTCCGCCATTCTGCTCATACCATTTCAGAACCCAGGAAAATGCAACACTGTCTGCCGGTGCTACAACATGAACTGACGGAATTGCACGCATCATAGCAATATCCTCAAAGGTGGTATGTGTTGCCCCATTGTACAACGACCAGTAACCGGGATCTGATGCATAAATGTGAAGATCCTGCTTGGCGAATGCAGCAGAGATACATACCTGATCCGCAACTCGTCTGGATACAAAGGGTGCAAAGGAATGGACATAGGGGCGTATTCCAATGCGTGACATCGCTGCAGCAGCTGCTATCATATTTGCTTCACAGATGCCGAAATTAACAGTATGCTTTGGATATTTATCGTACAGATATCCGGCGCCGGACGATCCTGCCAGATCCGCGTCACAAACCATAATAGGCCTGCCATTCAAAATCATCTGTTCCAATGTTTGTCCATATGCTTTTCTAACCTCACTGATTTCATGATTCTCTGCCAGCTGCCAGCTCATATGTTCAGCTCCTTTCCTGTCTGAATGATATAGTCCTGAAGCGCCTGCTTATCTGCTTCATTAAATGTCACATGGTGTGGATTCTCCTGCTGTTCAAAGTAGGGAATACCGGCTCCCTTAACCGTGTTTAATAAGAGCGCACTTGCCTGCCCCTTTCTTTTTATGCATTCGGAAAGCTTTCGATCAACATCCTCCACTGCATTCCCATCCACTTCACACACATGAAAACCGATACTTTGAAACAAGGAAGGAAAATCAAAGTCACAGCTGACCTTTCGCAGCAAGCCGTCTACCTGCTTCTTATTACAGTCAACCATAACAATACAGTTATTCAATCGTTTATTTGCGATGAACTGCAACGCTTCAAACACCTCACCCTCATTGCATTCACCATCCCCTACTATACAAAACACATATCCTTCTCTCTCCATTGTCTTTAACGCATAAGCAATTCCGGCAGCCTGAGAAATCCCCTGCCCAAGGGAGCCGGTCGTTACCTGAACACCGGGTGTTTTCATGCGATCCGGATGAGAAGGAAGCAAGGTGCCGTTTTCATTCAAGGTGTGAATATGCTTTTGATCCAGTCTGCCTGTCAGCATCAGTACCGCATAATAAGCAGGTCCCGCATGCCCCTTGGATAAAACAAACCAGTCCTCTTCCTTCATGTAATTTCCAAACAGAACTGCCAATGCATCACTCATGGAAAGAGCACCGCCGATATGACCATCACCGCGATAAAGAACCATATCGCAGGTTACCCTTCGTATTTTGCTCGCAAAAGCTTTCAACTCACACGTATTCATTCAACCTTTCCCGCCTTTCTGTAAATCGCTTTAATGTCCTGTAATGACAGCCTCTTCAGTTGTCCGATACTGTCAGAGCGAAGGAGACAGTTTTGTGCCATGGTCTGTATGATTGCTTCATCAATACACACGTTCAAATCTGTGATACAAACTGGCATGCCCACTCTTTTGAAGAAGGATACAAGCGCCTGGATACCGAGCGTTCCACAGCGATCATCATTTACTTCCTCTATACCCATGACTTGACGAGCAAAGGAAGCAAATCGTTTCGGATGATATGGCCGGACATAGGCAGCCCAGCTTCCCCATAAGGCACACAAGCCTGCTCCATGGACAACATTAAATAATCCGCTGAGCTCATGCTCCATACGATGACAGGCCCAATCTTCTTTTCTGCCTGTCCCGAGCAAACCGTTATGGCATAAAGAGCCCGCCCACATCAGGTTAGCTCTGGCCTCATAATCCTGTGGATTTTTTATGCTTTTTTCGATACTGGATAATACCACACGCATAAGACCTTCACACATACTGTCAATCAATTCTGTGTTATCCGTTGGAGAAAAATAACGCTCCATTGCATGCATGAGGATATCGCAGGCTCCACTTACCATTTGATAATACGGAAGTGTGAATGTCAGTGTCGGATCCAAAATTGCGAATACAGGATAGAGCTGTTCATCATCACAGGCTCTTTTCAGATTCCCGTCATCAATGGTAATCACCATAGAACAGCTGGATTCACTACCTGAACCGGCAATGGTCGATATTACGCCTACATCAAGCGCCCGCTTTATTTTTTGATCTCCTAAGAGGATATCCTGAAGTCTTACGGACGGTGCTGCCAAGCATACCGCTACTGCCTTTGCCGTATCTATAACAGACCCGCCTCCAAGTGCAAGAACCACATCCACAATATCATCCTTTACGTTTTTGACGATTTGTTCGACCTCTGACAGCTTTGGATTGGGATGTATTCCCCCTTGTACAAAGCAGGAAATGGAACAGGACTCCAACTGCGTTGTTATTTGCTTTAATACACCGTTAACCTTACAGTGAGATCCTCCGTACAATACCAGCGCAGAACGATATCCGCGCTTTAGCAGTTGATCTTTCAATGCATGCAGACAATTCCTACCAAAGATAATTTCTGTTGGATTTTTATAAATAAAATTTTCCATAGCATACCTTTAGCGATATTTATCGGCTTGCCCGATACATCCGAACAGCTGCATTTTGTGAGTGATTACCCTTTTCGCCTCCCGCTTGCCAGATACAAATACGTCAGGTGTCCAAAAAGCATCTGTTTCTATAAGCATTTCCTTTGTACCCTGAAAAAATGCTTTGCGATAGTCACTTGCAATATTGACCTTGCAGATCCCATGGCGGCATGCTTCTGCGATTTCCTCATCGCGATTCGCAGAGCCTCCGTGTAAAACAAGAGGACGTGTATTTAATTTTTCAATAGCCTCGAGAATATCCAGACGAAGCTTCGGCACAAATCCTTTCGGATAGATACCGTGTGCAGTACCTATCGCGACAGCAAGCGTATCAGCATTCGTTCTGGTCAAAAAGTCGGTAACCTCCTCCGGTCTGGTATAGGTTACCTGTTCCACGCCTCCCTCAACGCTGTCTGATAACGCGCCAATCGTTCCAATTTCCCCTTCTACTGACACATCGACACCATGCGCAATCTCAACAACGGTTTTTGTGAGTTTTACATTGTCCTCATACGCTAATAATGAGCCGTCAATCATAACAGATGTAAAGCCGCAGCGTATTGCTCGTATGCAATCCTGTATGGTCTTTCCGTGATCCAGATGCAGGACACAGGGAACACTGCTGTTTTGCATCCGCTTCACAGCATAGGCGAAGAAATCCGATCCCACATACGAAAATTCCGGTGGCGCAAGTTCAACAATTACCGGTGCATGCTGCTCTTCTGCGCATTCCATAACTGTTGAAAACAGAAGGCTGTCGCATACATTAAATGCTCCCACTGCAAAATGATGCTTTTTCGCTGTTTTCAGCAGGCACTCCATATTCATCAGCATTTTTCATCTCTCCTTTCTGATGACCTCATCATAACGAGGATAAAAAGCAGCGTCAGAATTGTTGAAAAATTTTTTTATGTTTTCATACATTTCCACCGTAATCCACCGCTTTATCACTTCTTTCCGATTTTTTTAACCTATACGAAAAGCATCCGTATTAGGAATAAGCAAGTGGGGAGGTTACTGAAAAAAATTTGAATTACTGATGATTTGATATATGATTCTCCCCTAAACAGCATAATAAAAAGACACTGTAATGAATCACAATGTCCTCATCAAATTATGATACTGCCTTACATGTTGCTTTCGCAGTTGATGAAAGCTAACAGCAATTAGATCTCAAACAGCGAAAGGTCAAGACCCTATGGACCATGGCTTCCGATTTGCTGCTGTTAAGCGTATCTGCATAATCAAAGCGGTATAGCTTCTGCCGTCAGCTTTTACATGATGAAAGCTGCTCATACGATACCATACCATGGTTAAGGTACCACATGCTATGGAATAGCCTTGAAAGCCAGCTGTACTTTCATACCCTACTCCTCATTTCGATAGGATGCCAGAAAGACATCCAGCTTCCCTTTAAATTCCAGCATACCCAAGCCTTCCGGAACAAGCAGAGTTTCTCCTTTTCTGACAGGTACCCCCTGTATAGTTCCTTCCCCCTCTACACAGGTATAAAATGCAAAGCGCGGATGTGAAAAGCTTCCCATCCTCTCTACCTGAAGGCGCATAAGCGTGTACAAGCCCGGTTCATCCCAGTATCTCGTCACATGAATGCCGCGTTCAAGGGAAGCCGGATATCGTACAAACTCGGTTGAGGTATCCGGCATATTTACATTTTCATATACCTGCTCCGGCTGAATTTCACGTTTCCTTCCGGTTGAGGGATCTATGCGGTCATAGTCGTATAAACGCAGGGTGCAATCTGCATTTCTTGAAATATTATAGGTTAATACGCCACTGCCGATCGCATGCAGTGTTCCTGCCGGAATGTCGATGAATGCATCCTTTACCGCCTTCAGGTATTTCAACAGGCCATCCCAATCCTGCTGTTCTGTTTTTTCCCTGAATTCTTCAATTGTTTTCGCCTTGTGGCCGAACTGGATTTTACCATCCTCTGTGGTATCCAGTATAACCCAGGCCTCCGGCTTCCCGCGGCCGCCGTTATATGCTCTGGCAAACGCATCATCCGGATGCAGCTGTACCGATAAATCAGCGATGGGATCGAGAATGTTCACACGTACAGGAAGCTCTTCTGTATCACAGTTAAACCAGTCCGGATATCGCTTGTATAATTCTGAAAGCGTCATATCCATTTCCGGCACCACACAATCCGCATGTCCCTTCAATGCGACTACATTATAAACCTCTCCCAGCGGCCGTACATCTGTATGATAATTGAATTCTTTTTCCAGACGCTCACCGCCTCCCCACATACGTGGTTCATAAAACGGCAGAATTTTGACGATTCTTTTCATATTCCTCCTCCTGTGCCATCCAGATCGGCACGATTTTCTCATACTGCTTATAAGCTTTTGCGGACAGAAAACCATCTGTGATGATACCGTCAATTTCTTCCCATAAGCACATGGTATGGAATCCTGACTCCTGAAATTTATCACTATCCGCCAGTACATAGACGCGTTCACTTTGGCGTACCATGGCCTTTTTTGCCTCCAGCTCCTGATAGGAGTGCGTGGTTGGACCTTTTCTGTCCAGAATACCGCTTGTCCCTAAAAAGCAGATATCCGCATGAACAGATTCGATTGCCTGTACACACCAGCTGCCTGTCAACGAACGGTTTTTCTCCCGTTTTTTTCCACCGGTGAGAAATACATTGTGACATCCGGCATCCAGACTTTCCCATGCGAGCAGTGAGTTTGTCACAATATCAAGCGGGCGATAATCATTCAGAAGCTTTGCCAGCTCATGCACCGTCGTGCCGGCATCCAGAAAAATGACTTTGGCATCCTCCAAAAAGCCAAGTGCATACCGGGCGATTTCCTGCTTCCGGGCACCATGCTCCATACGGATGGGTAGACTCTGCTCGATATCCTGCTGAGAGAGAGATGCCCCGCCATATTCCTTACGGGCGATTCCGATGTCCTGCAAATATGTCAGGTCCTTACGGATCGTTTCCATGCTTACCTGATATTGCTCTGCCAAAAGCTGGGCTTTCACATAGCCCTGTAACAGCAGCATTCTGATGATTTCATTACGCCGTTCAAAGGTTGGTATCTTCACATGCTGTTCTCCTTCCTGATGACAGTATACAAAATTTGTGCCATCTTCACAAATTGCGGTTTCTTGCGATTTTCTTTTATTGTAACATAAAAGTTGTGTTATCCTGCGATTTTAAATGCAAATAAAAGCCTGCTTCAACAATCATCGAATACATATATGTAGAAGTAGTTATCGATCTCTGTGTTTCCAAATACGTTGCAGCAGCCGTTTTATCTATTTTCTGTGGAAATTGTTTCATTCCGGAAAGGATTACGCTATAATTCAATTATATTTCAGTATACGAAGGAAAGGAGTATGTCCTATGTTAAGTGAGGAACGACGGAAAAAAATACTGGAGCTGCTGGCAGATGAGAAAACGATGAGCGTGGAAAGACTGGCACGTTCCATTTTTGTAAGCGAGCCGACGATACGACGAGATCTGATGCAGCTTGCGAAGGAGGGCTCTATCAAGCGAACACGCGGCGGGGCTTCCTATGTTAATCCAGATCTGGTTGACTGGCCCTTCTCCTTCCGTCAAAAAGAGAACATCCGTGAGAAGAATGAGATTGCACGAATGGCAGCACGTCTGGTACAGGATGGTGATACGCTGTTTCTTGATAGTGGAAGCACCTGCTTCTGTCTGGCAAGGGAGCTGCTGGAAAAAAAGGATCTTTCTATTCTTACCTACGGAGTCAATAACGCACGCATTCTCGCTGAAAATGAAACCTTTCATGCTCAGATTACCTGCGGACGGTACATGCCGAAAAGAACGAGTATTTACGGATAAGGAACGATCGACTATATCCGACGCTTTCATGCGAAATGGTGCTTCATTTCCGCTCCCGCATTCCATCCTGAAAAGGGCTGCTTCAATTACGATGCAGAGGAAGCAAAGATCAAGAGGGCATTTTATGATAATGCGGATCATACCGTTTTACTCCTGGATCATACGAGATCGGGGAAACCTTTCAGTATCTGGAGCTGTCCATGGCACAGCTATCCGTCATCATCTACAATGGACCTGTTTCACATCAGCTACAGAAGCTATGCGAGCTGCATCATGTACGACTTATTTGTAATCAGGAGGGCTTACTTTCCTATCGAAGCCAATTACAGCAGCAGGAGAATCTGTAGCTATCCTTACTCATTTCTCTGATACTGCCTGTATATCGGTTGTTATCATCGCCCATTTCCTGCATGCTGCCTTACTGTCATTTACGATCAACCATCCATACCTGCAACAGCACAAAGAACAGTATCTTATGAGGGCACCTCTCTTCGCTGAACAGCTTGTTATGCATGATTTTTTCTGGTATGGGAAAGCTGTATATAAAAAGGTATGCTCCTGTATCAGGTTCTGCTTACTTTAAAGTGTTTACAAAAAAGAGGAGAAATCAATACGATTGTAGATAACGTTCGTTTTGAATTCTCCATGTTTTAAATTTCCCGCAATCAAGTAAGAATTTGCATCACACCTCGCATACCTTTTCCGTTTCTATTGAATACGAATCAGGCGATAATAGCTACAGCCCTGCCTTTTCTCTTGCCTGTGTGATGATTTCCATGACAATCAGACTCTCCTGCTGTCCTTCCTCTACCCGTTTCCAGTCCTTTTCACGCACAATACGTTCAAATTCGATGAACTCAAATTTCATACGATGTACATCCGGATGCGAATTGAATTGACCTTCTTCCTTTGTATCACGGTATTTATAAGCTACCGCCGAGCATACTGAGGCGGAGCCCTCCACCTCCAGATATCCGTTTTCACCTTCAATCACTGCCTGAGAAGGTCCCTCGCAATCCTTTGCGGCAATACATACGGATTTAAAGCTGCCATAATCCAGCACCAGAATACCGGATGTATCCACGCGTTTTTCGATGTTTGCAAAATACTGCACATTCTTCGGCATCCCGAACAGACCTGCATTAAAATGCACATTGTATACATTCAAGTCCATCAGTGCGCCGCCTGCCATATCCGCATTAAATGCAGGCAGAATTTCTCCGCGCTTAAAGGCATCATAACGGGAAGAATACTGCGAATAGTTACAGGAAACCACATGGATATTTCCCACTCTGTCCAACTGCTTCTTCAGCTCCAGATAATTTGGATAATATTGATTGGTTATCGCCTCCAGCAGCATGACATTGTGCTGCTTTGCAAGTGCAATCAGTTCCTTCAATTCATCCACATGGACCGTAAACGGCTTTTCACAGATAACATGCTTACCGGCAAGAATCGCCTTTTTACTGAATTCATAATGCAGATGGTTATTGATTGCTACATACACCGTATCAATTTCATCCAGCTTCAGCATTTCCTCATAATCCGTATATGTATGAGCAATGCCATGCTCCTTACTTAATTTCTTCAGCTTTTCCTCCGACCGCTTTGTAGCACAAATCCCGATCAGCTCGATTCCTTTGATATCATGTACAAATTCCAGCAGACCCTGTACAACGATCATGCCTGCTCCTGCAATACCCAGTTTCATAACAGTTCCCTCTTCTTTCTTACCCATAATGTAGCATATCTTCCCGTTTCTGTGAATATCTGTTTCATAAATATGTAATTTTATTTGATAAACGATGTTTCTGATTTCTATGCAGTCTGTATTGATTATAGTTTTAGAGCATATCCTTATGTATGAATCTAATTGATTTTTTCTTCCGCTTCTTCACTCGTTTTGTCGATAGTCTCCTGAATTTCTTTTATATCAAGGTCAAAATCAATCAGTTCATCTAACAACATACTGTAAAGCATTGCCATCTTTTTAGACTGGCGAATATCAGGAACTGTTTCATCCGTTTCCCATTTCGAAACAGTCTGTCTGCTTACCCCCAGCTTTTCCGCCACATCCTCCTGCGAAAGCCCACACCTTTTTCTTGCCTGAAATAAATTGTTACCTAAATTCATTTGATTTTCCTCTGATTTTCCTCCTTGTTGGTTTGTAGCCTTATTATATTCCTTGACAAGGACAAACTCCACCAATTAAAATTATCAAATCTGCACGTTTTTTTTACATATAAGGAACTTATAAATTTCTAATTTACTTTATCATAATATTGCTATTGCAATCAAAATCCATAATATAGTGTTCATCTGATCATCTGACATACCTCTATAAATTCTGATTTGTTCAGTTTGATAAACTGGGATTTGTTGATTTCATAAACAGTATTTCTATATCTCCATTGATAAATCCAATGTCACTCTTTGTGTGTTTAATTCCCCCGAATTCGAGGGAATTAAATTATCTCAGTACTTTCGTAGTCCGCTCCTCCAATATAGACATTTGATGTATTGCAATTTTATTGAGTTTCACCAAGCGTTCACTTTGATTTAATCCATCTTCTATTAGAACAGCATTTATATTTTCCATATTAGAAATACAGATTAATTCATTTATATTTGCATAATCTCTAATATTTCCTCTTTTATTAGGATTTTTTTCACGCCATTGTTTTGCAGTCATTCCAAATAATGCCACATTTAATACATCTGCTTCTGATGCGTAAATTATAGATATTTGCTGAGAAGTAAGTTCACTCGGAATAAGATTCGCTCTAATTGCATCTGTATGTATATGATAATTTATTTTTGCCAGTTCTCGCTTTGCGCTCCATCCTAACAACGCCTGTTCTTCTTTCTTTAGACGATCAAACTCTTTTATTAGATAAAGTTTAAATTGTGGTGATACCCAACTTGCAAACTCAAAAGCAATGTCTTTATAAGCATATGTACCTCCATACCTTCCTGCTTTTGCCATAATTCCCTTAGAGTTAGTACGCGATACCCACTGTTTTACTGACATAATAAAGCGATTTAACCCTGCTTCTAATAATATTTCTTCATATCCACTGGAGTTAAATTCTCTATTGTACATTTCTTCCCAAATACCAAGGAATTCAATTGTGTTTTTATTTCTCAGCCACTTTTCTATTAATGCTGGTCCATTTTCAATTTTTCTTACCATATCGGTTAAAGAAATGTAATCATCTTCCTCAATTTTAAAGATTTGTATTTCTATTCCTTCAACGTTAAGTTTACTCATACGTATATTCACCTCTTATTCCTAAATTTTGATAAATATTTTCTCTGACAAATTCTGATTTTTCTCTCAGTTAAACTGAATTTTTTACTCTTCTACAACCTGATACTTGCATTATTCTATAACTTTATGTGAATATTGTACAAGTCCTTTTCTATCATATTATCGCTTTGATACTTATCTGCCCATTTTAAGAGATTGATTAACATGATACAGCGTTTTTAAAGAAGGATTAATTCCTTGAAAATGAATACACCTTTTCAAGCGAATCATGAACATACAGCAAGAGTACTGTATACGTCCTTTATGATCAAAAACAATGCTCATTTCCAACCAATTCCACACCTGTACTCAAAATGCTATTCTCCTGCCGGAATCGGATCGCCAATTTTCTTTTTTTCAATCTTCCCCCACTCTCTGTTCTCACACCAGTATACCGTATTATCCGCTATATCAAACACCATAGATACCACGGTAGGACATATCGTCTGTGAAGTCTGTCTTAAAACCTCAAAACAATCCGAAACATCAAAATCCTCACGTTTATTCTCAAGCAGCCTTACAGCCTTATCATATCTGTCCAACCCCATCCAGGGGTGCTTTTCAGTACTGCCCTTGAATGGAGAAAAATTTGTTAAAACGGAGAATTTCGGTTTCGGTAAATATCGTATTCCCTGCCCCGGAATTATTTGCAAAACATTACCGTGGCGATCTGATAGCTGTGATTGAAAGGTGATACCCAAAACACTCGATACCGCTTCATGCTCAGCAATCGTTTTAATTTCATCAAATGTTTTTTTCCCAAGCAGTAAATCAATATCCAGATTGATGATATTCAGACTATCCGAACCCGCAGGATTACTTCTCTCATCGAATGGCCAGCATGTCGGCATAGCTACAAAATCCCCTCTGGAATTTGCACCGAATAAGGGAAGCCAGCCTTCTTTATCGTCCTGTATAGCGATATAAACTCTATCTTCCTCAGCCACCACCTGATATTCCATATCCAGTATATCCAGATTGAAGCCGATGATTGTTTTATTGCCGTTTGAAATTATACTTGTACACATCGTATGTATCCTCCTGTTGGTTTCGTATGCTGCCCATATCTTCCTGTCTTTTCTTTATCGTTTGACCTAGCAACCAGAAATATGCCTGCATGATCACGATTCCCTTTTCTGCATCCATCATCCATAAGCAATTTTAAAAATTCGATATGGAAGAACCGGATGAATGTATATTTTTTCGTATACTGAATCTGTTTATATACATGACATAACCGTATCATAGCACATAATAATGTATTTGCGGGTAAAAGTTCATAAATTGCGGAATGTTATACATAAGAATTCACATGGTACAGGTTCTTATTTTTTCGTATATGGATAGTCCTAAACCTGACTGGTCTTATACGGGATTATTACGCCTCCAGTATAACAAAAACAGGCCTTCTACGCTCTCAGATAGAACATAGACAAGACCTGCCTCTCATTGATTTTACAAAATATCCTCCAGCCTCTTCTGATCGAGGAGAATCAAAACATGCCCCTCAATCCGAAAGATTCCTTCCTTTTCCATGCGCTTCAGCTCCTGATTTAGGGAGGAACGGCTCACATGCAGCGTATTCGCCCAGATTGTCTGGGAACGCGGGAGCGGTATGCGTTCATTTTCTGATAAATGGTTCATACTCAACAGCCAGTATGCCACGCGCTTTTGAATCGTCTGATACAGCAGACAGCTCAGCAGCATCTGATTGCGCAATCCCCGTTTTGACAGATACAGCATAAACGCCGTCATCATTTCCGCATCCTCCTTCAGCATTTCCTCCAGATCGGATACATGCATCCAGGCAACGGTGGTCCGTCTTACTGCGACAAGTGTATACGTATACTGCCGTTTTCCTGTGAAATACAGCAGCTCCGGAAACACATCGTTATCCTCAAAATAGGCGCTGCACAGCACACTTCCCTGACTGGTATACTGCTCCGCCTTTAATACGCCATCCACAACCATTCCGAAATGATCGATCGTATCATTGATTGAATGCAGAATCTGTGAGCTTTTATAGGTTTCATACTGCAGCCGTTTACCATAAATCTCATGGTGCATACAGCGGTGGGCAAATATCGGCATAAGACCATAGGGTTCCTTGCGCATGGAAATCCTCCTTTATCCGTTTACAGAATCAGGCAAACACCGCATCCAGAAAGTCACAGACATCATCGTAATCATGCTCTCCGTGAAAGCGACGTAACTCTTCCCCGTTACGATATACTGCCACAACCGGAATCCCCTGTACATGACAGGCTGCAACGATATCCTTATTGGCATCAACATCCACATAGCGAATCAGGAAGCTGTTCGCAAATTCCTCCTGCAGGGCCTCCTCCAATACCGGATGCAGCGCCTTGCAGTGTACGCAGCGCTCCGCACCAAACAGTACAAGCACCGGCTTCTCCTGCTGCTTCAATACCTTATCATTCCACTCCGCCATGCCGTTAACCGGATCAAACACCTCGGTATCTACAGAGAAAACCTTTTCGCGCAGGCTCAAATCCTCCTCATCATCGGTTGCCACACACAGTGCCACATCCTGATAATACGGTAGGCTTCCTTCCACATCAATCACTGTTTTTGCGCCAAATGCTCCGGCATTCGGCATACGGAAGGTCGTGTTGTCAATGCGTGGAATCGCTATTTCCTCTGGTGTCGGCTCCTGTGGGACATAGCTGTACGGATAGCGGTAGCCGCGATAAATCATATTGTTCTTCGGACCGGTTTCATTATGCGTATAATATGGCGAAATCCACTCCCATACAATTTCATGATCTGCAGTTACCTCTATTATACGACCATCGCTTCCTTCTGTCACGAGGGTATTTCCATTCGGAAGACGCTGGGCGCTGGATACATACGGACTGTAGAACTTGCTGGCATCGGTTGGAATGGCATGATTTAACTCCTTTGGTGTCAGCTTCCACACTACCTCCAGTGTGATGGGATTAAATTCCAGCACACGGCTGTAATCCCGCAGCGCATTCTTGGAGCCGTTGCGGCTTCCCGGATTTGGAACACCATAGCCTCCCCAGCCTCCGTTATCAAACACCATCAGGTTTCCTTCTCCCGGAAGACCCTTCGGTATCATATGGAAATGATGCTGGCCGATGATCCAGCCAAGCTTTCTCAATTCCGGAGTCGCATTGAAATCCGGGCCGATTTTCCATACGATCTTACCGCTTTCCTTATCCAGAATGGCAAGGATGTTTGCTTCACGGCAGTCAAAGATGATATTATCCGGCTTAAAGCGCATATCTCCCTGCTCATGCCATTTGTTTGGACCGAGATAGCTCATGCAGTTCACATGCAGATAATCACCGACACCGCCGTCACTGGAACGCATATTCGGATCGCGTGCCAGCACATTCTTTGCGGCTTCATCAAATCCAAGCTCATCAAAATGCTCGGAAATCGACCACTTCCATAAAATATTTCCTTCCCAATCCACCTCGATCATCGCGTCATCCAGCAGCTTCTTATCGGAGATTGCCGGATTTTTAATCGTCTGATGAACCAGAATCAGGGTATTACCTTCCAAAGGTTTGGCATCCATTCCCGGTACATAATAGCCGACCGGATTGCCTTCGCGTTGATAATCGTGGTGCTGCCGCGCCATCCAGCGGTGATCTCTTCCGGGATCGTTGATATGTTCAAATCTGTCAAACTCCCATACGATATTTCCATCGTAATCAATTTCAATCAGATTCACACCATCCTGCATACCGTAATCCGGATGGCGGTATCCGCTCAGTCCCATCACATAGCCGCCGGGAAGCAGCTTGGGCGGCATGGCGTGCATATTCCATCTGCGCACCTCATTGCCATTCATATCAAACAGCAGAACACCGTCATTGATCAAGGGTACAATCGTATACCCGTTCCAGCATTTTTGTGGATCATATACGGTAACTCCGTGTGGAAAAACGAAAGGCTGTCCCATATTACATTCCTCCATTCTATGGTTTTGCTATGCCTCTTTACCATTCTTTTTTATCAATTTGCCATGTTCAAACATTGCACTGGATAAGGTTCCGTCCATATGCAGCAGCTGATACAGCAGGGTCTGTCTTGTAATATCCTGACGAATGACTTTATAATCATCCTTCAGGGCCTCCTCAAGCTGTGTTACCTGTTCAATCTGTGAGCTTTCATACGGATTATAGAACAGGAATGCAACTCTTCCGGAATCCGGTGTCAGAATGCTTTCCAGCTGATTCCTCTCCCTGCAATACCGCTCACTTGCCGTAGCAGCAATCGCTCCGTCTGCGGCTGAGGTGACCACCTGGCGCAGATAGGTCTGTGTACAGTCCCCCACTGCATAAATACCGGGAACACTGGTTTCCTTTTTCTCATTTACAAGAATATATCCCTTTGCATCACAGGCGACAACCTCCTGTACAAACTCCGTCTGCGGTACCATCCCGACAAAGAAGAAGATACCATCCGCCTTTACTTCCCGCGTTTCACCGCTGACAACGTTTTTCAGGATGAGTCCGCGGACCTCCTCCTCCCCCAGAATCTCCTGCAGGGTGGTGTTCCAGACGAATTCTATTTTCGGGTTGGCATAGGCCTCATTCGCCGCCATTTCATTGCAGTCCAGATGACCCTCCTCATGCAGAACGATGACGGTTACCTTTTTTGCGAAATTGGTCAGATATCCGCTTTCCTCGATTGCCTGATCTCCGGCTCCCAGCACATAGATTTCCTTATCCCGGAAAAACTCCGCATCACAGGTGGCGCAATAGGCAACACCATGTCCGGCCAGCTCGATTTCATTCGGAATACCGAGAACCCTCGGCTTTGTCCCCGTATCCAGAATCACACAGTCACCGACAAAATCTCCGCGTCGCTTTGTGTGTACAAGAAGCGTGCCGTCCTCCCTTGCTTCCAGACCGGTTACCGTTGTCCGCTTGAAGACATTTGTGGCATACGACTGGGCATGTGCTTTAAATTTCTGCATCAGATTGGCACCGCTGTCAGAGATAACACCCGGATAATTTCGGATTTCCCTGGTATCGTTAATGCGGCCGCCAAAGCTTCCCTTCTCAATCATGAGGGTTTTTCGTCCGGCTCTTCCTGTATAGATGGCAGCTGCCAGACCGGCTGGCCCTCCTCCGATAATGATGACATCATAGCGCTTTTCCATATATCTCACTCCTTTGCATGATGGTATTTCCTTATATAGCTATGTTCTCCTTCTCTTTCTGCACCAAGCATGACCCAGATGATACATACCAGTGTCAAAAGCAGGCAGTAATAAGAGGACAGGAATATTTGAAACGGTGTGACAACCGGCAGATAGGTATGATTTGCGGCCAGCTGGTTGATCACGGTGACAGCCCCCATCACAAAGGCACTGTTGATAGGGATGATTGCTGTTATATTGGTTGTCATTGCAGTTAGCAGGATGCTTCTGCGCTCCGCTGAAATCCCGGTCCTTTTTCCGATGGTATCCGCGATATCCTTGAACATGAGAATCGATGGAAGCACACAGCCTGCCAGCAGAATGTTAACGATACCGACGCCAAGGCAAATCACAGCTTCACCACCACATGCACGCTGTACCGCTTTTCGCGATGTAAGATAATTGCAGCATTTTTCCATCATACCGCCCTCTACGGCAATCGCAATCAGACCATAGAGGAGGATGGTGGAAATGATGATATCCACCACACCGGATAAGCCGTCAAACAAAATACCGTGCAGCGCCTGCGTTTCATACTGAATACTGATCAAATCGGAGAACTGAAACAATCCGGTGGCGATTCCGACAACGATTCCTGCCAGAATCGCATACGTAACACCGATAAATAAATTTCTCGTCCTGAAGCAGATGGCCAGCAGCAGAAGAATCGGCAGCAGCATCCACAGTCCCTTCGGATTGCACATGCTCGCAAGCAGCTCGGGATTCTGTGCGTTTCCACTGGTTCCGAAAGCATAAAACAGGATAGCGGACAGAATACCTGCGATTAGAAGATACGGCAGACGCTGTTTCATCACGCACAGAAGATCAGCACTCTTGTTTGTAACAGGATCATGCTGGGAGGCAATCGTCGTATGAATGACCTGAGAGCTTGGGGAGAGTGCGTCCCCGAAGAAAATGCCGCTCAGCATAGCCCCTGTCAGAATCGCAGGATCAGCGCCCATCAGCACACCTGCCGGATAAAAAATCGGTACAACGGCCAGAAGTGCCGCAATCGGTGCACCTGCACCCATGGAAATAAGCGAGGATACAAGAAAACAGAAAACGGTAAAGCTTCCTCCGCTCAAATGCAGATGCATGCCGATCCAGACAAAGCCGGAGCCAATCTGTCCGACAGCAAGAAGCCTGGAAAAGATACCGATCACCATGAAGATCATAATCAGTCTGGCATTGCCGTACTGGGCAAGACCGCGAACAACGGCATCCCAGTAATGCGCCTTGTCGGCACACAGGAGGAAGCCGCTCAGAATGGCAAGTACCGCTGCCAGAATCAGCGCCTTCATAGAGTAATAATGAAAACAGATCATGATGATACCGCTCAGCAGTACATACAATACGATGGGCAGTACGGCGAATTCCTGATGCATATGGAATTTCAATAAAGCGTTTACATCGTTCCTTTTCATATAGCCACCAACCTTGGATCCACCCCTATGATAACACTCCCTTTTTCCTGTTACATGTTGGTATTCCAACAGTTTCTCACTTTTTGTGAATAAAATAACAAATTAAAAAACAGTGATTTTTCACAAGAAAGAAGCCGGGTGAACAGTACAGAATATGATGAGCCTTCCGGATTGAGAACAGCGGATTCGGGTATGGTCTAAGGGCTGCAGAGCGGCAGCGTAACCAGGATTAGCGAAAAAAGGGCCTGTCTCGTAGACAGGATAGTCAGATATAACGAATGTGTGTGATATGGACCGGAAAAAAAATATGGCAGGATACAAAAAAACTTCGTTACGATCGCTGCGTACAATCGTTATCGAAGCTCTGATTTCCATGTTAGCGGTATACAAATATAATATAAAGCTTTGAGATGATCAACCTTACGTTACAGGTTTTCATACACGATAGGTCTACAGTTCTCCGCCGATAAATCATCAAGCTGATATTTATGATTTCCGCTTTATGTCTTATTCATGAAAAGCACCTGTTCCTTATTCACATTCGTATAGCTGCGATCAATTTGATCTCTGCTGCTTTTATGATAGATGAGATAACCTGCAGTATCCGTTTTAAAGGTCACCGTCAGCTCGTTTACTTTACAGGTGTGCATATGATCATCATCCATTTCGCAGATACGTACATAATCCTCCAGTGCAGAATCCTCCAGTGCTTGTTCAAGGGCCTGTTTATCCCAGCGTATGGTGTTGAAGCCCAAGGACAGCAGACGGGTATCCGCTATATTCACCTCTGCCATAAGCCCTGACTGCTTTGTCTGTTCGATATGAAAAGCAGTTCCCTTTTCATCCGTATAGGTGCCGCTGAATTCATAAGGGGCATATACATCATTTGGCTTGGCTGTAGTATCCTGCCTGCTGCCGGATTTACGAATACTCATATCCACAAGCTGTCCTTTATCATTCTCCTGCTTTAAATGAAAGCTTTCTGCGTCTTCCAGCTTTTTTAACGCGGTATCCAGTTGTGCTACGGTATCCTTGTCTTTCTGAAATTCCTCTGCATCTCTGTTAGGCTGAGCACTGCAGGCACAGCACAGCAGGAGCAGCATTATACAGTATCCAATGTTCTTCATAGTTACAGTATACATTTGCATGTCGGTTAAATACGCCACGCACTCCTTCTTTCCTTTATTGTACACGAGGATAGCTGAATTGTCTTCCATTTATTAGCTATACTCTGTCAGCTGTTTTTAATCAGAAGCTGATTCTATTATGGATACCGCTGTATGTAACTCCCCGTAGTATGGCGACACCTTCCGTATACTGCGGCAGGTACGGCTTTATAATAAGATAAAACTGATTAGACAAGAAAGTTTTTCAATATTTTTATTTTATAGATAACTATTATGGTAAAATGAGTTCATAGGAATCGGGAATATGAAAGGAGACGCCAATGAAAAATATTCTTGTGATACAAGGTGGAGGTCGCGTTAATGGAAATACAAGTCAATTAGTAGATTCGTTTATTCAAGGAGCAAAAGAGGCAGGACATAGTGTTGAAAAAATTTCTCTTAATACAATAGAAGTACGGGGTCGTATAGGGTGCAATGCCTGCCGTCATGGAAAAGAATGTGTACAAAAGGATGGGTTTCTTGAACTTATTCCAAAAATTAAAGCTGCTGATTTAATCGTTTTTGCATCTCCCTTATTATTCTGGACACTCTCTTCTAAAATCAAGGCATTTATCGAGAGGTTTTATTGCATTGCAGAGGAAGACCCAAATCCGCCTTTGGGACGATATGAAAGGTATCCGATAAAAGATGCCGCTTTACTTATGACATCTGCAGATAATTTCTTTTGGACATATGAACAGGCGGTATCTTATTACAATTTTGCAATCATAAATTATATTGGCTTTAATGATAAAGGTATGTTACTAGCTGGTGGATGTGGGGGAACATCCGGAAAACCTCAAATTGATAAAACACACCATCTTATAAAAGCCTATAATTTTGGAAAAAGTATTTATAGTGAATAGTACAACTTCGAGATTGCAGAGTTATAAAATTAGAAGTTGAAGAGGTGATTAGGATAATGAAATTAGGTACAACGTATATATGTGTAGAGAATATGAAAAAGTTAATGAATTTTTATGAACTGCTTTTACAATCGAAACCTATCTATACCAACGACGATAGGTGGGTTACATTTGATTGTGGAAATAGTATTTCATTATATAATAAAGCGTTTGATGAAAAGCTACTAGAAAAAGCTGGTGAGGAATGCTTTAATCAAGCCTACATTGATGATTTTTATAAAGAAGATTCAGGTAAAAAGAACAATATTATAATTTTGAATTTTGAGGTTGAAAATTTAAAGTTAGAGCATGAGCGGTTAAAATTTTTACATATTGGAGAAGTATCCCAAATGATGTATGTAAATGTTCATCTTCCGTATTGGTACTTTAACATTAAAGACCCTGATGGAAATATTCTTGAAATAGCTGAAATTGATTGTTGATTTCTTACTCTAGTGAACAGTTATAAACAAGACAACTTAGAAATTATGGAGAAGAATAAAAATGAATAAATATATTAAAAGCAATTTGTTTGTTATTAGTATTATAGTATTTCTCGGTTTGATTACTATGCTATTTAATACTCTTAACTATATTGAAAGACGAATATTTGGAATAACGATTAGTATTATTGAGGTGAGTATTGTGTTCATTTTATCTAAAAGACAAAATTTAAGTTTAAAGGATATGGGGATAATCAAACCAATCAAGCCAATTGCATGGATTGTAGGAATTATAGTAGCTTTAATCCCTATGTTTTTAATGATTGTGTTGAATTGTGGTAATCTTGATACTATGTTTCCACCAAAAACTTCTCTAACAATCTGCATTACACAAACCATTTATTATTTTCTCATTGTTGCACCTTCAGAAGAAATTATATTTAGAGGATTTTTATTAGAAAATTTTAATAAAAACTATAATGAAAATATTAGTATCCTATTGACCTCTTTTGTATTTGCATTAGTTCATGTCTATAATGGAAGTATCATGAATGTTGTAATAGCTTTTGTTATCTCTTTACTTTATTGTAAAGTGAAATTCAATTCTAATAATCGTTCTATTTTCCCATGTATGTTTGGACACGCCATAAACGACAGTTTAAATCAATGGATACCATATTTTATTTTGTAGTAATATCACGCTACAAATTCCAGTTTATCGAACTTAAAACAAGGAATTATGGAGGTTGATAACGTGAATACACCTGTGTTAATAACAAAACGTTTGATTTTAAGAAAATTTACAGATAAGGATATGAAAGCTCTTTTTCTCATTTTGAAAGATGAGGAAGTCAATAAATTCTTACCATGGTATCCCTTGAAAAATTTAGAGGAAACAAGAAAATTTTATGAAGAAAGGTATGCTTTGAAATATGTACAGCCGCAGGCATATGCGTATGCAATCTGTTTAAAAGAAGATAATTTTCCTATAGGCTATGTCAATGTTGATATGGAAGAACATCATGACTTTGGTTATGGACTTCGTCAGGAGTTTTGGCATAGGGGAATTGTTACAGAAGCAGGTAAAGCAGTCATAAAGCAAGTGAAAAAAGATGGTTTGCCTTATATTACGGCAACGCACGATAAAAACAACCCGAGAAGTGGGAATGTTATGCGAAGGGTAGGGATGACATATCGTTATTCCTATGAAGAACAATGGCAGCCAAAAGATTTGCCTGTTATATTCAGAATGTATCAGCTCAATTTTGATGGTAATGAGGATTTTGTGTATAAAACGTATTGGAATATGTATAGCAATCATTTCATAGAGAAATTAGAATTTGATAAGAAATAATTATAATAGATTTTACTGTTTAATTCACATTGGTACGTATATAACAATAATTTTTTTTGTTAAGCATGCTGATGAAAAGCGACGTTCCAAAATACCTGAAAATCAAAGCAGAACAGGTAAATGGATTTTTCCTGCATAAAATCTTGCAATGCTTTACCGTCTTTATCGATCTCACGTTTCCTTCAGTTGTCTAAATCTATTCACTATGGAGTACCATAAGCTATAAACACAGAAGTGTGACATTATGAGAATTCAGCTTTTCAACACCCCTAAGACAGATTGTGAGTATTCCAATGATAATGTCAAAATGATATCAAAATAGAAATTTTAAGTAGCCGCCACCTTAATTTTATGATATAATGAATCCTGCAAATGATGTGCCCGTAGCTCAATTGGATAGAGTATCAGATTCCGATTCTGACGGTTGCAGGTTCGATCCCTGTCGGGTGCGCCAGAATATTATAGAAGCCCTGTTGTTCAGGGCTTTTTTCTATACCTTATACAATGTAATATCCAAGTATCATGGCTATGTTAGTATGTCCCATTAAATATAAGTGTTTGGATTCATTCTTTTGTTTGCCATATTCGTACAATAGGCTGTTTTTCTTGTCGTAAATCTGGCAAACTATCATTTTACCACCGGCTGTGTCGATACCGTTGTTTAGGTCTTTTATTATCTGTGCTTCTTTTGGCAAAATCTACATTATTCATTTCCAAAAAGTAATACATCAACAAAGTTTCTCAGTTACGTTCGGGTAACTGTTTCAAGGCTTCTGCCGATTCATCATAGACACGAATATCATTTTACCGCATACATTGAAAATCGTATAGTCTGTTTCGTAGTCGTCCCAGACAACCAAGTTTTCAACTATGATTTCTGGAAGTTCACAAAACGAAATTTTTTTTCTTTTCGCCGCTTCAATCTTGCTGATAGTCCTTAACAGCATGACGGACAACTTTCTTCAAACAACTGTCAAAACGACATTGAAGAGTTTTCTGGAAATCAGACAATTTCATCAATCCCACCCCTTCCGTTATGACGTGAAAAGTGTTTATCCCTCTTTCCGCACCATATAGGGAATGATTAGTGTGATTGGTTAAGTTGAAACCGGAAAAAATATGAAAAAATTTCTGCATTAAAAAAGCCCGCAAAAAGCATATAGTTTGTACGAGCCTTTAAACTGTATTGTGTTCATTTTCTAATGAAGTTTAATTATATCGTATTTGATTGTGTAGCATTGTACTTAAAGCTTTCCATAACGTTAATCCTCCTTAAAGCACTTTCTCAAGTATCTGGAAACATCATGTTAGACATACGGTATCTCAATAATCATATTAAAGTCTAATTATCTTTTTTACAGATTCTCTTTCTATACATCACTTCTAATATCACAAGAAATAAACCACTCATGATAAACAATGACATATAGAATTTCAAGTTCGTATTGTCTCCAGTTTTAGGAGTTAATACATCTTGATTTGGCGTATCAGTGATAACAGGAGTGTAAGGCTTATCAGGATTTTCAGGTTCTGGCGGTGTTACATCTTTTGCATTTATAAATACAGCCGTTCCTTTCACATCTTTTGTGATTGTTCCTGTATCATCTTTTTTAGAGGTTACATAGCCGTCCTGATTTTCTTCTGTTTCAGTTACTTCATAATCTATGCCTGCTGATAGATTGATTGCTGTTTTGCTTTCTCCATGCTTCAAGGTGAACGTTGCGACACCGTCAGTAAATTCCAAATCCCCATATACTCCGCTGATTGTCTTATCGCTTAACGTTACAGTAAAGTTGAAGTCCTTATTTTTATCCCCAGCATTTCCTGTTACTATCTTTGATACGGTCAAATCGCCTGTTTCAGGTTCTGGCGGTGTTACATCTTTCGTATTTGTAAATACAGCTGTTTCTTTCACACCTTTTGTGATTGTTCCTGTATCATCTGTTTTAGAGGTTACATAGCCGTCCTGATTTTCTTCTGTTTCAGTTACTTCATACTCTATGCCTGCTGGTAGATTGGCTGCTGTTTTGCTTTCTCCATGCCTCAGGGTGAACTCTGCCATGCCGCCAGTAAACTTTATCTCTCCGTATGTACCAGTGATTGTAGTATCGCCGAGAGTTACGATGAAATGGAAGTCTTTATCTTTTTCTCCCGCATTTCCTGCCACCATTTTTGATACGGTCAGACTGCCGTATTTTTCTGGTTCAGGGTTATCAACAGGTTTCCACATCAGCACAAAGGGGGACATGTTATTTCCCTCTTCATCTGCGGGCAGCACGAATTTAAGACCCTTTTCGGTAAGCTCTACATCTAACTTCTCAACTTTGACCTCATTGCCTAGAGCATGCATGATCGCCTCGCCCCATTCGTCGGCTTTATCCGATAAAGAAGCAGAATATTCACGCTCCATTCCTTTGAAGTGCAGAATCTGATATTCATAATCCTCATAACAATCCATTGTTGCAAATGGGTAAGGCCAGTACACAGTGATATCCTTATCGCAGGACACCCATGAGTTGCCATCACTAGCATTGACAAGGTCAAGATAACGGAAGTTATAGTCCCAGCCGTCAAAGGAATACGTCTCGCCACCAAATCGGCTATCCGCAGCGCATTCCTGCGCATGCTTCATCTGATATTCCTCGATCTTCTTGTCATCTACCTCAGATGACAGCGACACCGTATCGTCAAAGAACAGACTAATCAGCGGTTCGCTGTCTTCATCAATACCGATAGGACTGCCTAAGCCGGAACTTTTACCATTGGTATAAAATGCTGCATCCTCTGGAATTACGACAACACCCCGGCGAACAGGCTTATCCAAAGGGTTGCCCTCGGCGTCCGTTGTGACTAATGTCGTAACATCATCTTCATCCGTTACAATCGGAGACAGGAAATATTCGGGATTATCATAAATATCAACGCCGTCAGGCAGGTCGCCATTGTTTCCCTTATTGGATACATACCGGGAGGTGTAATAAACATCCTCCGGAGTTTCCACCTGAACCCGATAACTCTGTCCCTCATATTCTGCCGTAATATACCAATCGCCGGTCAGCTCAATCTTATACCTGCCCGCACTGGAGCCGGTATTGCTTATGCTTGTCATTTTCAGAAAATCGCCCGTCAAACCCAAATCATCAGAGTTGCCCTTATCCAGCTTCAGACCCGATTCCAGAGTCGGGAAATAGTAAATCGGCGTTTCTGCGCCGGTATCTGCTTTCAGGGGAAGCAGAGTCCAGCTTTCCTCACTCTCATGACCTTCCACGACTTTGTCGTTTTCCAGATGCATGGTTATGACCATGCTTGGATTCGTTCCGGCGATGGCGGCGCCCTCTGGCAACCCCTCTACCTTGAAGCGCAAAGTAGGGATGTGGTTGCCGCTGGCGGATTGTCCGCCCACATAGCTGGTAACAGAAACCGGTGTAATTGTCAAGCTGCCAGGTTCAGGCGCACTATGTGCTGCTTTGAGTGCAATAGAATTTTGTTTGGAAGCTTCTTCAGCAGAAATCTCTTTGCAGTAACTATCTACATCCCAGCGATTGGAGTCCCAATTATAACCATCTTCAAACCATCCTGTGATCTGTTTTCCGGTCGATGTCAAAACGCCAAAGCCGTTTTCTTTACTTGCAGTAACAGAAACATTTACAGTACCCTCTGAATAGATATCATCCCCCATTTTAGATGCTGTATTATTTTGAATAACTCCGCCTGTCATAGTAAAGGTGCCAATGCTGCAGACGCCTCCGCCATAATTACCCTTATTATTCTCAATGATACCGCCAGACATATTAAACTTTGCATTCGTACCAACAAAAACAGCACCGCCATATCCCGTATATGTATCTTGGCAGTTTCGGATTGCTCCACCATACATATTTAACGTTGCATTTGTTGATACACCTAATTCTCCAACTGAAATTGCACCACCCGGTCTGCCCATTGCGTTGTTATTCTGAAAAACAACACCCTCGTACACATTGACAGTTGCACAATCACCTATTCCTAAAAGGTCAGGAAGCCTCACACCTGCCTCTATAATCAGCTTGCTTTTTTCAACCTCACCTGCTGATCCGAGATTTACAACAGCACTATCGTTTGCAAAAATCAAACTGTATGAATTAAACCTTGATTTGAGAGTATGACCATTTCCATAAATCGTTGTCATACCTTTTATGAATTCTAATGAAGCGTTATTTCCAGTGTGTGAGTCGTTTGTAATTGTAATATCATCCGTCATTTCTATTACATACGTTGCATCATCAATACCATTGTTGATTTGTTTAACTGCATTGATAAATTCTTTATCTGATGAAACCCGGAATGTATTTGCTTCGGAATCGTCTATTGCATTTGTTTGCTGCTTTGAACAGATCTCGCACACGAAAGCACATGGTGTATCCTCAACCATTTCCATATAACCACAGCTTTCGCCATGCGCATGGGTACAGTTCAAATTCTTTGTAGTACATCCGCATTCTTCGCTGCAAACATGAATACATTCAGTTGGCGCTCCCTCGTCCGCATTGGACGGGGTAGCGTTGTTATCCGCAGAGATTTCACCAGAATAACAAGTTTCGTCGTGTGAATGAATGCAATTCGTTTCAATGATGTAGCAATCCTCTGTATGTTCATGGGTGCATGGGCTGCCTTCCACACCCTCGCTGTAACCGCAATCTTCAGTATGCAAATTATGATGTTCGCACAGACCATTCTCTGCTAAAGCGGAAGCTATCATTGTCCCCTGAGGGATAAGACCGCAAAACATAACTGAACATAGCAGCAGGCTTAATAATCTTTTTCTCATACTCTTTTTCCCCTTTCAGAAGTAATTTACAAATCTTATTTTCTTTTTTTAAAACTGTTAAAATAGAAATCACTATACCCGAAGCTACTAAGAATAACACCCAAAGCAATCTGTTAGATTTATCACCGGTTACCGGTACTTCTTTTATCTTTGTCTCTGGTGTTTTCACATTCACCGAAGATTTCAAATCATTATCCTTTTCATTATGCCAGGAAGGACTTGTTATATTATCCTTTAAACCATCATCAATACCAACACTATCCTTTCTGTAATACAAAAACTTAGCAAAAGCTAGTTCTCCCTCCTTAATAATTCCAGTTTCTCCCGATTTTTCCACCTTGTAGGCTTTGTTGTTATCGGTATCCTCTACTGTATAACGAATTCCGGAAGGAAGACCTTTAGCAGTAATACTCTCTTATGCTTCAAAACAATGTTCGCTACACCCTGCTTAAATCTCATGTCTCCATAAGCACCCGTGACTCTCTTATCACGCAGAGTCACGGTAAATATTTCTTTTCTTCTTTATTTCCGGCTGCTGTATTGGAAATCATCAGACTTCCGGTTTTAACCTCAGACTCTGTTGGCATACTGTTCTTCGTATTAAGGAATTCCGCTGTAGAAGCATTCGTTGTAATCTTGCCTTTTGCACCTTTTGAGGTTGTGATATAACCATCCTGATTGCTTTCAACCTTAACAACTTCATACGCTGTTCCTAATGAAAGATTTATGGCAGACTTTCCCCCATGCTTCACACCTCTCTTGTAGCTTATATCACCGAACAAGCCGTTAATTTTTGTATCCTGAAGGTATACTCGAAAATGGAAATCCTTTCCCGTATCTACTTCAGACCTCTCATTATCAATCACTCACTTTCGAAAACCTAATAATAACCTGATTGCATAATAAGCTTCGTTACCTATATAAAATTTCAGATTACAACTAAATCGCTTTTCCAAAATCTGCACAACTTTTAAAATATAATATTTCTTGAAATCTCCACGTTATCCTCTGATCGTTTTAAAGGCAAATAGCATAATCAATCATGATATAAAAGGGTGGAATATAAGGTGTCACCTTATTCTGTTAAGTACATAAGACATGTCTTCCCATCATCCCTTTTGAATATTCTGTTCTGCCTCCTCCATTAGGATTGCGTGCTTGATAAGATTTGCATGCCGATAAAAGGTAGACCTCTTGATGTTCAATTCTTTTTGGTATTCACTTAATGCCTCCCTGTCAACTAAACGTTTTCTTATTTGTTCCTCAAAGTCATTCGGCAAATCAATTGATGGCCGTCCATAATTTCCTTTTCCTTCTGATTTTCTTTGCAAAGCCTTCTGGATGCCTCGATGCTGACATTCTTTCATCTTCTTACGGTTCAAATCTATAATATATTCATAAAAGGAAGAAAGTACAGCTGCATCAATGACCATCCCCTGAATGGATAGCTGTATTCCGTTTTTTGCATATTCCCGCAATTCATTTTCCACCTGTATGACATCCTGTCCCAGAGCAGTGAATGATGTAAGTTTCAAATTTTTATGTTTCATCCCAGTATCCTTTCTTATGTTCTATATGTTGCATCTGATTTTCAGGTGCTGGTGAGGTCATACGAAATCCAAAACACCACTGCAGGATTTCCATGCATTATATTTTTACAGCACCTTGCAATTCGCTTCACTAATCAATGCTATCCCCGTGTCTAACTGCCGGTTTCCAAATATCTCTTCAAGAGCCTTGTAAGCACCTGAATATCAATTGGCTTTGCAATATGGGCATTCATTCCGCAACGCAGGCATTTTTGAATATCTTCAGAAAATGCATCTGCTGTCATAGCGATAATAGGTATTGATACAGCAGCTGCATGCTTTGATGTACGAATCGCCTGTGTAGCCTCATATCCAGTCATATGCGGCATTCTAAGATCCATGAGGATAGCATCATAATATCCAACAGGGGACTTTTCAAACATCTTTAAACAGCTTCGTCCATCCTCTGCCCACGCAACCTCCATCCCTATATCCGTCAGCAATTCACGTGCAATCTCCGCGTTTAATTCATTATCCTCAGCAAGCAGAATACGATATCCGGATAGGTGCATATCTGTATTCCTATCCTCATCCTTTTTTATTTCCATATCCATATATTGTCTTAGACCATGAAATAATGTTGATTTGAACAGCGGCTTTGAAATAAACCCGGAGATACCAGCTTCACGCGCTTCCTGTTCAAATTCACTCCAGTCATATGCCGATATCAATATAACAGGCATTTCATTTCCTAATCGATGCCGTATCTCTTTTGCCACCTGAACACCATTCATACCGGGCAGCTTCCAGTCCGATAGTACTATTTGATAATCGTCTCTGTTACTGTTATGCTCAATCAGCAATTCAATGGCAGCTTCCCCGCTCTGCGTCCATTCAGCATGAACTCCCATAGAGTTCAAGGTACGGATAGTGTTTTTGCCGAACAGCTCATCATCATCCACGACAAGTATTTTCCATGGAGGAAGAACCATATCATAAGCAGCAGAAGGAGCTTTTTCAAAATCGAGGGCTATATGAACTTCAGTGCCCTTCTGCAGCTCACTCTGTATATCTATGGTTCCCTGCATGGCATCGACTATATATTTTGTAATCGCCATTCCCAAGCCTGCACCCTCTGTTTTCTGTACTCTTGCACCATCTGCCCTGCTATAGGAATCATATATTTTTTTCAAAAAATCAGGAGACATTCCGATTCCATTATCCTTTACACAGATATGTAGCTGCACATAGTCTTCTCCCTTTAAAGATTTCTCTTCATATAAAGTTAATTGAATGAATCCCCCCTCCGGCGTGTACTTTACCGCATTTGATAACAGATTCAACAGTACCTGATTTAAGCGTACACCATCACACCATACATGCTCTGTCGCTATTGTATTGATTTGTACTTCAAAGCTCTGCTGCTTTGCTTTCACCTGCGGCTGCATTATGTTGACAATTCCTTCCACAACCTCTTTCAAAGATACCTGCTCAAAAGACAGGGACAATTTACCGCTTTCGATTTTCGACATGTCTAAAACGTCATTGATCAGTCCCAGCAGATGTTTACCGGACAGTGTGATTTTTTTCAAACAGTCCTTCACATGTTCCCGATCATTTATATGATTTTCAGCTATCGCCGTCATCCCTACAATTGCATTCATCGGTGTTCGGATATCGTGGCTCATATTTGCTAAAAACTCACTTTTTGCTTGATTTGCCTCCATTGCAAGTCTTCGAGCATGATCAAGCTCCTGTACCTGCTGCTGGCTGATATAATAAAAACGAATGAATATAATCCATAAATAACCTATGACAAAGCTACAGGCAAGCATGGTTGCCATCATCCTTTGAGACCCTAAAGCATTCATCGTCTCACTTAATATACCGTACGGCATAACTGCAACCAGAATCCATTCAGAGTTTGGCAACGCGGTTCCAAAAACCTGCCGGTATTCGCCCTGAACTTTTAACGTTGTTGCATAATTCCCCTGTCTCTTCCATGCCGCTGCAAGACCATACAGCGGATTGTTTTGTTTTGTGCCGTTTCCCTGATGTAATTGATCAAAATATTCCCAAAGCTCCGGATTTTCATTGCGTATTACAAAGCTGTAGTCAGGACGTATGATATGATAATACAGTATGTCAGTTGCATCATCCAGTGATAAAAAATCAGTAATATATGCTAACGGTACTGCTGCTATCAAGCCAATTGATTTCTCTTCACTTTTCATCGGATATACTGCCTTAACACCAAATAAAACTATTTCGCGTCCTTTTGCGTCCACTCCTATCGCCACCCGATGTTCCCCCTGCTTTAGCGCTTTTACAAACGGCTCTGGATTCTTGGGCTGCACTTGTTCTCCATAAAGGTTTTCAAAACTTCCCTTATCGGAACAGAGTGCCAGATATTCAAAGTCTCTGATCTGTGCTCTGTAGACCAGCTCGTTGTACAGATTCTCCTTATTGCTGTTCTTTGTCGTAACAGCGGTGATAATGCCCTCAACCTGACGGAAACGTAAATCTATAACATTCTCAAAATTTTTTGAAATCTCACGATTCATTCCCGACATATATAGTTCGCCGACCTTATAAATACTTTTATTGCTCTTCTGATCCATAAAAAATACGAGCAGGCCAAAAACAGCGATGCTGATCAGCAGAAAACCAGTGAAGCTGAACGCTAGAAATCGCGTTACATACCGATGTGAGCGCTGCGTCTTCATTTACAAAAATCTCCCTGTCTCTGATACGCTTTTATGGCAGCTATTTGCTGATCATACAATTTAGAAAGCTGAGGAAGGTGCTTTTCCACGCTTTGATAATCTCCTTCTCTGCATGCTTTTGTAATTTGACTGCTGCATTCATACAGCCTGGTAAATGAAAGATTCTGACAGATTCCCTTCAGCGTATGGATAAAGCGAAGGGCCTCATCATAATCTTTGCGAGCAAAAGCCTCTTTGAACATAAAAAAGCTCTTGTCCTCGGAATATTTCAAAAGGAATTTCGTGACTGTCTTTTCTAAGCGCAGTCTTGACATCACTTCCTCATAATCACCGCCAAAAGCAGTATAGCAATCCTTTAAATTCATCGTATGTCTTCCTCTCTTTTATTCAAATCCGCTGTTTCTTCCTTCAAAAGACTCACTATCCCCAGATTTTTGTCCGCTTTCGCTTGATACATGAGTTCGTCCGCAGTTATGAAAAGCTCTTCAGCTCCCCCTTTCTCATATACACCGCCAATGCTCACAGAAACAGTTAGATTTGGATAATCCGCCAGCTTCATTTCAGATACAGAATTGCGTATCTTTTCTAAGCGTTTGGTGAACAACGCTATCGGCAGATTCCAAAAGATAATGATGAACTCATCTCCGCCATAACGTATAACAGTGTCTCCTTTTCCAACACTGGAGCATATTAGCTTGGCGATTTTTTGCAAAACGATATCTCCGACAAAGTGACCATAGGAATCATTGATAGCCTTGAAATTATCGATATCAATTACGGAAAGATTTTGTATTTCATGAAGAAGAATATAATCTTCATAATATCTTCGGTTATATACTCCTGTTAATGCATCTGTATATAATAATTCAAGAGTTTCTTCATAGGTCAGAGTGTCCACAGCATCACGCCTTTTATGCGGTATTCCCTTTTTCAACAATCCCTGCACATTATAGGAATCCGCTTGATCATAGGTGAGATTTAATGCAAGTGTAGTACTTATGTCTATCAGACCTTGTATAAGCATTGGATTAAACACACCGCATTCTCCATTTACAATCATGTGCAATGCCTTTGTATGTGAATATGCCTTTTTATAGCACCTCTCACTGGTTAGTGCATCATATACATCTGCCAGTGCTACCACCTGCGCTGCAATTGGTATCTCTTCTCCCTTCAGCCCATCCGGATAGCCGCTTCCATCATATCGCTCATGGTGCCAGCGGCAAATTTCAATGGCTATCTTGACAAGCTCGGATTCCCGCTGTTCCGCTGGTAATTCCATCAGCATTTCAGCGCCGATCTCCGTATGCGTCTTCATTACCTGAAACTCCTCAGCTGTTAATTGTTCCGGCTTATTTAAAATTGCATCGGGTATCGCGATTTTCCCTATATCATGAAGTGCTGAAGCCGTGCTGATGACGTCTATATCGGTATCTGTCAGCATATACGGAGTGCTTTGTTGAATAAGGTTTTCCAACAAAAGCCTTGTTATCGTATGAACATGCTGGATATGCGAGCCGCTTTCTCCATTACGAAATTCTACAATGTGGGATAGGATAGAAATCATCAGCTTATTATTTTCTTCCTGACTTTGATATTGCTGTGCAATTATTTCTTCGAGGTAATTCTGCCGTGCATATAACAGCATTGTATTCGCTATTCGATGCTGGACAATCGCAGGATCAAATGGCCGGCTTATATAATCAAATGCCCCGAAGTCATATGCCTGTTTTATATTCGCAGGAGAATTGTCCGAGGAAATCATAATAACCGCAAGGTTGGCATTCCAGCTTCTTTTTTTTATATAAGCCAAAACTTCGAAGCCATCCATTTCCGGCATCATGATATCCAGTAATAAGAGTGAAAATTCCGTTCCGTAGCGAGAAAGAAGAGTTATTGCCTCTACTCCATTTTCCGCTTCTACAATGTCATATTGATTCTCAAGGATTTCAATCAGAAGAGCTCTGTTTATTTCTGAATCATCTGCTATAAGAACTTTTTGTTTATTCACATGCATCCATCGCTTTCATAACAAGGTATATTTCACGATTTTATTATAATTTCAGGTAAACACCCTGACAACATCCCGATTGGTAAGGTATACCTATACGTTTTATACAAAATTGGCAAGGTGAACAAATAGCTTCGCATATGCATACTGACAAACAGAAGGTCGCATACTATAATGGAAAAAAGACCGGAAAGGATATGGGTATGGAAGCACAAGAAACGAAATTCTCATTTGTCTATCATGAAGTAAAGCAGCGCATCCTTACAAACCAAATACCACCCGGTGATTATATACCATCCTCAAGAATACTCTGTCATCAATTCAATGTGAGCCGTTATACCATCAATCGCGTCTTTGATGCACTGCAAAAGGAGGGATATATTGAAATAAAACCTCGCATCGCTCCCATCGTATTACCGCGAGAAACCGAAATAAAGCAGGGTAATGAAGGTATTGACATTTTGCGAAGTCGTGATAACATTCTACAGATATATGAGACATTCGCCCTGATACTTCCCTCCTTGTTAAGCTTTGCAGCAAAGCACTGTGATCTGGAAATCCTGTATCATTACAAAAAAGCCATGAAGGTCTCCCGTATGGGGATTTCCGCCGGAGGGTGGCGTCCTGTATCAAATCTGTTAAAAGAAATTCTGACAGTTGGTGGCAGTCCCTTGCTGGGGAACCTTTATTCTGTCTTTGAACTACATTCTCATTTAAGCTTTTTCACAGAGAACAGTACCTTTTTTCTGAAAGTCTTACGAAAGGATTCCATCCCCATAACAGCAAATCTTATTAGTATCCTGAAAGAAAAGGATACGCATGTTATGTATACGCAGCTGACTCATCTTCTTCTCAGATTTGTATATGCTGTTCAAGAAACCCTGCAGCATCTGGCAGATACATTGGAGGCTTATCCCCTGCAGAGCCCAGCTGCTTTTTCATGGAGACCAACGCGCGGCAAGGATTATTTCTATACTCGCATCGTCAGTGATCTGAACCGGAAAATAGTCCGCGGTGATTATCCGCGCGGCACTTTTCTCCCCAGTGAAAAGCAATTGGCTGCATTCTATAATGTTTCTGTTTCCACAATACGAAAAGCACTGACAGAGCTTTCACAACGAGGCTTTGTCAGAACGATAAACGGAAAAGGTACCATGATTATAACCCCGGATGATAGCCGTGTAAGGCAGATTCTTCCCAATCCGGGACGAACAGAGGAGGCATTGCGGTACTTGCATACTTTGCAATTACTGGCATTGATCATTCACCCTGCAACGGTGAATGCAGCCGCAAAATTCAAGAAAAAGGAGCTGAAGAGTTTAGAGGAAAAGCTCTATCTTCCGGATTCTATCTGTATCATAGATATATTTGAAGCTATTTTATACCATACGGATACACAACCCCTGAAAAGCATACTGAAAGAGGCCTTTCGTCTCACAGAATGGGGGCATTATATTGCATATTACGATCATAAAAAGCAGGTATTGCAGACAGTTAATAAACGGCTGCGCTTAGCAGTCCATGAGTTGCATACCGGAGACTACATAGAATTTGCTAATCGAATTGCTGATTGCTATTACCAAATATTTCAGCATGCCAGAGACATCATGACAAACAAATACGGATTTTCTTCCGCTGCAGCTATCCAGTTACCGGAGAAGTATTATTGAAAACTTCATTTGACAGCATTTGTATATCTATATTTCCGGCATGATTACTCTTTCTTTTCATCGATTGTCATTGTTTTTCTTTTCCTGCTCTACGTTTTCGTTATCGAAAATATCATCAATTTTATAACGTCTTTTGAAAGCAGACTGTTTTTCAATAATGACAATTCGCTCTTTCTTTTATTTTGTCAATTTATCCTAGTTAATATGCTTATGGACAATTGATAGATGAATAACAGCGATAGATAAGTAAACTGAATTTTACTTGATAAGTATTCCGCTATTTTTATCAGAAAGTATGTCTTATATTCTCACACTATATAGAAAAACCCGCCGTAGCGGGTCTATTTATCGTTCAGCTCTTGAATCAATGCAGGCAATTCACGTATATCCTGCAGAACATAATCGGCACCTGCCTGCATATACTCCTTGCGCAGGCGTGCACACAGTGCTTCCTTTTCCTGTGTGCTGAGTGCTTCGTATTCTGTTTGTGTCAGCCCCATCAGAGAGCTTCCCTCCAGAATACCGACAGAAATCACACCTGCCGCAGCGCCTTCCTTAATATCAGAGATCGTATCCCCTACCTTAACGGCTGCGTGTACATCACGGATATGCAGCTGCTTCAGGTTTTCAAAAATCATATACGGGTATGGTCTTCCATAGTTATCCACGCTGTTCGGTGAAATCCAGAAATCCGGAGCATATCCCTTCTCCTTTGCGACACGCGTTACGACCGCCATCATCTGATCGGTATAGCCGGTAGTAGAGCCGATCGCCAGTCCCATAGCCCGCAGCCTTGCGATCGTTTCCACGACATACGGCTTCGGATCGGCAAACTGATCCAGTATACCCATCAGCTTTTCCGTAAAGGTATCATGCATTGCATCGATATCCGCTTCCGTTACTGCACGGCCGTGTGCACTTTTCCACAATCCCTCAATTCTCGGCATTTCCAGCATGGTCTTGATGTGATCACGCTTCAGCATCCCCATCGGCTTTCTCGTTTCCTCCATCGTAACCTCCATGCCAAACCCATGAAATACCTCCGCAAATGCCTGTACCGGCGCAAAACAGCCGTAATCTACCGTCGTTCCTGCCCAGTCAAATATAATTCCCTCTATTTTCATATCAGTTTCCTCTTTCCATATACTCTTTCATAATCTGTGCCAGCCGCAGGATATCCTCCTCATAAATCTCACCGATCGTTCCAATGCGGAAGGTATCCTTATCCGTCAGCTTTCCCGGATAAATTGCATAGCCTCGCTCCTTGATAAAGCGATACATCTGTGCGAAATCAAAATCTGTATCCGGATACAGGAAGGTTGTGATGATTGGCCCTTGTACCGCCTTTTCCACATAAGGAAGGAAACCAAGCTTACCGAATTCCTCAATCAAAACATCACGGTTATGTGCATAGCGTTTACTTCTTGCAGGAATACCGCCTTCCTTTTGCAGCTCCTCCATTGCCTTGGCAAATGCCAGAACAACATGCGTAGGAGAGGTATAGCGCCATTTTCCATCCTTCTCCATGCCTGCCCACTGATCGTACAGGTCCAAGGACAGACTGCGGGCACAGCCTCTGGAAGCGATCAAAAGCTCTCTTCTTGCGATGATAAAGGAGAAGCCCGGAACACCCTGAATACACTTATTGGCCGAGCTTACCAGAAAATCAATATGCCAGTCATGCATCGGAATATCCACGCCGGCAAAGCTTGACATCGCATCCACGATAAAGACCTTATGATACGTCTTAGCCAGCTCACCAATGGATTGAATATCATTGAGAATGCCGGTTGTCGTTTCGCTGTGAATCATTGCAATATGCGTAATTTCCGGGTGCTGCTTCAGTGCTTCCTCTGCTTTCATTCGATCCGGCATTTTATCATAATCCTGTACAATATGAACGCAGTTAATGTGATGATAGCGACACATTGCGGCGATTCGTTCCCCATAGGCCCCATTGCTGAGCAGCAGCAGACAGCCATCGTCAGGAATCACGCTGGAAATCACACTTTCCACCCCAAAGGTTCCGGAGCCCTGCATCAGTACGGTTGTATATGCAGTCTCATCGACATGTGCCAGCTGCAGCAGCTCTCTTCGGATTCGCTGCGTAATCTGCTTATAATCCTCATCCCATGTACAGTGATCAAACAGCATTTCCTGCTTTACACTGTCTGTTGTCGTAAGTGGTCCCGGTGTTAACAGCTTGTATGTTTTCATTTGTTTTCTCTCCTTATTTTCTACAGCCTTCAAAGAACGCCTGATGCTCTTCTAAAAGCTCTACACTCAATGCTCTCTTAAATACTCGCGGATATTTGCTTGCATATTTTTTCTCCACCTGTTCACCTTCATAAAGTGCAGTTGGATAGGTATACAGAATATCTCTTCTCCCATTTTCCATAATGCAGCGTGCCATTGCCATTGCCGTCTTATTCACATTTTCCTTTTTTACAACGGCAATGCTTTCCGTAAGGGAATAATTGCCTTCGATCGGGTCAATACAGTCGATGGGAAGCCCCTTTTCCTTATCCGCAAGTGCCTGATGCCGCAGTCCGAAGGCAATGCCGACCTCCCCGGAGCGCACCTTTTTCAAAGGACCTGAGCCGCTGGATTCCAGATGCGGACCGACATTGTCGAGGATTGCAGTTAGAATTTCTTTCCCATCTTCTTCTCCATAGGTATCCAGCAATGCCTGTACGAGCAGCCAGCCGGTACTGCTTGCCTTGATATCCGGTATTGAGATCATTCCCTTATATTTTGGATTTGCAAGCTCCTTCAGAGAGGACGGCACCGGCAGCTGCTTTTCCTTCAGTACACTCGTATTCACAATCATCGCTCCCTCCAATGCCGTCAGCGGAGTATCGTAATCGGAATAGGTTTTCAGTGTCGGCGTCGGGAAGGTCAGCTTATCAAACATGTCATTTTTTTGTTGGGCACTGTCAATATAATAGGAGCTCATCGTAATAATATCCGCTTCCAGATTCTTACCCTCCGCCATGATTTTTCCACCAAGCTCACTTGTTCCAAACGATTGCAGAACATATTGATCCTGAAAGCCGTTTTCATCCAGTGCATGCTGTATCGCTATCAGTGCTTCCTCATCCGCATTGGAGTAAATTACCACAGGCTCCTTTCCCTGTCCGAAAACGAAGGTGAACAGCACAACACCGCCGGCAAGAATGCCAAGTGCATATTTCTTCACACGGACACCCTTTTCTTTTTTTTCATCCTTCTTCTGTGTAACAAAGAGAATGATTCCCTTTACCAGCAGATTTGTCAGAAGAATCAATAGAGACAGAACGAAAATCTGATCAAATTTCGCAAAATGCTGCAGCTCCTTGATCTTGGTTGTCAGCACTGCTGTTTTTGCACCGACAATGAAAATCAGGGCAGAAATCGTCACCATGGAATTGATAAAATAATAGCTGAGCATCTCCAGTATCGTGCTTTTGGAATTGGGAACGACCACTCTTCGAATCGTTTTGAACCAGCTGTCCCCCATCAGCATAGCCGTTGTTTCATAGGAGGTATTCAGCTTTCCCAGTGTGTTCTTCGCCATCACATACGGTGTGGAGAAGAAATGAATCATATTACAGAGAATGATGATCCAGAAGGTGCTTTGCAGCGGTGTGCCGCTGAATGCGAACAGGAAGGCAATACCGATGACCATTCCCGGTATGGTATTGGCAATACTGCTGATGGCATCAATACTTTTTCTGCACAGCACAGGAAGCGTGCTGCGTGTGGTCACAAGGGCAGAGCCATACGCGACCAGCGTTCCGGCAGCTGCCGTCCCCAGTGCTACTATTAAAGAATTGCGGTAAACCGACAGTAAATTGGCGCTTGCCAGCGTGTCTGTGAAATGCTGCAGGGAAAAGCTGATATCATACGGCCATTCCTTTACAAACGGCAGCAGAATAATGACAGCAAATACCAGAGCAATACCGCACAGGACAAGACCGGAGCCAATGCCGCACCACAAATCCCGTTTCCTGTTTTCCGGCAGCTCGATAACACTGATCCTGTTGTAGCGGACATTATAGCGCTCCAGATAGTTCAGAAGAATGATACTGATGATGGAAGGAAGCAGCATCATCATGGCGACAACTGCGCCGTTGCTGAAGTTCGGGATGGAGCCGAGCATTTCATTATACAGCGTGGTTGCGACTACCGCATATTCACCACCAACGGCCGCCGGGATACCAAAGTCGGTAAAGCTCAGAAAGAATGCCTGAATAAAGGCTGCCGCAAGGGTTGGAATCATCGGTGACAGGGCGGTCATCCAAAAGCGCTTTCCTCCGGAATCCCCCATGATTTTTGAAACGATGATGAATTTTTTATCAATAAATTTCATCGTATTGTTCACAAGAAGGAAGGCGATTGGCAGCGTATAGATCACATAGCCGATCAGAAGACCGCTGAAACCATATATATCAAACAGCTGCACATGCAGCAGCTTGCTCAGCAGTCCCTGCTTTCCAAATGTATAAATAATGGCAAAGCCATAGGTGATGGTCGGCAACAGCATAGGCAGCGTGGCAATACTGCGGATTCCCTTTTTCAGCCGCTGTGATACATTTGTATAATTGATGGTGTAGGCCATTAGAAAGGCAAGCAGCGTTGTCACCAGGGCACTGATACCGGATACCGTAAAGCTGTTGCCAAAGGCGTTCACAAACTTGCCGCTGAAGATCAAATCACGGTAATGCTGCAGTGTCAGTGAGGTTCCGCTTTCAAAGGATTTATACAGCAGAATGGCGACCGGCATAAAGAGAAATACGAGAAACAAAGCCGCCAGAACCACATAGATTCCCTTTAGCTCCAGCTGCTTTTTATGCATAGGTTTCTCCAAACAACGTAAAGATATTATTGCGTTTGATTTCCAGCTGGTTCAGGATGAATTCCTTCACGAAGCTGTTTTGCGGATGCTCGATGATATCCTTCGGCTTCGCATACTGCGAAATGCTGCCATCCTTCATGATCAGCACGCGGTCGGACAAGGTCAGCGCCTCCTCCGGATCATGTGTGACAATGATTGTTGTCAGGTGAAATTCCTTGGCAATCGTTTTGATCTTCTCCTTGATGCTTTCCTTAATGACACCATCCAGCGCACTCAGCGGCTCATCCAGTAATAAAATTTTCGGTTTCATAACCATGGTTCTGGCCAGTGCCACACGCTGCTTCTGGCCACCGGACAGCTGGTCGATGTGCTTATTCAGATGCTGAGAAAGCCCCAGCAGCTCAATCAGCTCATTCACCTCCTGCTGTGTGGAAATTCCCGGCTTGTTCTTCAGACCATAGGTGATATTTTCATAGGCGTTCAGATTCGGAAACAGAGCATAGTCCTGAAATACGATATTGAATCCGCGCTTCTCCATGGATACTCCGGTAACATCCTGTCCATTGAATACCACACTCCCGCTGTCAATGTCTGTGATACCCAGTATACAATTCAGCAGGGTTGTTTTACCGCTTCCGCTCGGTCCCAGTATGGAAACGATTTCCCCGGTTTCTATCGACAGACTGATTCCATTCAGAATCGATGTCTGATCATACGATTTCTTCAGATTATTCAGTGTCAGCATACGTCACTCTCCTCATCGCGATATTTTACTCGCTTGTGTCCATTATAGAAAAGTGAAAAAAGATTACAATAGCTTTCATTAAGTGTTAACGTCCTCTTTACGAACCCTTAACATTTCATAAATTATGTAAATTCTTTGTTATATTTTCTGTTTTTCATGTAATTTGTTCATAAAAACACAACAAAAAGAGCTGCTATTTAATAAATTTGTAAATAACAGCTCCTTTATGTTCATAATACGATTTCTTTAGCAGAAAAATGAAAATCATGCTGTATGCACGCAATGACCGTGTTCTTTTTTATAATTTTCCGTGTCCTGCGCATATACGATACAAGAAAGATGGCACTACTGAATGAAGAAACGATGCAACGTCACTGTGCTGCAGCTTACCTTCGTATGGATGAAAAGCAGCCATTTTGCATTTGCATTCATGTATCATTCTTTCCCGCTATTTTGGCATCAGCCCTATGAACACATCAATTTCCTTTTCTTAAAATCAACCATTTTTTCCATATGTTCGTTCTCTTCGTTTAACTGATGAAGAAGCCCTCAACAAGCCTGCCGGTTCCACCTTCATATGGAGCCATTTCACGAAAGGCAATCAAATGTTTGATTATAGCTTCCGCTGTCTATGCACATATTCAGTACAAAAGCTTCCCTACAGCTTTCCATACAAAAGCCGGTATCAATATCCCCATTGCCTGCTTCAAGTTCACAGGCAACATGGTGTGCATAGTTAACAGGGGTTACTTCTTCAGGGGGGATATTGCTCACTTGCTTACTTATATAGTGTTTTCCATACATCCATAACAATCGTCTCAGCAATTTCCCATCCTTCCATCACCTAATGCGATTTCTACTGCACGCTTTGCATGAATACACGTTGTATCGAATACAGGGATGGAAGAATCTGATCGATGAATAAGAAGTCCGATTTCCGTACAGCCAAGAATAACACCCTCAGCTCCTCTGGACTTCATGCGCTCTATAATGCTCTGGAATTTTTTCCGTGAGTCCTTCTTTATTTGACCAACGCAGAGTTCATGAAAAATAATATGATTGATCACTTCAATCTCCGTTGCTTCAGGAACGATAACCTCTATGCCTCTCTCTACCAGTTTTTGCTTATAGAAATCCTGAGTCATCGTATATTTTGTGCCTAACAATCCCACTCTATGAATATTGTGATTTAAAAGCTCTTCTGCTGTCGCATCTGCTATATGGATGATGGGAATATGAATCATGGATGCGATTTGAGGTGCAACCTTATGCATAGTATTTGTACAGATCAAAATAAAATCCGCACCGGCACCTTCTAATCCCTGAGCAGCTTTCCCTAATATTTCTCCGCTTTTTTTCCAGTCACCTCTTGACTGGCATTTTTCAATTTCATCAAATTCCACACTGTGAAGAATAATTTTTGCTGAATGCAGTCCGCCAAGCTGTGCCTTAACTCCTTCATTGATAATTTGATAATACGGGATTGTACTTTCCCAACTCATTTCACCAATTAAGCCAATTGTTTTCATTTTTAACCCTCCATAGCTTTCTATTTGAGTATATCACGATAATCATACACCACAACAACTCGTAGCCACCAGCTGTTCCAGAATCTCACCTGAGTAATAAAAGCATATTCTGTTTTATAAGATTTAAAATATCGTCTGACACTTGATCCGCTCAGACCCGTGTCAGTGATGGTATTCAATAAAATTTCTGAATATCAACTGCATTTTCCTGTCGTTTCTTCAGAATGAAATAACTCATAATTAAAACGGACAGGTATACAACTGCAAATGCTAAGGTATGAATGATCCCTATTGGATAAGGAGAAATCCACCCTTGCTTGAAAACTAGGTCTGCAATATATCCGGTCATGATAGATACAGGCATAAAAACGATTCCATTGATAAGAATCCACGTAATATAAATCGGAGCCTTTTCTCTGGACAGTATGCTTGCTATAAAAAATCCGGCAACACCTACTACTTGAACGATCATTGCTCCCCAAACAGCTTCCATTGTCTGTTGCGCATACCAGCCTCCAAATGCACAGAACAGACCTATTACAACAAAAGCTGCTGATGAGATATAAAGTACCTTACTCGCAAGCTCCCTGCTTTTTTGTTCTTTGCTCTCTACCGTCTGAATGCCCTTTAGGATATAATCTGTTGTAACTCCAAAATAATCACTCATTATAATTATTTTTTCTACATCCGGTGTACTCTGATCACTCTCCCATTTGGAAACAGCCTGTCTGGAAACACCTGCTTTCTCAGCAAGCTCCTCTTGTGAGATTCCTTTCATTTTTCTTAAATATTGTATTCTTTCCGCTAACTTCATGATCAGCACTCCTTTCATGATGCGATTATAGCAAGTATTCAGTTGCATAGCCACTATGCAAGCATGGAAATGTGTCAACCCGTAGTTGCAATGAAAAAAAACATAAATAATAAAAGCTTATGTTAATTGAAGGCGGAGTTTAGCAGTCTCTTGTTTTGCTTCTGTATATCATTGGAATAAAGCGTATCCCCATAACAGTTTGTTCGGTTTTTGTGTCTTTGAAGCCCAAATGGTGATAAATTTCCCTGGCATAAGGAGATGCATTTACAGTTAACTCATTGGAAGAAGAATTTTTTAATGCTGCTTCAAACAACCTTCGTCCGATTCCCTGTCGATGATGCTCACCATCAACAAAGAACAGCGCTATATGACTGCCGTTGTTTCTAGTCGCAATTATACCAGTCAGTTTTTTGTTTATATATGCCCCCCAGATATCCAGTTGGTCCATAAACTCCTGATTATGCAATGCAGTATCAAAAAACGTTTTTATCCCCTCATCCGTATAATCCGGTGCTTCAAATTCCATAAAAACCTTTGTAACCAATTTGGTTACATCTTCAAGATGCCGGTTTGCAATGCGCTGTATATTCATTGTTAACAGCCTCCTATCATATAAACGACTGATGCCGGTTTATCATTCTGTACATTATATCATACTGCTTCAATATCGTCATTTCTTTCTGCTTTCGATGAATTGTTTAGCCGTCAACGCTTTATAAGAATGCTATTTGATATGTTCTCGGGTCTTTGACAGTCTATTCATAGCTAATAGCTTCTAAAGCCTTTTATCATAGGCTTTTCTTTATGTTATTTTGTCAAATTTTTAGCTTTATTATATGGTAATTATTGGTAATATATGATATAATTTGTATAGGTGATGTATATGAAAGTTACTACTACTCGATCTAAATCCTCTGAAACTTTTTATATCTGTCATTCTTTTGTTGATAAGAACGGCAAAAATACTTCCAGAGTTCATAAACGGCTTGGCACTTTGGCTGAACTTTCCCTTTTGCTCTCTACTGACCGCGATGGTGTCATGGCATGGGCTAAAGAACAGGCTCGTATTGCTACTGATGACTACAATAAGGAAAATCAAGCCGTTTCCGTTCTCCTATCTCCTACGCACTATATCCCTAAAAATGAGCAGCGCTCTTTTAACTGCGGATACCTTTTCCTTCAATCTATCATTTCTTCTCTCCGCTTTGATAATATCTGCCGTAATATCAAAAGACGCCATCAGTATGAATACAATCTTTATGATATTTTTTCCGATTTGCTTTTTGCACGGATCCTTCATCCTTCCAGTAAGAAAAACTCTTACGCTTTTGCTCAGACGCTCCTGGAACAGCCCAAATACATTCTCCAAAACGTCTATCGCGCCCTTTCTGTTATTGCCGATGAATCAGATTATATCCAGGCTGAGATCTATCGTAATTCACATTTCCTTCATAAACGGAATACCAAGATCCTTTATTATGACTGTACAAACTATTATTTTGAAATAGAACAGGAGAGTGGTAGTAAGACATATGGTAAAAGTAAGGAGAATCGGCCTAATCCAATCATAGGCATGGGACTTTTTATGGATGCTGATGGCTTCCCGCTTGCTTTCGACCTACATCCTGGCAAACAGAATGAACAGAAAACATTGAAGCCTCTTGAGCAGAAGGTCATACGTGATTTTGACTGTTCTGAATTCATCTATTGTTCTGATAGCGGACTTGGATCACAGAATAACAAATTGTTCAATGATATGGGTGGTAGATCGTATGTCGTCACACAGTCATTGAAGAAATTAAAGAAAGAGGATCGTATCACAGCACTTGATCCGAAACAATACAGAAAGCTGGGGGAGCGAAAAGTTCATCGATCTCAGAGAACTGGATGAAAACGATCCCGAAGTATACAGATCCATTTACTATAAAGAAGTCCCAATCGAGTCAAAGAAGTTATCAGAAACGATGATCGTAACGTATTCGCCTAAATATAAGGCTTATCAAGCAAAGATTAGACAGGGACAGATCGAACGTGCTATGAAGATGATCAATGATAATGGAAAAAAAGTTTAAGAAGAATAGACGTAATCCTAATGATCCGGCCAGATTTATAAAAAAAGACTGCGATCACTGCGGATGGTGAGGTGGCAGAAGAAGAATATTGTCAGCTCGATCAGGCAGCCATAGATAAAGAGGCGATGTATGATGGGTTCTATGCAGTAACGACAGATATAGAGGGAGATGTATCTGAGATCATCGCTATCAATGAGAGAAGATGGCAGATCGAAGAATGTTTCAGAATAATGAAGACGGACTTTGAAGCACGACCTGTATACCTGCAGAGAGAAGACAGGATAAAGGCCCATTTCCTAATCTGCTTTCTGTCATTGCTGATATATAGGATTCTGGAATTCAAACTGGACAAGAAATATACAACAGAGAATATCATAGATACACTGAGAAGCATGGATGTATGTGCACTTGACGCATATGGCTACATTCCAATTTATAAAAGAACAGATTTGACGGATGACCTTCATGAATTATTTGGTTTCCGTACAGATACTCAGATTATCAAGAAGGCTAAAATGAGAAGTATCATTCATGAGTCTAAAATTGCCAATCAATTACTATATTCCCCTGCAAAACCAAAAACTCAAGATTAACCCTTAACTAAAGGGTTTTCTTGAGTTATTTTTTCCTTAAACTGTCAAAGACGGGATTATATCATACTGCTTCAATATCGTCATTTCTTTCTGCTTTCGATGAATTGTTTAGCCGTCAACGCTTTATAAGAATGCTATTTGATATGTTCTTTGCAGCAAATTCTTAAACTCGTATCCTTTGTAGCATTCACGATACTCATAGAAGTTTTCATTTAAGTCTTTCCGATATGAAAAGAGCGGCTATAAAATAAAGAGAAAATTACAGCCCTGCTATTAACATAATAGAAAACAGCTCGGTACATGCAGGATAGCTTCCTGTATGATTTTCTTGTCTTTTCATGCAGTGATATACAATACAACCAGAATGGTGATGTGCAAGGGATAGAAGGTATAGAATAACCATTTTGGCAGGGCTCCTTTTTTACCGTTATAGCAGGATAACAGCGGCAGGGACAAAGAAGCGTAGAGGATATACAGGAAAGCATACAGCAGATCATCTGCCTGAAGGCTTTGTCCCTGTATAAGGAGAGTAGAGGCTTCCAACAGGATGACCCCTCCCAGACGATACAGACGATATTCATCACTTCCGCAATAGCAGGCAAAAATCGCCAGAACACCAAGGGCACCGTAGTCTGTTTGCAGGACAGATGCGATAAGCATGCAAAGAGGCAATGGTAGGAGGGAGAGCTTTTGAAGCGTTTGTCTGCTTCTGAAAGCATCATAGGTCATAATAGCTGCAGCTCCCAGAAAAAGGGTGAAAAAAATGTTCGTTAAAGCGAAGTGCAGAGTGAGCGGAGCATCCAGTAAAATGCAGATCATATACTGAAAGGGAATTTCCGATATCAGCCCCATAATCAGCAATCGAATTAGATAGGCACTGCGATTGTGAGTCCTATGGCAGCCCTCCGCTATAAAAAATGCAAAGATCCAGAAGGAGGCGGCGCCAAGCATACCGATCAGCTGAATTCCCCATTGAATGACTTCCTGTGTCAGCGTGGTATGTACAAGAAGAAAATCCCGTACATCAAAGCAAAAAATTTTATATATATGGTCCAGAAGCATCAGACCCATTGCGATAAGCTTCAGTGATGCCTGATTCAGTATTATTTTCTTCATCTGTATTCTCCTATCGATATATCGCTATTCTTGTCGTTTCCACCAGCTTTGCACCTGCTTTTCTCCATAAATTTACCCAAGCTGTACGTATTCTCATTATAATATACAAAACACCCGCTGCCAATAGCTGACCTCCACAAAGAAATAGATGCTCTGAAACGGAGAAACACTTGCATGACAATAGACAAAAAACAATCTGCTCAGATTCTCTGCCCTCTTCCATATGTATTACAAAAAAAGAAACAGGTGCAGGCTAAGCCCGTTCCCTGTTTCTTCTGTTTCACGCAGGCACATTTCATTTCATTCCATGCCCGCAACTTTATACCTTTTCTGCTTCCTTGCGTGTCATATCCTGATACAGCTCCATATCCATCAGCTCCAGCTGACGGTCAACCATGATGGCATTGGTCAGTGACCCGGATACATTCAGCATGGTACGCATCATATCAATAATGGGATCGATTGCCAGAATTGGTGTTATGAAAGCAAAGGATGCTCCAAGGCCAACACCGGACAAACCGACTGAGGCCGCCATGGTACTGGTACCCGGGATACCGGCAATACCAATGGAGCCGATGGTAATGACAATGATGGACATGATGATCAAACTGATATCAATCGGTGTACCGCTGGTATTTGCGACATAGACAATCAGGAGCGCCGGAAAAACTCCTGCACAACCCTGCATACCGGCCGTTGTTCCAAAGCTGGATACAAAGCTTGCGGTTCCCTGTGACACCCCGAGCTTCTGCGTCAGTGTGTCAATCGTTGCCGGCAGAACTCCCAGAGAGCTGCGGGAGGTAAAGGCAAGCAGTAACAGAGAATAGCTTTTTTTCAAATATGTGATCGGATTGACCTTGAAAAAGGAAATAGCGAGCAGTTGAATCATGAGCTGTATGATACATGCAATATACAGAATCACGATGAACTTTCCAACCTCCAGAATACTGTTCAGACCGCGCTGTGCAATCGTATTTGCCAATAATGCCAGCACTGCATATGGCATTCCCTTAATAATCGTCATGGCAATACTGATGATAATCTTGTGCAGAGCATCAATCAGCTCATAAAACACCTGGATGGTATCGGGATACTTTTTCTGCATACGGCGTGCCGCAAGCCCGAAAAATGCGGAGAAGATTACCAGTCCAACAACATTGCTGTTGACCATGGCTTCCACAGGATTGGCAGGTATCAGATTGCGCAGAGTCGTCACAACCGGTACGACCTCCTTCATCTCTCCGTTTGTGATGGATGCGGCACTTCCGCTGCCTCCAAGCTGAAAGACGATTCCCAGTGTCAGACCGACAACAGCGGCAACGGCCACCATGCCCATGGTAGTAAGAATACTGCGTTTTACAAGCTTGCGTACATTTTCACGCTCATCCATATGAAGGATAACATGAATGATGGAAACCATGACAAGCGGAATTACCAGCATACGGATAAAATCAATGAAGCCGTTACCGATAAGCGAATACCACAGTGTCGTTTCATTCACAAACGGAATCTTCAACGGGTCTGCCGCAAAACCGGATACCGCCTGCATGGCAAGTCCCAGTGCCAGACCGAGCACAGTCGCAATCAGCACCTTGCTGGAAAAGCTGAATTTTTTCTTTGGAAGCTTATATACTGCAAAAGCCAGCAGCAGATAGGCGATGAGAAACACAATGGTTTTCCACTCACTGATCATCAGAAACTGGCTTAGAAACACGTTTTTCATAAAACCCCTCCTCGTTGTACCTGACTATCATATACAAGCAGCTTTATTTTTTCAAGTCATATGCTTACTGCTCTTTTATGTTATGAACCATATCCAAGCTTTTATACCTGTTTTTTATCATATGCTGTTTAAAAGCCCTCGGTACAGGCGAAAACAGCAGCTTGCTTTCCTTAACCCACATTTTGCAGGCATGAAAAGGAAATGTGCTTTTTTGAGAACATCTGCAAACAGAAAAACGACCTGCCGATAGCAAGTCATTTTGTACCTATTCCTTTGTTTTTTTCGTATCCGCATAGGTTACGTGGACCAGATAAAGTCCTTCCGCCTGTGCCTTATACCGGCACAGATGCTTATCTTGCCCATACAGCATCTGTTTGACATCCGCAACATCCAGACGATGCTTGCCTGCTTCAATCAGGGTCTGTGCAATCATACGCACCATATAGCGCAAAAAACCGTTCCCCTCGAAAACAAGGCGGACAGCATGCTCCTCCTGTACGATATCCAAACGGGTGATGGTTTTGACCTTTGATTTGCGCGGATCAAGCTTGCTGCTGGTGAAGCTTGTAAAATCATGGGTTCCCAGAAACACTCTGGCACATTCACTCATACGTTTTACATCCAGCACCTTGCGATCCTTCCCCATATAATGATAATAAAACGGATTGTTCACATCCGTTGTAATCAGATAATCATAGCGCTTGCTTACCGCATGAAAGCGTGCGTGGAAGTCATCCTCTACAAGACATACATCCTGTATCCGGATATCGTGAGGAAGCAGGGAATTTAAAGCACGCCTCCAGTTCTCCGGTGCCAGATCCTTAGCGGAATCAAAATGAAATACCTGTCCGAGTGCATGCACATGGGCATCTGTTCTTCCACTTGCCGTAATACGGATAAAGCTGCCTTCGATTTTTTCCATGGCTGCTTCAATTTCCTGCTGTATGGAATGCGTATTCGTCTGCCGCTGCCAGCCTCCGTAGGCAGTACCGTCATAGCTGAGAATCACCTTATATCTAGGCATACAGCATCATAGCAACCATTGCAGCGAAAACCAGAACAGATGCACTAAGCAGAACATAATCTCTGCCTTCCATCTTCAGCTGCTTATAGCGCGTCCGCATACGGTTGGGGATATAGCCTCTTGCCTCCATGGCATACGCCAGATCCTCGGCACGCTGGAATGCAGATACAAACAGCGGTACAATCAGAGAAAGAATCGCCTTCACCTTTTCCATCAGGCTTCCCTCCTCCATATCCACACCACGGGATGCCTGCGCCTTCATGATGCGCTGTGTTTCTTCAATCAGCGTTGGAATAAAGCGCAGCGCGATGGAAATCATCATGGCAATTTCATGAGCAGGTACATGAATGACCTGAAACGGCTTCAGCAGGTCTTCGATTCCCAGCGTCAGCTCCAGCGGCTTTGTGGTGGCAGTCAGAATTGTGGTAATCATAATCATTAAAGCAAGACGGACAACGATATACAGGGTCTGTGCAATTGCCCCGGTGTAGACAGAAAATCCGAATATGGTAAACAGAACATCCCCGTCACGGATAACCAGCAGATTGATGATGAGCAGAAACGTCAGCATGAACAGCATCGGCTTCATTGCTCTCCATAAAAAGGACAGCTTTAAACGTGCCAGCAGAGCAGTTCCGATGACCGCAGCCGCAATAACTCCATAGCCCGCATAGCCTGCCGGTATGAAAATCGCAATCATCATAATCAGCATGGCACCGATTTTGGCTCTGGGATCCATATGATGAATGATGGAATCCAGCGGCAGATATTTTCCAAGTGCGATATTATTCATGCTTCTTCACCTCACAAGCGACAGCCGCAGCCAGCTTGTCCATGTCCAGCAGAGTGCGGTCGATGGAAAAGCCGCGGCGAATCAGCTCTTCCCGAAGCCGTATCACAGCCGGGGGATTGATATTCAGCTCCTGCAGGAGCTCTACGGTTTCAAAGAAGGACTGCACATCACAGTGCTTTTTGATGCTTCCGGCCTGAACAACGACAACCTCTTCACAATATTGTAATACATGCTCCATATCATGTGTTACGATCAAAACGGTTTTTCCGTATTTCTTATTCATATCCACAAACAGCCGCATCATATCGCTGGCTCCCTGCGGATCCAGTCCGGCTGTCGGCTCATCCAGTACAAGCACATCCGGGTTCATGGCAAGGATTCCGGCAATGGCAATTCTTCGCTTCTGTCCCCCGGATAAATCAAACGGTGAGCGCTGCAGGTAGCTTTCATCCAAACCGACGACCTTCAGTACCTCCTTCGCACGCTGTGCCGCTTCCTCAGCACTGACGCCGAAATTCTTCGGTCCGAAGCTGATATCCTTTTCAATGGTTTCTTCAAACAGCTGATATTCCGGAAACTGGAACACCAGACCGACCAGACGGCGCAGCTCCTTCAGATTTTTTGGCTTGCTGCCGGCGGTAATCGTTTTATCCAGAATCTGCACTTCTCCCTCCGTAGGAAGCAGCAGCGCATTCAGATGCTGTACCAGGGTAGACTTTCCACTGCCGGTTTCACCGATAATGGCAGTTACCCTACCCTCGGGAATCTCCAGATCAATGCCCTTTAAGGCTGCATAGGAAAACGGAGAATCCGCATTATAGGTATGTGCTACTTTTCGAAATGTAATCGGCATACTTCATCCACCACCTTTTCCATCGTTGTGCAATCCTTCATATCCACACCATGTGCACGCATGGCCTTTGTGAACTTTAAGGCAAACGGTATATCCAGCTGAAGATCGATCAGCTCTTTTTCTTTTCTTAAAATATCGTCAGGAAGTCCCTTCATAACCACGTGTCCGCCATCCATGACGATGACATAGTCCGACTTACTGACCTCTTCAATGTCATGGGTTATCGAAATAATTGTAATCTTGCTTTCTTTATGAATTTCCTGAATCAGCTCATTGATTTCCGCTTTTCCCTGCGGGTCCAGCATACTCGTGGATTCATCAAAAATAAGAATCTGCGGAGACATGGCAAGAACACCGGCGATTGCCACACGCTGCTTCTGCCCGCCGGACAGCTTGGTCGGTTCACTCTGCATATATTCCGTCATTTTCACCTTCTGTGCAAAACGTTCGATAATCGGCTGCATTTTTTCCGTTTCCACCTGATGATTTTCCAACCCAAACGCGATATCATCCGCTACGGTAGCGCCGATAAATTGGTTGTCGGGATTCTGAAACACGATTCCCACCTTATTGCGAATATCATACAGGGTGTCCATGCTCAGTTCATCCTGATCCACATAAATATGTCCCTGATCCTTATCCAGCAAACCGATCAACAGCTTAGCAATCGTTGACTTGCCGCTTCCGTTATGTCCGATAATGGTTGTATAGCTTCCCTCTTCAATTGAAAAAGAAACATGCTCCACTGCATTTGTTTCCTTATCATAAGAGAAGGTCAGATCCTCCACACGTATTTTTTCCATGTTCTCACCTCAAAATTATAGCGTTTTTATTATACAACGAATCGAAAGTGAATACAATAAATCTACTGTGTAAAACAAAACTAACAGCATAAACCATGGATTCTTCCTTATATGTATGAGGTTTCTTCATGCTTTTTCGGTTCTGGTATGTAAAGCAGAGAAACCATCAATTCTTCATTATATAAACAGCGATTATGCTGTATCCTATATAAAATTTTTTCACCTGCTGATTTACGGATGTCACCCGCGTTAAACATCCTGTTCTTTATCAATGAAAAGCAGGATAATCAATAAAATTATCCTGCTTTTTTTCGATGAATGGATTCTGTTTGATCATTGTTCTTTCATTTACTTCTTGATTGCGTCTATCGGACGCTGACGGGCAATTCTTGTTACCGGAAGGATACAGGCGATAAAGGTTACTGCCGCAACGATTACCAGCATCAGCAGCGGCTGACGCAATGTAATGATGACCGGTGAAATCAGAACACCGATTTCCTCCTTTGCAAACGTATTGGTGATCAGTGACACCAGCTGCAGACCTATCATGGTTATCACATAGGAGATCACCGCCAGCATGACTCCTTCCCAGATAAAGATTTTCAAAACATCTGTGCTTCTTGCACCGATGGCACGAAGGATTCCGATATCCTTTTTACGATAGGAAATCGACACAATGATGAAATTCATCATCAGCACTGCCGCAAAGATGAACAGGGCAATGCTTGCATAGAAGAATACCTTCGTAGCAAAGCTCGCAAAATCCTTGATGCTCTTGACATCCTGCGTAGCTACCGTGTTGGCATACAGATTGTTGCCGATATCGTATTGTTCAAGAAACGGCTTCAATGTGGTATCATCAAAGCTTCCCAGCAGCTCACTGACATACAGCGTATCCGGAATGTAAGCGGCAATCAGCTCCTGATTGACCATATTATCATTGATCTGATAAACATTCTCCATACTGAACTTTCCCTCCGGCATCACTACACCGGCAATGCGCACCTGCTGCTTCAAAAGCTCACCGCTGTTTCCAAAGCCCTCCTGTACATGCAGCTCCACACTTCTTCCAATCAACCGCTTCGCACTGTCCTGCAGAGCTGTGCGGATTTCTTCCGAAGACTTCTTCGCCATAGCATCACTGTAGAAGCTTTCCGATTTTCCCAGAATAAGCATCAGCATATCCGGCGTAAGCAGGATTTCATCTTTTTTCACGCTCTTAGTGGAAACCATTTCCGTACCATTGAAATAGGTAACCGTCTGCGCAGGATAAGCCAGTGAGGACATGCCCATATCCTGCTCATTCACACGCAGATATAATGTATGCTTACTGCTGTCCAGAACCGTTCCCTTCTGCTGCTTCACTGTGTTTACAAAGCCCTCTTTCACATACAGCTTATTACAGCTTATGCTTGCTATATTTCGGAATTCACGAACCAGCTTGTACGTTTCACTGTCGATATTATTCGCACTGACCTTCTTCAGGGATTCATATTTGCCGGTATCCTTAACTACAATCCCACTGATGCGCATCCATGTATCTCCGATTGGAAGCTTTACGTTTTTCAGAATATCATCATATGTCTTCGGAAACTGCAGCTTTCCTTTCTCATCTGCGATTCCCTGTGAAAGGATGATATCCGCCAGATAGGAGGAAATTGCCATTTCCCTGTAATCCTTGGGAAAGGATCCCTTGATATCCTTGTAGCCCAGAGTATCAAAGCTGCCCATTTCCGTCAGCTTATACTGGTCGACGGCAGCGGAATACGCCGTGCTGTCCAGCTCCTCGATTCCCAAATCTCCCAGACGCAGCGGCATCGTGTCCCAGGAATAGACCTTTGCGAACTTCTGCTTTTCATTCTCCTTTAAAACAGCATGGATATCCGAATCCTTTATCTGCGTATCCATGCCGGTATAGATGGTATTTCCATTCTCATCCAGGTACTGATAACGAACACCGGCATACGGTTCCTGTAATTCCTCAGCTGCCTTATACTGGGCATTGACAGAGCTGAAATTTCCAACAGCATCCGAAAGTGCCAGAAGCAGCAGTGCGAAGCTGGTCAGCAGAATGGTGAATACCATTCGGATCTTTTTGTGTCCAAGACAGGAAAATCCAAGCCGGAAGCTGTCTTTGAACGGCAGATGGGAATGAATAGCTTCAAATACCTCATGCTGCTCATCGACATCGGGTGCTGTATCACATTCCACAACACCGTCCTTGAACTCAATGATTCGATCCGCATAGGCTTGTGCAGATTCACGGTCATGACTGACAACGATGACCAGCTTTTCTCTACTCAATTCCTTTAGTGTATCGAAAATTTCTTTCCCTGTCGCAGAATCCAAGGCCCCCGTCGGTTCATCCGCCATCAGGATTTGCGGTTCCTTGATCAAGGCACGCGCGATGGCAACGCGCTGCTTCTGTCCTCCGGATAATTCATTCGGATATCTCGTCGCATAGCCGCTCAGACCCAGACGTTCCAGCAGCTGCTCGATTTGTGCAGAAGACGCTTCCTTCTGCTGCAGCTGCAGCGCCATGGCGATATTTTTCTCGATGGTGTATTCCTCCATCAGATTGAATTCCTGAAAGATAAATCCCACATACGTATTGCGGTAGGAATCATAATCCGATTGCTTGAAATCCGCAGAGCTTTTTCCATTGATGATGATTTCCCCTGTATCTGCCTGATCCAGTCCGCCGATGATATTCAGTAAGGTGGATTTCCCAGACCCTGATTTTCCTAATACGAACACCATCCCGCGCTGTGGAAAGCGCAGATTGATATCCTTCAAAGCCTCAGTTCTCACTCCCTTTGTTGTTTTATACGTCTTTGCTATATGTTTAAGCTCCAGCATAGTATTCTCCTCCCTGTACAAAACGATAACTGTACTACTGTATCTATTACACTAATACACTATAAGAAAGAGCTGGATTTGTCAATGTATTCATAGAAATGTGACCATTTTGTAAGGTTCAGAACATTCCTTTACAGTCTTATTAAGGAAGACTGCACATGTATCCCCGTAAACCATCACATAGCAGGAAACCTCGTACAGCTATTGTTCATCCTATTTGCAAATTCGTAAGCTTTCTTCTAAAAAAAAGACTTATCAGCCGCAGATGTGTAACTACTTCGCTCTGCTTTGATAAATCCTGATGTGTGCTTCCGATTCTGTACCATTTGGCGATTATTTATAGATTTCAGATATGCTTTAATCAAACTGATCCACATCCTTTTTCCGATATAGTCTGCGGGAAACAATAAATCCCTTGTGACTTTTAAACTGCTTGTTTAAAAAATCATAATACGCTCCCGGAGATATAATACCGCTGAGGTCAAACAGATTCAAGCCGATGGAGCTCAGCAGGTTTCCCAGAAAAAATACGCAGTTGCTCGAAACGACAAAAAAGGTTTTCAGCTTTCCTTCCCGTATCTTATAAAATCTGGCATCCGGTGATGTTCTGGTTACACGGCTCAGATAGTCATCACACGCTCCCTTGCAGGGAAGTCCTTTCTGTTTCAGCTGCTCGTCACACTCGAAATCGCAAAAGGTCTCAAATACCTCCAGAATGCGGTCATTCAGCCTTTTTTTCTGTTCCTCATTCAGAGATACACCAAAGCCGATCAGTGTCTTATTCTCATTCTCCAGACAGTTTCGGATATAGGTATCCTTTGGTGCGATAATGACGACACCATCTCCCAGTGTTCCAAACAAATGTCGATTATGCGGATCATAGCAGCCATAGGATATGACCAGTCCGCGATACACGACATCCGCATGTCCAAACATAGCGGGTCCGCTTGGCGCTAAATGAATCAGCACCTCCATATCAACGGGAATATCCTCCTTTATGGCATCAAAGCGCTCCTTGATTTCATCCTCTTTATCCTTGTTCAAAAGGGTACTCATCAAATGCGGAGGGATGATGGCGGACAATACCGGAGGTACCGATAGCTGAATTTTCTGATCCAGCTTATCCCCGCTGCCACTTGGCAGGATTTCCCGTATCAGATCAAGCAGGGTATTTCCTCCGTAAATAAGAAAATAGGCTCCCAGAAAAAGGCTGATTACATCCTCATGCGCTCCCGGATTTACAATCAGAAAGAAAGCGATGATCAAATCGCCGCATAGAAAAATCACCTTTGTAAACGGAATGGGCAGCCGATCCTTGATTTTGATATAAAAGACGATAATTTTGATAATGGCATGCAGTAGGATCCAGCAGCCGATCAACCGTGGAAATATCGCGAAGAAGGTTTCCGGTATGGTGAGTGATATGATAATGGCAATCAGCCACACGACGATATCCAGAAACTGTCCGCCCTTATGCTTCAGCTTGCGGTAATTCAGAATCATGTTGAACATACGAAAGACTCCGGTGACGGATATACCGATGACAAGTGTGGTATACAGCCAGTTCCAGACAGCAAGAGAATCGAAGATAAAGGAAAAACCGAGCACACAGAAAAACAGCCCGGTCGCAAACATAGTAAAATAATTAAAATTTTTCTTCAGCATGCCCTCATCTCCCTACTTCCTATAATTATAGCGGAAAGAAAAAATTCCGCAATCTATTTTTTAAGGATATTTTGCATACGCAGCTGCATTTGTATTCCATTATGACCTCCTTTCATACTATGATTATAAATGCTCAATCAGAAAATGCTGCATTCCATCATAACATTATTTATAGTCAATCTCCTGCATTAAATGCTCTATAAAAGCTGCGTTGTTATATATCTTTCCAAACGCCTCCATAAGCTGTTGTAAAGCGTCACCATCCTTTGATGATACACATAACTGTTCATCCGTCGGTTCATAGTCAAAAACATACCATAAATTTTTCAGTTCTTCATTATGATACATGAATGCAATCAGCAATGTACACCAGTCATAGCCGCAGCATACAAAGCCATCCCCTTTATGTTTTATAAACAATTCCTTCATATGGTCCTTAATATCGATTCGAACGGTATATGTATCTTCGATTCTCATAATCTGAAACTGCTCATTCTTAATCGACGTTTCTATTTCCATAATATGCTCCTATCAGTTAATAAATCGATTGAAAAAATGGAATCAGACTGATTGAAATAGGCTCCTCATTCAGTTTGATTCCGTTTTGTTTACATTGTCACGTTATCTGAAATGCCCAAACCGTTACAATAAAGGCTTGTAACAATAATCATTTATGCATTGCTACCGTGTAAGTTAAGATATCCTTATGTACTCCTTTTTTGGTTGCTACAGATGACCCTGGCAAGGTTGCTATACCGGCCTGCTTCGTTGCCTGTGACGTCAAATTCACAGTAATTGGTGTTGAACCATTCATTGTCTTTGATCCATATGTCAGTGTATACGGCAATTCATCCGTTCCGTCAGATAGAGATAATTTCATTCCCTTTGATGATGTAACTGTAACGTCTACATCTTTATTCATTGCAGCAATGTCATTCCCATTTAAACCAACCAGTTCAAGATCAGCATTTACGGATTTTGTTGTTTCTGTAAACTGAATGGATGCGGGTACTCGTCCCCCCCATTTTCCTGCATCAGGATCAGTAGGGTCAACAATCGTTTCTGAATTGTCATAAGTAACATCTACATCCTTTGTATCCTCATCTGCTGCTAATACTGTGGTCGCACCCAATGACAGAAACATTGCCATCGCTGCTGCTGTTGCGAATAGTTTTTTCATTTTTTTTCCTCCTCTATTCTCATTTATCTGTAAGAAGATTTCTTCTTTCTTACCATCTTTTTTCTATTCCTTTAGCGAAACTAGATTTGTTTGTACAGCTCCTCCATTCAGCTCTTTTTCATAATCCTCCAGAGAATAAGAGCGAATTTTAATTGTAATTGGATAAACACCCTCCGGAAACGGTTTGTTAAGCGTTTCTTTTACGACTGCCTTCCCCGGCTCTATAAGCCCGCTTGTATATAGAATCTCCTCTGTTTTATCCAAAACGATTGTGTATTGGAAGTAACATGGATTTTCCTTTGGATTACTGAATGCCACATAAATAGTATCCGAATCAGCGTTCATATGGAGATCATCGAACCCCGGTATCAATATAGAATTCGCATCCCAATTTTCAGGTCGCTGCAGTTTACCTTTGTAATCCTGTGAATTTGGATCTAGCGGCACATTCCCCTGTGTATTCCAGAGAATACCGATAAACAAGGCAAGCACGATACATGCTGTCAGCAAAATATAGTGTATATTACTCTTTTTTACTGCAAGATAAGTATCCTTTTCAACTTCAATATAGCCATATGTACGATACAGCATGGCGTGATAGGTTCCTGCCGGCGCAGCCTTTAAAATTTTCTGTCCAACGGAAATATCCACAGTCCTTCCTTTTATAGCTTTAGCCCCTATCTCCCCTATCACTGCATAGGTCTTATTCTGATACTTTTCCTTCATATCTTTTGGTGATAGGCATGGCCAGTTTACCCCCTTACTTCTGAATTCGCGCTTACCTCTTGTCATGCTGCTTCTCCTTTTTCTTCCTGACGAAGATGATAAAGCCTGCAGATAACAAGATGATGGAAAGGTATCCTGCTGTGGCTACCGAATCCCCTGTTTCCACTGTATCTGTGTCCTTCCGGGGTTTTTGTGATTGTTTACAAAAAGTAACGATCAGTTTTGTATCATGATCCTTTCCTTTGACCGTAAGGGTCTGTTGCTGCAGCAGATTTGTTATATCTTCCCCGTCATACTGAATATCGGCAATTTCATAGCCTTGTGCAGGCTGCAGTACAAACTGCTTTTTTTCATCGGAATGCAATGCAAAGAAAGTAGGATTTTTTAACGTTAGTCCCTGATCCAGCACGGCACCTTCTCCCTGTATACGTACTTCCATATGAAAGGTTTTTAATTCATAATCCTGTGGTACATAGCTTACTTCTACCTCATGTGCATTTACAGGAAGGATGGTAAGACCAACAATCATCAGGATAAGAAACAATGCAGTCCCATAGTTTTTGCTATGCATACAATCACCCTCCCAATTTTAAACGAAACATCATGCTTCCTTCATATATACCGCGCTTCCATTGACTGTTTTTTACCGTACGGAGGTGGAATTCCTTCTGCTTGGTTCCCTTCATGCTTAAAATCATCAGCGGTTTGGAAGCATCTTCATATGGTTTTTGTTCAGATGTCAGCACCTTCGCGGTATAGGCATTCTGTGATTCAGTATTTGTCAGGGTGATGGACGGCGTACAATAAACTTCAACCGTCTTATCCGGCATAGTGGCATCTTCAACATGAGACTCATCCATTTGAATCACTTCCGATGCACCGGCATAACCGCTTCCGGGTATATTATGCAATGTTATCTTATTAGGAATAGCTACATAATAGCTGGCATCCTGCGCTGTCCATTGAGCATAAAGATATGTATCTTTTAATGGAGGCTCATAGTCTTGTAAAGCTTCAACTGTATCACCGCTTCCGTCCTGCACTGTATTCCATCCGGAAAAACTGCTTCCGATTTTCGTTACCTTAACATCACTGATATCCACCTTATTGTTTTCAATCGTAAAGGATTTTTCAATATCCGGCTCTCTTCCTCCATTGGTGATAAGATGCAGTTTATACGATACTGGTTTCCATACAGCAGTCAGGGTGATGGATGAAACCTGATCGTTAAGAGCAAGCTCCTTGAAAGTATTCTCGCTGGTTATATTTTCACTGCTGCCTGCAATGCGCCAGCCCAGAAATTCGTAATGCTCTCTGTTGGGAGTCCCCGGCAACAAATTCTTTTGCTCCCATGTTACTATTTTATCCGGATAAGCAGGTGTACCGCCATTGGTATCGTACTTTACTGAATATTGCTTCTGCATATACTGGGCAGTAAATACGGTATCCTCCTGAATATTCGATAATGGATGATCCCAGCCGGTAAATGTATATCCCTCACGTTTCGGGTCAGCTGGCGGAACTGCACTGCTTCCAACAGTTATTTCTGTCGCATCCTTTAATATCGTACCGTTCCAGTCCTTAAAAGTAACTCGTACCACGTCACTAACAGAAATTATAATTTCCTTTTTCACTGTAATATCAGTCTTATCATCCGGTGTCTTTGTCGTAGCGCTCAGCACCGCATTTGTTCGGCTGCCTGATTTATTCAATGCATGTTTTATATCCTGCAGCGATGTTTCTAGTGTTACTGTAATGGGCGTTTGCTCGTCATTGTTACGATATGCATGTGCCTGCGCGCTGCTTAGGATACTCTGTTCTGTAAGATTTGACACCTTGTTAAGGGACAGAGAAAAGCTGTTTGCTTCTATTCGTGCATAGACAAGCTCCGAAACTTTAACAGCCTGTATTGTATCCGCACTATTTGTCGAAGCCGTTATCGTATATTCTCCATTCATATGAACCGGATAATCAAATTCATAAACAGGAGTATTCAGAAAATCTTTTTTTTCTCCGTCCGGCAATGTAACAGATTTAATCATAGCATTTTCAGGAGCTGTAATGACGGCATGAATCGTTGCTTTGCTGCATACTGCATCATATGTTACTGAGGTTGTGATATCGGTATACTCACCATCATAATATACGGTCGCTCCGGTTGCTCCCCATGGCTGTGCCCAGGCAATTGCAGAAGAATCCCGAGCCTGATGAACATAAATGGTATTTCCCTTATAGCCAGTCAGAGACTTTGAAGCATACAACAGAGTTGACGGAAGCTTGATTTGTGAGATATTGGTACCATTTATTGCATTTTCCCCCAATCTGATTAATCCCTCCGGCAGCGTTAGACTATCCAGAGATGTACAGCCCTGAAATGCATAATCATAAATTTCTGTAATACCTGATGGCAATGTGAGGGTGGATAGTGAGCTGCAATTTGAAAATGCAAATGTGCCGATTGTTTTGGTGGATTCGGGAAGGATGATGGTTGTTAATTTTTTATCGTTAGAGAACATTGCTCCTGAGATACTATTCAGCTTGTTCGGCAAAGTAACTTCTGTAAGCTCAGAACAGTCACTGAATACACCGGTACCCAATTTTGTAACGCTGTCAGGTAAATGCAGGAATGTTATCTTCGTCTTTTCAAATGCATGAGTCCCGATACTCTGCAGTGTATCAGGAAATGTTACCGTCTCAAGCGAAGTATTGCTAAATGCATAATCGGAAATCGTTGTCAGTCCGTCCGGTAAAATTATGGTGTTTAACTGTGTACAGCCATAAAACATATAATCAGGTATCATGTTCAAATTTCTCGGCAGTCGCACATAGCTTAAGGACTTACAATTTTTACAAGCTGCTTCCTCTATTTCTGTGACGGTATCAGGAAATGAGATTGAAGTTATATCGGAATTTGCAAATGCATTCGCTCCAATGCTTGTCACCTTTATTCCGCGAACCTCTTCCGGTATGTCTACCACGGTGTGATTTTGTGAGGCTGTGTGTTCATCAGAGCCAGTATGATCTAATGGCTTAAAACCGATCAATTTCCCCTTATCATCTACATAGAAGCAGGAAGTATCGCTGTCTTTCCAGTAAATAGAAGCCTTGCTTGCGCCCCATGGACTTCCTGTAACCTCATTTACGTTTTTTGACAATAGATGAATTTTCATAGCATTCGTTACACGGAAAGCGTCCTTACCAATCGTTTTAATACCTGACCCAAATTGGATCTGAGTTACTGCAAGACTAAACGAGACAAATGCCTCTTCACCGATATCGGTAACGGAATCAGGAAATACTATTTTTTTATCGTTATAGCCTAATTTTCCACATCCATAAAAAGCCCTAGTACCTATGCTTTTTAACGTATTTGGAAAATTAACAGCTAAAATGTCGGAATTACTGTTAAATGCATTATCAGCAATGGAAGTCACCGTAATTCCATTTATCACAGAGGGAATATTTACAATCGTGTGATTTTTAGACGCCGTATGCTGCGATGAACCTGTCGTATGATTTAATGGCTTAAAGCCCAATATTGTGCCATCACCACTAATATAAAAACAGGAATCATCATCACTCTGCCAATATATTTGCGCTTTTACCGCTCCCCAGGGAGCGCCTGTCACATCGTTCACAGCCTTTTGCTCTAAATGAATTTCGATTCCGCTTTTTGTTCCGTTAAATGCATTTTGGCCTATTGTTTTTATAGATGAGCCCACTGTTATCTTCTGCAAGCCGGAGCAGCTGTAAAATGCCTTAGCGTCAATTGTCTCAACACTATCAGGCAATGTGATGTCAGAAAGATTGAAGCAGCCTGAAAATGCACTGCTCTTAATAGCTTTCAGATTGGCAGGCCATCTGATATTCTGAAGGGCCGTACAGTTGGAAAAGCTATTGCTGGAAATGCTTGTAATAGCATCCGGAAGTGACAGACTTGTTAATCCGCTAAATGCAAATGCACTGTCTGATATCAACTGAAGTTTATCGGGAAGAGTAATGGATTGTAAAGCGCCGGCACGATAAAACGTATTTGATCCGATTCCTGTCAGTGTCGATGGAAGCTGAATATTCTTCAAGGCACTGTCCCCGTAAAATGCTCTGCTGCCGATATTCAAAACACCCTCCGGTACAATCAGATTGTCAACTTTAGTACCTTCGAATACAGAGTCAGGCAGCTCTTTCAGCTGATCTGACAGAGTTACCGAAGATAAAGCACTGCAGCCGTAAAATGCACTCCTTCCTAAGGATGTTACACTGTTTGGGATGACAATGGAGGTGATCTTTGTATTACTGGAAAAAGCATTGTTCCCAATGGATAAAAGATTATCATTCAGCACAACAGATGTCAGCTCCTGACCTGAAAACGCACTCTGTCCTATTGCTGTAATTTCAATCGTCTTTCCATCCTTTACATAGGAATCCGGAATTACGATATCCTTAGGGGCATCCGGTCTTGCAGAATAGTTTGTAATCATTCCCGGATTTGCTGTATCAAATGTAAAAAAGGTTGGATCTGTAGGAGCTGATGCTGCTAAGGTTGCTTCCTGCACTCCCGTATCTGCTTTTTTACCAATATAGGAAACATCAGCTTTTACATTTTCAGCATGTATTTCTGTGCTAGTCACCTCGACTTCGGTGTTTGATACTGCATATATGAAATTCTGTGGAATCATCATCAGCATCATTCCTATCGTCAGTGCACACACGATAAACCTTCTTTTCATATACATCCTCCCATTCTGACATTATCATCATAGCCTCTGATTCTCTTTGCTTACCTCATCTTTATTATATATTTATAAACATTTACATACCGCACAGCGGATATTTTCATGGATTCTTTCATTCGATATATCGGCGATGCGCTACTCCCTATGCATAATATTATACTTTATTAAATAGAGGTGATTTAAAGAAAAACACGGGAAAAAGTATAAAAAAAGAGACAATATCGCGATAAAACACATTGTCTCTAAATGTATAATTTTATGAACACTTTATTACATTTACATATTACCAAAATTTGTAAATAATAGCAATATATTTTTACAATTATTTTCTTCGTTTTACTATCTAAGCCGCCTGTATACGCTCAAAATATCTATTTCAAATGGAACGTCTTCGGTGACAGACGGTACACCAGGGTAAGCGCAATCGGAATATATAGAATTGTAGCAGCCAATACACCGCAGACAAACACCAGATTTCCATCCAACCGCATGCAGAAATAGCAAAAAAGGTACACCATGCCGTTCAGGATTGACATGAACGGATTCTTCATATCAAACTGTTCGTTATACGGTTGAAAGATATAGTAGACAAACAGATAGTGAACACTGAAAAACACAGCCAGACAAAGCAAAGCAAAATCGAACAGAAGAAGCGTTGAGAGAGTATAGGGCAATCCGGCAAGCACCACGGTGATATTCATGTACAGGCAAAGCACCATGATGAGCAGGAGATTATAGAAGCAGAGCTTTTTTAAGCGAAGCCGAAAATTTACCAGCACCGCCTCCTTTCTGCGATAATAGCTGTAATGCAGCAGCGACACATCACAGTTCATAAACATTGCCTTACAGACACGCTGTGAGATGCTGAGAATATAGGAAAGGAATACAAATGGCGGAAGCAGCTCCAGAATATCCTTCGTGAGTTTCATATCATCCTTCAGCATAATTATCAAAAGTGTTCCTGCAAGCCAGAGCACTGTCATCATCACCAGACGAAATCTTACCGGCTTATAAATCAAATGCTTATGACGGCGGAAGAATAGATCATTTAAAAAGGCGTAGCCCGTTTTCTCCGTTTGATATTGCAGCTCCTCACTGGTATAGCTCTTTTCATCCAAAGCTACCTCCATCTGCTTCATCCGACTGCTATCCAGCTGCAATATTTCATGATTATCCGTAAGCAGACGTGTCAGCAGCTCACTGTAAGCATGATAGCCGCTTTCAAAACGCAGATAGGGAATGATGGCTGCTGCACACACAAGTGCAAAGATGCAGAATAGCCGTGGAGCAAAGCTGAAATCCACTTTCAGCCAGTATAGCGCATACAGCAGGATCAAGGAGCCAAGTGAAATGAGGAGCTTCCATATATTCGCATCCAAATAAAAGCTGTTTTTCTTTTGAAAGCGCCGCATCTGCAGCATGTCCATACACTGATGGGAGCCCAGATAGCCGAATCCGGCCATAAGTGCATACCAGAAGGGAAACGAAAACATAAAGGACAGAAGCAGGCACGCCAGGAAGAGTCCGATCGCATTCATGCTATAGCTGTACCAGCTGCGGGAGCACAGACAACGTCTGGCTGCCATATGCATCTGGCGGCTGAGAATAAAGGTTTCATCATCCGCTGTGAGAAGCTTGCTGTTGCTTATGCTTCCTGCTACAAGACTTAACAGTACAAAGCCAAACAGAAACCCATTTCTAATCTGCACATCATTCGCACCCTTCTGCAGATTGATCAGCGGCACAGCAATCACCACAAACAGATACAGCAAATTCTTCAATAAGTTCATCAGGACATCCACCAAGAAGGAGAAGACACTCAGCACTCCCTTTAGATTTACAGCCGCATAACAGGATTCCTTCAAAAGCCTGCCAATCAGAGGGAGTTTTTTAAAGTAATAGAAAAATCCGTTCACCTTTCTGGTCATCCGAATCCGAAACAGCAGCAGAATATCACCCAGCATGCTTTACTTCCTCCTGCAGCAGTGAAACGATGCGATCCTCAAAATCATTTTGTTGCAGCAGATCATGATCGAGCTGTTCCAGTACCCCGTTATGCAATAGCACGATCTCATCACAGAGATCTCTTGCCAGCTGCAGAATATGGGTGGAGAATATGAGAATGTGTTCCTCCTTCATTTCCAGCAGCAAATGCTTCATTTCATTTGCCACAACAACATCAAAGGATGTCAGCGGTTCATCCAGTAAAATGATCTTCGGCCGTGAAATCAGAAATCCCAGCATCTGCAGCTTGTTCTTCATACCGTGACTGTACCCCTTAATCAGACGATGCCGGTCCTCCGCTACGATGCGCATCAGATCAAAATAGGAATCTATGGTCTTGGCAGAATCAATTTCCTTTGCATGAATATCCATATAAAAGCGGATATATTCAAAACCAGTCATAAATTCAGGCAGAATCGGGCTGGAATATGCATAACCGATATCTCTGTCCTCTACCTTTCGCAGTTCACCGTGCTCCTCTATCAGAAAATCACCCTCACAGGGTATCTCATGGGATATGCAGTTAAACAGCGTCGTTTTACCACTTCCGTTTCTTCCCAGCAGACCATATATCTTCCCTTGTTCAAAAACTGCACCGGTGTTTTTGAGCACTTCTTTCTTATCATAGGTCTTTTTCACATTCTGTATATGAAGTTTCATAGGTATCCTCCCGGTTGTCCTTCTCTTATGCAGACACTGTATCCGTGTTTGACCGCTTATTTTACCGGATATTTGATGGTCATGCTACAGCCTACGGCATCTGTAATTTCAGGATACCCGTACAAAAATCATTTGTCAAATAAAATCAAGGATTTACGACATGATATTGTAATCCTGCAGGACACTTACTATAATGAAGATAAAAGAACAGGAGGCTATCGTATGCGCAATCATGAGGTTACACAGCGGCACCTTTTACTGAACGAGCATGGCAGGCTGAAAGAGACAGGCTGGTCCCGCTCCCTGCTGCAGGAATATCGCAGAGAGGATATTAAAGCAAAACGCTGGAGAATCAAGGAATGGGATTATTATCTGATACTTAACAATCATTATGGGGTCGCCTTCACAATTTCCGATGACGGTTATATCGGACTGCAATCCGTTTCTCTTCTTGATTTTAAGAAGGGCTGGGAGCATACCGAAACCATACTGAACGCATTTCCAATGGGTAAGCTGAAGCTGCCGACCAGCTCGGAAAGCGGCTCCTGCCGATACAGGGATAAGCGACTCGATATGGAATTTCAGGTCATGAAGGGCAAACGCATTCTTCGCTGTGATTTTCAGAACTTCTATGAAGGAAAACCATTCCATTGTGAAATCACGCTGCATCAGCCGGATATGGACAGTATGGTAATTGCGACACCGTGGAAAGAAAAAAAGACCGCATTTTACTACAATCAGAAAATCAATTGCATGCGTGCTGAGGGAAATGTCAGCTTTGACGGTAACACAATACACTTTGATCCACAGGATTCCTTCGGAACACTGGATTGGGGGCGTGGGGTATGGACCTATGACAACACCTGGTACTGGGGAAACGGAAACGGCCTTGTGGAAGGAAAACCGTTTGGCTTCAATGTCGGCTACGGCTTTGGTGATACGACAGCGGCCAGTGAAAATCTACTGCTGTATGATGGTGTTGCACACAAGCTGGAGGATGTTACCTTCCACATACCGCCGGACAGCTATCTCAAGCCTTGGCGTATTACATCCAGCGACGCACGCTTTGAAATGTCCTTTCGACCGATTCTTGATCGTTGTGCGAAAACAAGTGCGCTCATCATTGTAACGGATCAGCATCAGGTTTTCGGCTACCTCAGTGGAACGGCCGTATTGGATGATGGAAGCATTTTGAAGCTAGAGGATATGCTTTGCTTTTTTGAAAAGGTTCACAACCGCTATTAAACCATATCATTATTTTCAATTACCTATGTGATATGATTACATCCATAGAGCCTACGTATCATCTGTTCTAAAAGCCGAATAGGTCATTTCTACTTTAACGGGAGATAAGAAAACGAAAGCAAAAATAAGGTTGTCATTTATATTCGCCTGCGCATTCATTTTATCCGCATGTGAATTCAGTAAGGATACGGTTGATCCAAAGGATTATATGAACAATAATTATAAAAATCATGAGCAATTAAATGTTATAGAAGATAAGCAAAGCTTACTATATTTACTAAAACAAAGGGACACCTATCATCTGTTGATTTTTAAGAAGGATGGTTCATCCTATTCCTATGAAGGCGGCAGAGAATCTGATACACCTTTTGGCTATATGAAGGTTGGAACGCCCGATAATATCCGTATCGTCGTCTTTATCGATAACAGTATCGTGAAAGCAGAGCGCTATGAATTTGATTTGCGTGCTTCCAAGAATGATAAAGATAAGCTCACCATATCACTGGATGGATTATCAAATCTGGATACCTATCTTATCAAAAGCTATGACTTCCTTCCGCCTTATTCAAGTATTTCACAATTACGTTTTTACGATAAGCATGGGAAACGCATAGACGAAACAGTGTTAATTGATTGAAAAAAAACCGGCGCATAAACCGGGGTTTTTCTTTACGAAACGAATCTCTATTGTGCTATGAGCATTCAGCGAATAAAAGCAAGTGTTTCAAAGCTGAGAAAAAGACGCCGCAGTATGTGACGTCTTTCTATTTGTATGGCTTAATAAATAACCTTACTGCTCCATCCCTGATATTTACCATGATGCAGCTTCGCTTCGCCGGCAATATACAAGATATTTCCCATCAGCTTGACATCATCAATCGGAGTGATATGCAATACAATCAGCTCCAGGTCTTCATCCCCTCTTGTGATGACGAAGCCCTTATTGATAACCTCATTTTTAAAGCTATCCATATCCTCGGCTGTCTGGAATACCACGCTGTGCTGAACCGGACGCTCATTTTCATGTACGTCCCCCTCCTGCAGCATGTCATCCATCAATTTCTTTGCCTGCTCCTTCAGAGCTGCCGTTTCACTCTTCAGGAGAGACGGAAAATCCGTATCAAATTCCTCTGCAGCATCCTGAACGATATCCTTTGCTTCCGCTGCCTGATCCTTCACAGCATCCGCAAAATCCTCAGCTGCTTCTTTTCCTTCTTCAAAAGCATCCTTTGCAAGATCCTTCAAATCCTCTGCAGCATCCGCAGCTTCTTCTTTCACAGTCTCCATACAGGAAGCGGGATCACTGATCGGACCTTCTTCAATTTCGTCATCCATATCCATTTCATTCAGGTCATCCTCATCCTCAAGAAGTCCCTGATCAAGATCAACGATCTGTTTTTCCTCATCCTTTTTCAGCTTGTAGGCAACCAGTGCCGCAGCTCCGGCAATTACCGCCAGTGCAGGTATTATCTTTTTCATAGTATCACCACTTTCTTGTTTCTATTGTATCACAAAACATGCGAAATGATACATGAAATAGCTTAATTTCAGGAATAGTTTCATTCCTTACTGCACCGGCTACGCCTTTTCTTTCCGATCTATACTCACACTTTTTTTCTGCTGATTCCCACACCGTCTCCAAAATCATAAAATTGTGTATCATAATCCTCACGCTGCTTCAGATACTCGACAAAATTTCCGATTTTACGTACCAGACTACGCAGATTGCGGCTTTTAATGTTTTCCGGATGCTCTACCAGACCATGGAATTTCAGATTATCCGTTATTACATATCCGCCCTTTTTCAGCAATGGCTCATAGCGCTCGAAAAACTTAGTGTACTGTGCCTTGGCCGCATCGATGAACAGCATATCAAAGCTTCCCTCAACGACTGTCTCCAGTGCATCACCAAACAGCAGTGTGATCCGGTCCTGCAATCCGCTTCTTTTTACATACTCTACAGCCTGATCATAGCGATCCTTATCCCGTTCAATCGTGGTGATCCGTATATCCATATCCAGCATTGCCATACGGATTGCCGAATAGCCGATGGCACTTCCGATTTCCAGCACATGCTTCAGATTATGCTCCTTCAGAAAGGAGCACGTAAAATCAATGCCTTCCTTCTGCATAATCGGCACATCATGTTCGTGCGCATACATCTCCATTTCTTCTATCAGCGTCATTTCGTATCCCCTTTTTCTATAACAGGTATTTCTGTAATCACCTTTTTTGTTCGCGCATACAGATCATTCAGGCGAACCTTCTGTCCGTCCACACCATTTAATCCATGCTGTTCCGCCAGCTCCTCGCTGTAATCACTCAGCTTATATACTGTGAAATTCTTTCTCGTATTCATAATATCCGCAGCATCTCCAGTATAATGTGTAATCAGTGGTTCCCATTTCACATTCTGGATGGAAATTTCACTGCTTTTTGCGTCTTTTACAAAATCGAAACGGATCATACCGCCAAGAACGTTATTTACATCCAGCATTCCATTCAGAAAATTGCCAAGTGAGTAAATGACCAGCGTCTTATTTCCATCCTTACCATCCATCCATGTTACCGGCTGAATCACATGCGGATGCTCACCGACAACAACATCAACACCCAAATCCGCAAACAGCTTTGCATACTTCTTTTGAAACTCCGTAGGGGCTGAAACATTTTCATCACCCCAATGCGCAGAAACAATCACAACGTCGCTGAGCTGTTTTGCCTTCTTCACATCCTCGCGAATCCGGTCCTCATCGAAATAAGCAACACTGTAGGGATTGGGTGGTTCAATTCCGTTTGTTCCATAGGTATAGGCAAGAAAGGAAAATGTGATTCCCTTGCGTTTGATTGTGCGTATCGTATCCCGATCCTTCTGGGAGGTATAGGTTCCAGCTGTAATAATGCCCTTCTGTTTTGCCCAGATTTCATGAGAATAATCGATTCCCTCCTGATATTTATCCAGACAGTGATTGTTTGCCGTATTCACGATATCAAAGCCGGTATCCGCAACATTTTTAGCGATATCTGCAGGCGTGTTGAATGTCGGATAGCCACTGATACCAAGCGCATCTCCACCAACAATGGATTCCTGATCGATATAAGCAAGATCCGCTTTCTGAATATCCTTCTTTACATGCGTATACATTTCCGTAAAATCATATTTTCCATCATTCATCTCACCGGCAGCAGCATCCGCCTGCTTATATATCATTTCATGAATCAAATTATCTCCGACTCCGACAAAGGATACCGTTGTATTTTCATTTTTCGGATCCTCTTTCGGTGTTTCTTTTTCTTTATTCTCTGATGTACTGCATGCACACAGCAGCAGACTCAGCATCAAAACCATAAGCTTTTTCATTTCTGCACATCCTTTCTGGCAATATATTCATCCAGTGTAAGCCCCTGCTTCACAATTTCCTTAGCAATATCCTTTCCGACATAACGCAGATGCCAGGATTCATACTGATAACCGGTCACATCCACCTTATCCTCAGGGTATCGCAGGATGAAGCCATAGTCTGCGATATGTTTAAGCAGCCAGTCATAATGCTCTGAGTTTTCAATTTCATTGAAATTTTCATTGTTAATGGTCACATCCACGGCAAGGGCGCTGTTATGCTCACTCTGTCCCGGGCGGGCATAGTATTTATCCGCATATTCCTTTCCCTGACTCTGCTCATAATAATCATACAGATTTTTCTGATAGGCAAAGCTGCGATAGCTTGCAATTGCCTTGATATTGATATGCTTTGCCTTTCCTGCCTTCACCAGCTCGGAAAATGCATCCGCAACCTCCTTGCGTAGATACTGAGGCTCGCTCTGACAGGAAAAATCTTCTCCAATTACACAGGCATTCGGAGTCTTTACCAGATTCTGCGGCTCATAATCATCCGGCAGCCGGTGATATTTATTAACCAGCAGTGCTACATCATCAGTATCCCTGATTATATCAACGTTGGTGAAATATGGCTGATCCAAGCCGATATTAACTTTCGTAACAATGTCCTGTACTGCTCTTTTTCCGTCATCGTATGCAATATAGCGCTCGGTTAACTCCTTGTGGTAGTATGGAAGATTTAAAAACTCGCTGATGCGCTTCGCATCGTAATCCTTTTTCACAAAGGCAGTTGCCTGATCCAGATTCTTATCTGTTGTGATGGCACAGTAGACACTTTCCTTGTCCTTTACAAGCTTGTCACCTGCCTGCTTCACAGCCGCAAGATTATCACAGCTTTTTGTATCCTCTACCCCATACTGTTTTAGGGCGTCCTCTTCCTCGTTGGAATTGCAGCCGGCAAGCAGAAGCGCTGCCGTCATAAGTATCATCAGTTGTTTTTTCATATGTACATCCCTCGCTCCACCATATTATAACAGTTTCTGTTTATTCGTACAGTGACATCCGCAAAAAGCAGGTGAATCTTCCCTGTTTCTTAAGATTATATATGGGAAGCATGCTGTTTATCCTCAATAATACGGCTGTCTTATGAAGCGGCGGACATAATGAAAAAAAGCGAACTCTATACAGGGATGTAGAGTTCACTTATTTTCTATGCTTATACATTTCCCAGATATTCCTCCAGCGTGATCCCCTGTGACATAATCCGGGATGCGATTTCTTTCCCAACGTAGCGAACATGCCATGGCTCGTATTGATAGCCTGTAATGCTTTCCTTACCAGCCGGATAGCGCAGAATAAAGCCATAGTCTGCACAATGGGCATTCAGCCATCTTCCACCCGGCGTATTGCCATACCCGTTATCCAAGGCACCGATGTCAAAAGCAAGACCGCTTTGATGCTCCGAATGTCCCGGTCTTGCTGAATAGGTATCAGCAAGCTCCTGTCCATCCTGTGCGACATAGCTGTTATACAAGGAAGCCTGATATGCATAGGAACGATAGCCGCTGATCAGCGGCATGGAATAACCAGCAGCCTCAGCTCCGGCCTGAAGCTGCTGCAGAGCTGCGTAAGCATTGGAATCCATCCCTCCGTAATTCTGTGGCAGTGCATGCTTTTTATTCACCAGAAGCACTCCGTTGACGTAATACGGCTCGACAGATGCAGCTTCGGAACCTTCTGTCTGTGATGATGACGCTTCATCAGAAGAAGAAGGATTTTTTTCCTTCAGGTCCGGCGCTGTTTTTTTCTCTACCATTACCGTAAACTTTTTTTCTGCACTGTTTCCATTTAGATCCTGTGCATGTATGGTGATGGTGTAGCTCCCTGCCTCCAACACATTCAGCTTGCTGTCAATCCAATAGCTTCCGGCTGCTTTTTTGTTTGCTTTCTTCAAGGGTCCGTCAATCGGATCACGAACGCTTTTTATATTATCTGCGACATCATACTTCTGCCCATATTCCAGTGTAATATGATTCTCCTTCAGCTTTATTGTCGGTTTTCTTGTATCCTTTACTTCAACCGTATACGGTATTTTTTTCGTCTGCCCTTCATAGGTCAATACATAGGTGATTGTCTGATTACCTGTTTTCTTTGTATTAACGTTCGGGTAGGTTTTCACTTCACCAAATGAATGCTTTACAAAGGAGCGGCTGTCTATCTTTTCCCCATATTCCAGAATCTGGCGATCCTTTTGGAATGTTATCTCCATCTTTGCATAATCCTGTTCCTTTTTTTGATTTTGTGACCAGATATAGCCAACAACGGCGGAAGCTGCAAGTATTATCGCAATACCGGCAATGAGAACTTTTTTCTTCATTCGCATGAGCTACCCACATCCTTTACTACACTATAATACTACAATGCAGGTAAAATGAATACAGGTAACCTTTTTTTCAATATAAAAAGACACTGCTGAATCGTATGTTAACGAAACCACAGATCTGCATTCAATTTCTTTTTTTCCATCAAATACATGATATGTCTATCGCATAAGATTATTTGTTTAATGCGAATGCATGAATCCTCCATATTCATAAATTTAATACGGGAGGAATTCTATTATCGCCTGCAAATAACAGTTGTGATCATACAGGAGCCCTCGTCAAACAATTCCAGTTTAACAGCTGGTCTGCCTTTGTCACTGGTCCTAGAAAAGGATGTCTAAATTACCGTAGGGATAAAAAAACTGCAGCGCTATGGATTTGCGTTGCAGTTCTCATGTTATTTATTTAACTAATTCAATGATTGCCATAGGTGCTGCGTCTCCGCGACGTACTCTTGTCTTAACAACACGAGTATATCCACCCTTACGGTCTGCATAAGCAGGTCCGATTTCTTCAAACAGCTTCTGCAGAGCAGTCTGTCCTGTTTCTTCATTGACAACAACATCACGTACAAAGCTTGCAGCCTGACGACGAGCGTGCAGGTCTCCACGTTTTGCCAGTGTGATCAGTTCATCAACAACGGAACGAAGTTCCTTTGCTTTCATTTCAGTAGTTTCAATCTGACCGTAAGCGATCACGGATGTCGCCATGTTACGTAATAAAGCTTTACGGTGGTCAGCTTTACGTCCTAATTTACGATTCCACATTGGTCCATTAACCTCCCTTGCGAATATTTATTCGTATGACTTGAAACTCAGTCCCAAATCATAGATCTTATCTTTAACTTCCTTTAATGATTTCTTACCCAGGTTTCTTACACGCATCATTTCATCCTCTGTTCTCTGCGTCAGTTCCTCCACAGTCTGGATTCCTGCACGCTTCAAACAGTTATAGGAACGTACGGATAAGTCAAGGTCTTCAATCATCATGACAAGTCCCTTATTCTGTACCTCACCCTGTGCTTCCTTCATCACGGATTCCATATCGTTTACTGCTTCGTGAACATTCGTCAGCAGCTCCAGATGGTCGATCAGAATTTTGCTGGCAAGTGCTACGGCTTCTGCAGGACTCAGTGAAGAGTCTGTCCAGATTTCCAGAGCAACCTTGTCATAGTGAGCATCCTGTCCAACACGAGTCGGCTCCACATTATAGGATACCTTTTCGATTGGTGTATAAATTGAATCTGTGTAAATGATTCCCAGAGGCTGATTTGGTGTCTGGTACAGCTGCTTGTTTGTGTCAGCACTCACGTACCCGCGACCAATACGAGCCTGCAGTTCCATTTCCAGCATTCCGCCCTCTTCCAGTGTACAGATGTGCAAGTCCTTGCTTATTACCTCCACACCTTCCGGGCAAATGATATCAGCACCGGTTACTGCGCCTGGACCCTGTTTTGAGATACGCAGGGTATAAATTTCATCATCCTGAATACTCATCACAAGGGTTTTGATATTTAAAATGATTGCCGTTACGTCCTCTACAATTCCAGGAATTGAAGTGAACTCGTGGTAAACACCATCAACTTTAATTGAAAATACGGCAGCTCCCGGTAAAGAGGAGAGCAAAACACGTCTTAGTGCATTTCCAATGGTTGTACCAAAACCTCTTTCCAAAGGTTCAAACACAAACTTCCCGTAATGTTGAGATTCATCATATTCTTTTACTTCAAAATGTGCACGTTCGAATTTTTGCATAGTTTACCTCCTCAATTACAGTTAATCATTAACCACGTGGTCGTTTAGGTGGACGACAACCGTTGTGCGGGATCGGTGTCACATCGTTAATCAATGTGATTTCCAGTCCTGCTACCTGCAGAGCTCTTACAGCTGCTTCACGTCCTGGTCCCGGACCCTTTACGCTAACTGCAATTACTTTCATACCATTCTCTATTGCTGCTTTTCCTGCAGCTTCTCCAGCCATCTGTGCTGCGAAAGGAGTGGATTTACGAGATCCCTTGAATCCTAAAGCACCAGCACTAGACCATGCTACAGCATTTCCGTTTTCATCAGTAATAGTAACGATGGTATTGTTAAATGTTGAGTGGACATGTGCAACTCCACGAGCAATATTCTTGCGTGCCTTACGTTTACCACGTGAGTTCGCTTTTACGTTCTTTGCCATTATTTACTTCCTCCTATCGTCCTATTTCTTTTTGTTTGCTACTGTACGAACTGGACCTTTACGCGTACGAGCATTTGTCTTTGTACGCTGTCCGCGTACTGGTAATCCTCTTCTGTGACGGATTCCACGGTAGCATCCGATTTCCATTAAACGCTTGATGTTTAACTGAACCTCACGACGCAGGTCACCTTCAACCTTTACACCATCGATTTCGTTACGGATTGCATTTACCTGATCTTCTGTTAAGTCTTTTACACGGATATCTTCGCTGATTCCAGTTTTAGCCAGAATTTTTTCTGATGTGGAGCGACCGATACCGTAAATATACGTTAATGATACTACTACGCGCTTATCGCGTGGTAAGTCTACACCTGCAATACGAGCCATTACATTACACCTCCGTTAGTTTCCCTGTCTCTGTTTGTGTTTTGGATTTTCGCAAATAACCATGACGCGGCCTTTACGTTTGATAATGCGGCACTTATCGCATATTGGTTTGACAGATGGTCTTACTTTCATGCGTTTTCCTCCTTAATTCACGACTTACTTGTGTCGGAATGTTATACGCCCACGTGTTAAATCATACGGTGAAATCTCTACGGTAACACGGTCCCCTGGTAAAATGCGAATGTAGTGCATGCGGATTTTACCAGAAACGTGAGCCAGAATTTCGTGTCCGTTGGCCAGTTTCACCTTAAACATTGCATTTGGCAGAGTATCTACAACAACTCCGTCAATTTCAATAACATCTTGTTTACCCATTATCTGGACGTTCCTCCTTATTCAGTGTTGTGAGTATTTCATACCCACGGTTTGTAATCACAATCGTGTGTTCGAAATGAGCTGCCTTGCTGCCGTCTCTAGTGACAACACCCCAGCCATCCTTCAACATTCTTGTCTGTGGTTTGCCCGCGTGAACCATCGGTTCCACTGCCAGCGTCATACCCTCCTGCAGGAGGATGCCGCGGCCTGCTGGGCCAAAATTTGGAACTGTCGGATCTTCATGGACAGAAGTTCCAATACCATGTCCTGCATAGTCTCTTGGAATCGAATATCCGTGCGTAAACACATATTCTCCGATTGCATGAGAAATATCAGTTAAATGATTCCCCGCTCTGGCCATTTTTAAACCTTCATACAAGGATTCTTCACTGACACGCATCAGTCGCTGATCTTCCTCGCTGAGCTTGCCAACGCCATAGGTCCAGGCAGAGTCTCCATGGTACCCCTGATAACAGGCACCGATATCTACTGAAACAATGTCTCCGTCGCATAAAACGGTATCGCCTGGGATACCATGTACTACGACAGAATTTATAGAAATACAGGCTGCTGCCGGAAAGCCGTACAGACCCTTGAATGACGGTGTTGCACCGTTTTCCAGAATCACATTTTCAATGATTCTATCCAATTCCTGCGTGGTAATTCCGGGCTGCATTGCTGCACTTGCTGCACGATGTGCAAGCGCAACAATTATACCCGCTTTTCTCATCTTTGTCAACTCCTGATTTGTTTTGGCTTTCACCATTCCTATTTCTCCAGAGCTGTCAGTGTATCATTCCATACGCTGTCAATCGGCTGACTCGCATCAATTCTTGTGACGATTCCCTTACTATCATAATAGTCAAGCACCGGAGCCGTCTGTGAACTGTACTCTTCCAGACGCACTGTTAAGCTTTCCACAGTATCGTCCTTGCGCTGGAATAATTCTCCACCACATACATCGCAAACATTGTCGGTTTTACTCGGCTTTGATTTGATGTGATAGATTTCTCCACATTCCTTGCAAATGCGGCGTCCGGTTACACGATCTGCCAGCTTTTCAAAGTCAATTTCAAGTGCGATGACTTTGTCAATGGCAAGCTCGCTGCCTTCAGCCAGTGCATCGAATGCTTTGGCCTGGTCAAGTGTTCTCGGATAGCCGTCCAGCAGGAAACCGTTTTTCTTGTCTTCCAGCTTTTCCAGATAACTCTTTACCATATTGTTAACGACTTCGTCGGGAACCAGCAGTCCTTTATCCATGAAGCTTTTCGCCTCCATGCCAAGAGCTGTTCCCTTTCCGATTTCACTGCGGAAGATATCTCCCGTGGAAATGTGGTTAACGTTAAACTTCTCGACGATTTTGGCAGACATTGTACCTTTTCCGGCACCAGGTCCTCCCATAATCAGGATATTCATAGGTTCACCTTCTATCGTTTTATCTCTGCAGGAATCCGCGGTAGGATTTCTGTGTCAGGCGTCCCTCGATCTGTTTTACCGTTTCCATTGCCACACCGACAACGATGATGATTCCGGTTCCACCAATACCCATTGACTGTGGAAGATTGATGCCTGGAATCAGAGGCAGTGCATGCGGCAGAACAGCGATAAAGGCAAGCCCGATTGCTCCCAGAACCGTGATTCTGCACAATACTTTGTTAACATATTCTTTGGTCTCCGTACCCGGACGGATTCCCGGGATATACGTACCGGATTTTCCGAGGTTCTCTGCGATTTTTTCCGGATCCACCTGCAGCTTCGTATAGAAGAAGGTGAATAACAGTATCAAAACCACATAGATCACAAGGCTGACCGGAGTCTGCATTCCCATATAGGTTTCCAGTGTTTTGACCCAGCCAGCTGCTGGCCAGACCATTTTGCAGATCTGCAGCGGCGCAACCATGATGGCGGATGCGAAGATGACAGGAATTACGCTGGCGGAATTGATTTTCAGCGGCAGGTAAGTCATGTCCTTCTTACGAGTCGTTACAGTACTGGATGTATACTGAATCGGAATCTTACGTTCTGCTGTCTGCATGAAGACGACGAATACGATAATCAGCAGATAGGACACAATATAAAGTCCGAATGTCAGAATACCATTGAAGGTTGCACTGCTGTTGCTTTGATCCACCAGTGTCTGCCATGCTGTTGTAAACTGATATGGCAGTCTGGAGATGATACCGGCAGCAATGATCATGGAAACACCGTTTCCAATTCCCTTCATGCTGATACGGTCTCCAATCCACAGAATGAACATGCTGCCTGCTGTTAACAGGGTCGCAACGTACAAAATAGAAGCCCATCCGCTTCCATTTACCAGCAGTGTTTTATACTGTGTGGAGAAACTGTAAACCAGTGTGGATGCCTGGAAAAAGCTTAATACGACTGCCAGATAGCGTGTATAACGGTCAATCTGCTTCTTTCCGGTTGCTCCGCCCTTAGCCAGTTCGGTAAGCGCAGGAATGACATCCATGGATAACAGCTGAATAATAATGGAGGCAGTAATGTATGGACCAACACCCATCGCAAAAATGGAAAGCTGCTCCAGACCACCACCGCCCAGCATATTAATCATCGCAAATAGTGAGCTATCCTGCATACCTTTTATCAATTCGGTTACATCTACGCCCGGTACAGTGATTGCTGAACCGAAGCGAAAGACGAACAACATGGCAAGAGTAAAGAATATTCGATTACGAATATCTTTATTCTTGAACATGTCTGCAAAGGTCCTAAACATGATTAGATAACCTCTGCTTTTCCGCCTGCCTGCTCAATGGTAGCGATTGCTGATTTAGAGAATTTGTTTGCTTTTACGCTCAGCTTCTTCTCCAATTCACCTTCGCCCAGGATTTTAATACCATCCAGTTCTTTCTTTACTAATCCACATTCAATCAACAATTCCGGAGTTACTTCCGTACCGTCTTCAAACCCGTTCAGGGATGCAACGTTTACGATAGCATATTCCTTGCGATTGAAGTTTGTAAATCCACGTTTTGGTAAACGTCTAGCAAGTGGTGTCTGACCACCTTCAAAACCTAAACGAACGCCTCCGCCAGATCTTGCTTTCTGTCCTTTATGACCCTTTCCTGCTGTTTTACCATTTCCGGAGCCATGACCGCGACCAACACGGTAGCTTTTCTGTCTAGCTCCTTCAGTATATTTCATTTCATGTAATTTCATGTTCTAATCCTCCTATTAACCGCGAATTTCTTCTGGTTTTTTACCACGGAGACGAGCAACTTCCTCGATCGTTTTCAGATCTTTCAGGGCAGAGATCGTAGCACGAACCATGTTGATTGGTGTACGGCTTCCCAGACACTTGGAAAGGATATCGTTGATACCAGCCAGCTCCAGGACTGCACGAACAGGACCACCGGCGATAACTCCGGTACCTTCAGAAGCAGGACGCAGGAATACTTCTCCAGCTCCGTATCTTCCAGTGATTGCATGAGGAATTGTAGTTCCTACAACAGGTACTGTGAAGACATTCTTCTTAGCATCTTCGATTGCTTTCTTAATTGCATCAGGTACTTCGTTGGCTTTACCTGTACCAAAGCCGACGCGGCCCTTCTTGTCACCGATAACAACCAGAGCTGCAAAGCGGAAACGACGTCCACCCTTGACTACCTTTGTTACACGGTTAATGGTAACTACGCGTTCTTCAAATTCTTTTTCAGCATCGCGATTTCTTCTTGGTCTACGTTCCATTCGCATAACCTCCTAAAATTTCAAGCCAGCAACTCTTGCTGCTTCGGCCAATGCCTTTACACGCCCTGTGTAAACATATCCACCACGGTCGAATACGACACCAGTGATGTTCTTTTCAATTGCACGCTTTGCAATTTCTGTTCCTACAGTTTTAGCGGCTTCAACATTTCCACCGTTTTCTAACTTTAATTCTACACTACTTGCAGATGCCAGGGTTACACCGTTAACATCATCAATGATCTGCGCGTGAATGTTGCTGTTTGAACGGAAAACGTTCAGGCGGGGACATTCAGGAGTACCGCTGATTTTGGTACGAACACGCACGTGACGGCGCATACGCTCGTCATTTCTAGAAACTTTCTTAAGCATTGTTCAATTTCTCCTTTCCCACTATTTCTTACCTGCTGTTTTACCTTCCTTACGACGAACATATTCACCTTTATAGCGAATACCTTTTCCTTTGTAAGGTTCTGGTTTTCTCACAGCACGAATGTTTGCAGCGAATTCACCAACGCGTTGTTTGTCAATTCCTGATACTTTGATATCCGTAGCAGAAGAGCATTCTACCTTCAGACCGTCTTCTACAGCGAACTCAACCGGGTGGGAGTACCCAACGTTTAAGGTCAGCTTGCTTCCGCTTACAGCAGCACGGAAACCGATACCTACCAGTTCCAGTTCCTTTGTAAAGCCTTCGGACACACCTTCCACCATGTTTGCCAGCAATGCACGGGTTGTACCATGCAGCTGTTTCACATGCTTTTCGTCGTTAGGACGAGTTACTGTCAATACATTTTCTTCTACCTTGATTCCCAAAGCAGGGTTAAACTGACGAGTTAAAGTTCCCTTGGAACCTTTAACAGTCACCTCATTCCCGGCAGCGATGGTTACTTCAACGCCGGCAGGAATGGTAATCGCTTTATTACCGATACGTGACATTTTCTTACCTCCGTTAAGCTCTTACCAAACGTAAGCGATGACTTCACCGCCAACATGTTTAGCTTTTGCTTCTTTATCTGTTATCACACCGTGGGATGTAGAGATGATTGCAATTCCCAGTCCGTTCATTACGCGAGGAATGGAGTCCACCTTTGCATAAACACGTAAGCCTGGTTTTGAGATTCTCTTCAGCCCGTTGATTACTTTTTCGTTGTTAGGACCATATTTCAGAGTAACTGTGATGGTTTTCTTAACATCACCATCGACTGTATAGTCTGTGATGAATCCTTCATTCTTTAAAATCTTAGCGATTTCAACTTTTTCTTTGTTTGCAGGAATTTCCACTGTTTCGTGACGAGCCTGAAGCGCGTTACGAACTCTGGTAAGCATATCTGCAATCGGATCTGTCATAATCATGACTGTATTCCTCCTATCTGACTACCAACTTGCCTTTTTCACACCCGGGATCTGACCTTTGTAAGCCAGCTCACGGAAGCAAATACGGCAGAGTTTGTATTTACGTAAAACTGAGTGAGGACGTCCACAACGCTCACATCTGGTGTACTCGCGCACTTTGTACTTCTGAGGACGTTTTGATTTGTTAACCATTGCTTTTTTTGCCATATACGTCTAAGTCCTCCTATTTCTTGAAAGGCATGCCCATTTCTTCCAGCAGTGCCTTTGCTTCTTCGTTCGTGTTGGCTGTCGTAACAATAACGATATCCATACCGCGAACCTTGTTGATCTTATCGTAATCGATTTCCGGGAAGATCAGCTGTTCCTTTACACCCAGAGTGTAGTTTCCACGACCGTCAAAGGAAGTGGCACTGACACCGCGGAAGTCACGTACACGAGGCAGTGAGATGTTCATCAGCTTATCCATGAAATCATACATTTTTTCTTTTCTCAGAGTAACCTTACATCCGATCGGCATTCCTTCACGAAGTTTGAAGTTTGCGATGGACTTCTTAGCTTTTGTGATTACCGGAGCCTGTCCGGTGATCTGTGCCAGCTCAGCAACTGCTTCATCCAGCACTTTTGGGTTTGAAATAGCTTCACCGATACCCATATTGATAACGATTTTATCTACGTGAGGTACTTCCATGACTGATTTGTAGTTGAATTTCTTCATCAGGCTTGGTGTTACGACCTCTTTATATTTCTGTTCTAGGCGATTCATCCTTTAGCCTCCCTACTTAACTTCAGCGCCGGTTTTTTTGTAGACGCGTACCTTTTCTGTGTTACCTTTTTTGTCAGTTTTTGTTTCATAACCGACACGGCTTGCCTTCTTCGCTTTGGAATCGTAAGCCATTACGTTGGATACATGGATCGGAGCTTCCTTCTCGATGATTCCGCCATCCGGATTCGCCTGTGTAGGCTTCAGATGCTTCTTCACCAGGTTGACACCTTCCACGATTACTTTGTCTTCCTTAGGGAAAACTTTGGTTACTTCACCGATAGTGCCCTTGTAAGCACCTGTAATAACCTGAACCTTATCACCTTTTTTGATTTTCACAAAGACACCTCCTTACAGTACTTCTGGTGCCAAAGACACAATTTTCATGAAGTCCTTGTCACGCAGCTCACGTGCAACAGGTCCGAAAATACGAGTTCCACGCGGTGTATTGTCGTCCTTGATCAGGACAACCGCATTGTCATCAAATTTGATGTATGTTCCGTTGTCACGGCGAACGCCACGTTTTGTACGTACGATTACACCCTTGACAACATCACCTTTTTTTACAGTTCCACCAGGAGCAGCCTGCTTTACAGCACAGACAACGATATCCCCGATGTTTGAAAACTTACGAACGCTTCCGCCTAAGCAGCGGATAACCAGAACTTCTTTGGCTCCCGTGTTGTCAGCGACGCGTAATCTACTTTCATTCTGGATCATGAATGTCTACCTCCTGATTACAGCTGTACAGCTTTTTCGACGATTTTCACCAGACGGAATCTCTTGGTAGCAGACAATGGACGTGTTTCCATGATTTCTACCTTATCTCCCATTCTAGCTTCATTGTTTTCGTCATGCGCTTTAAATTTCTTAGAATATTTTACACGTTTTCCGTATAACGGGTGTGTTTTCTTTGTTTCAACAATAACAGTAATTGTCTTATCCATCTTGTCGGAAACTACAGTCCCGCGATATACTTTACGGTTAGATCTTTCCATAACTTAGTGATCCTCCTTAATCCTGACTACCAAGCTCGCGCTCAGTCATCACAGTTTTGATACGGGCAATTGTCTTTTTCACTGTCTTCATACGTGCAGTGTTTGTCAACTGACCTGTAGCTTGTTGGAAACGAAGATTAAAAAGTTCATCTTTAAGCGTTTCGATCTCTTGTAATAATTCAGTATTGCTTTTTTCTCTGATCTCTTTCGCTGTCATAATTACTTCTCTCCTTTTCTAACAACAAATTTTGTCTTCACCGGCAGCTTGTGAGCAGCAAGACGGAATGCCTCACGTGCCACTTCTTCAGGTACACCGGCGATTTCAAACATAACACGGCCCGGTTTTACAACTGCTACCCATCCTTCAGGAGCACCCTTACCAGAACCCATACGTACTTCAAGAGGTTTTTTCGTTCTTGCCATGTGAGGGAAGATACGGATCCAAACCTTACCACCACGCTTCATGTAACGAGTCATGGCAATACGAGCGGCCTCGATCTGACGGTTGCTGACGTAAGCACCAGTGTCAGCCATTAGACCATATTCACCAAAAGATACTTCACGACCGGCTTTTGCACGTCCCTCGTAGCTTAAACGGTGAGGTCTTCTATATTTAGTTCTCTTAGGCATTAACATAAATTATTTTCCTCCTTCCGCTTTTCTAGGAGCATTTCCACCAGCAGAGTTTCTGTTGTTATTGTTTCTCTGGCTGTTGTTTCTGTTTCCACCACGATTACCACGGCGATTGCGGCGTCTGTCGTTCATGTTGTTCTTCGGAGCTTCCGGTTCCTGAACCATCTGTCCTGGCAGAACTTCACCACGGCAAATCCAAACCTTTACACCTAAACGACCGTAAGTCGTAGATGCTTCTTCCCAAGCATAATCGATATCTGCACGCAGTGTGTGCAGAGGTACAACACCTTCGCTGTAGCCTTCGGTACGAGCCATATCAGCTCCGCCCAAACGACCGGATACAGCTGTCTTGATACCCTTTGCTCCGGCACGCATTGTTCTCTGGATAGCTTTCTTCTGTGCAGTACGGAAGGAAGCACGCTGCTCCAGCTGATCCGCAATGCTGCGGGCAACCAGCTTTGCATCCAGATCCGGGTTTGCAATTTCCAGAACCTTCAGGTAGATGTTCTTTCCACCAGTCAGCTTCTCAACTTTTTTCTTCAGCATTTCAACATTTTCACCGTTTGTCCCGATGATCACACCTGGACGAGCGGTACGGATCATGATTTCCACACGGTTTTTAGAACGTTCGATCTCAACTCTGGACACTGATGCATTCTTGCACTCAGCGAACAGGAATTCACGAATCTTTACATCTTCCAATAATAAATCGGCATAATCCTTGTCAGCGTACCATCTGGACTCCCAGTCACGGATGACACCGACACGTAATCCGATCGGACTAACTTTCTGTCCCATGAGCTACCTCCTTAATCACGCTCGTCAACCACAACAGTAATGTGGCTGGTGCGTTTGTGGATCGCACTAGCAGATCCTTTTGCACGTGGCATGAAACGTTTCAGAGTTACACCCTCGTTTGCATAGCATGCCTTTACGTACAGCTTTTCTTCATCCATATCATGGTTATTCACTGCATTTGCTACTGCAGATTTCAATACCTTACCAACTGCTTCTGCTGCAACGTTCGGTGTGAACTTTAAGATTGCAGCTGCTTCAGCAGCATCTTTCCCACGGATTAAATCGATAACAATACGAGCTTTTCTAGGTGGGATACGTAATGTTTTCGCTGTTGACTTAACTTCCATTATAACGTTTCCTCCTTATCGTTTAGCTTTCTTGTCATTATCGCCGTGACCACCGTATTTACGGGTTGGCACGAATTCACCAAGCTTGTGTCCTACCATATCTTCTGTAACGTAAACAGGCAGGTGCTCCTTACCGTTGTAAACGGCAAATGTATGTTCCACAAACTGAGGGAATATAGTTGAACGACGTGACCAGGTTTTGATAACTTGTTTTTTACCGGCTTTGTTCAGCTCATCCACTTTTTTCATTAAGTGGTCATCACAGAACGGGCCTTTTTTAAGACTACGACTCATTTTTCATTTCCTCCTTTGCCTATTTGCCATTACGACGACGAACGATCAGTTTCGTTGACGCTTTTTTCGCTTTACGTGTTTTCACACCCATAGCTTTCTTACCCCAAGGTGTCATTGGAGATTTACGTCCTACTGGAGTACGTCCTTCACCACCACCATGAGGGTGATCATTAGGGTTCATAACGGAACCACGAACAGTCGGGCGAACACCCTTCCATCTCATACGTCCGGCTTTACCGTAGTTTACCAGACTGTGGTCTTCGTTACCAACCTGACCGATTGTAGCACGGCAATTAGACAGAATTCTACGAACTTCACCAGAAGCCAAACGAACCGTTGTGTATTTTTCTTCAATACCAAGGATCTGAGCAGATGTTCCAGCGGAACGAGCCATCTGGCCACCCTTACCTGGCTTTAATTCAATATTGTGAATGAAAGTACCTTCAGGGATATCTTTCAGCTCCATTGCGTTACCGACCTTGATGTCGGCACCTTCACCGGAAACTACTGTCATACCAACAGTTAATCCCTTTGGAGCGATGATGTAACGCTTTTCACCGTCTGCATAGTTCAACAGAGCGATGTTAGCGGAACGGTTTGGATCGTATTCAATCGTAGCCACACGAGCAGGAACACCGTCTTTGTTTCTCTTAAAATCGATAACACGGTAAGCTCTCTTGTGTCCACCACCCTGATGACGGGTTGTGATACGTCCGTTATTGTTACGTCCACCTTTGCTCTTTAACGGCTCCAGCAGACTTTTTTCAGGCTTGTCTGTCGTAATTTCTTCATAGGACAGACTAGTCATACCACGACGACCTGGAGTGGTCGGCTTATACTTCTTAATTGGCATAGTGTCAATTTCCTCCTTACGCAATATTTAGTCAGGAAATAGCGTGCTTCTTCCTGAACTTATTCAGCTTCTTCGCCGAATAAGTTGATGTCCTGACCTTCCTTGATTTTCACATAGGCTTTACGGACATTCTTGGTAGTACCAACATATTTACCCATTCTCTTGGTTTTCGGTTTCACATTCACGATGTTCACTTTCTCAACATCGACACCGAAGATTGCTTCCACGGCCTGTTTTACCTGTGTTTTGTTGGTTCCCTTTTTAACTTCAAACGTTACTTTGTTATCTGCGTCCATGTATCTCATCGTTTTTTCAGTGATGATCGGACGGATGATGATATCCTTGTAGTTTTCCATTATGCAAGTGCCTCCTCAACATCTTTCACAGCAGCTTCTGTAAAGACGATTTTGTTAGCATTTACGATATCGTAAACATTTAATCCATCAGCAGTAAGCATCATCATAGTAGGGATGTTCCTCATGCTCAGGAATGCGTTTTCAAAATCTTCACCTTCAGATACTACGAATAAGGTTTTCTTAGGTGCGTTGATATCAGCGACAATCTGATTGAAAGCTTTTGTTTTCGGAGCTTCCAGCTCAAACTTGTCCACAACGCTCATTGCGTTTTCCAGCACTTTTTCAGACAGAGCTGATTTCAGAGCCAGACGACGAACTTTTTTGTTCAGCTTGTAGCCATAGTTTCTAGGAGTCGGACCGAATACGATTCCTCCGCCTCTCCACTGTGTGGCACGAATGGATCCCTGACGAGCACGTCCGGTTCCCTTCTGACGCCAAGGCTTACGTCCACCACCGCGTACTTCTGTACGGTTTTTGGTATCGTGAGTACCCTGACGCATAGATGCTCTCTGCATAATGACAGCATCGAAGATACATTGCTGATTTGGCTCGATGCCAAATACTGTATCTGCAAGAGTGATTTCATTCAGCTCTTTACCAGTTTGGCTTAATACGACCATCTTAGGCATCTTTTATTCCTCCTCTTTCGTGTAATCCACTAATGTTACAGGTTCTGTATTGCCCTTGGAACATTTAGCAGTGCGCACCATAACCATTCCACGTTTTGGCCCAGGCACGTTTCCTTTAATCAATAAGTAGTTGTTTTCAACGTCAACCTTGATCACTGTCAGGTTCTGGTTTGTAGTTCTGTAACCACCTTCCTGACCAGCCATCATCGTACCCTTTAAGATTTTACCCTGACGAGAGGTAATACCGTTTGTAGCAAGGGAACCGATATGTCTGTGGTGTCCGGAACCATGGCTCTTAGGACCGATTTTCGCATTGTTACGAACAATCGTACCCATGAATCCCTTACCCTTGGATGTACCGATAACATCTACTGTTTCTCCGGCACTGAAGATTCCTACGTTAACCTCAGCACCCAGCTCCAGATCAGCAAATTCGCTGTCGCGAACTTCCTTGACAAATCTTTTTGGAGCAGTGTTTGCTTTCGCAGCATGTCCGGCTTCACCTTTTGTGCTGCGTGTTTCTTTAACATCTTCAAAACCTAACTGCACAGCTTCGTATCCGTCGTTTTCCACTGTTTTCTTCTGTAATACAACATTTGGACAAGCCTCAACTACAGTTACAGGAATCAGTGTTCCATCCTCTGTGAAGACCTGTGTCATCCCAAGTTTGCGTCCTAGAATACCTTTCATGATGTCACCTCCATTACAGCTTAATTTCGATGTCAACACCACTAGGCAGCTCCAGACGACTCAGTGAGTCGATTGTTTCTGCTGTAGGTCCGACAATCTCAATTAAACGTTTGTGCGTTCTGATCTCGAACTGCTCGCGAGAATCTTTGTATTTGTGTACCGCACGCAGGATTGTAACCACCTGCTTTTCAGTTGGAAGAGGTACTGGTCCAACAATTTTTTTAGCACCGTGAGCTTGTGCCGCTTGCACGATCTTTTCTGCGGATGCATCCAAGATTCTGTGCTCATAAGCTTTTAAGCGAATTCTTACGCTATTTTTTGCCATGAATATATCTCCTTTCGCCTATATGGACTATAGACTCGCTCGATGCGAATTCCCCGGCCTCGCCGTCCATGACAACGTTTCTCAGTGGGTCGGCAACCTCGCATGTCCTTGCGGTCGTGATAATATTCTAACACATCCAAATGTTGATTACAAGCGTTATTTACGGCTTTTTTTAGTTTTTTTCATAATCTTTTCCGAATGCGTTTCCTGCTGAAAATCAGCAGTTTATGAGAGCGTTTACATGTTTTTTTGATGAAAATCACGTAAAAAAACTTCTAAATCGATAGAAGTTTTCTTTAAAACGGAAATCGCTTCCCGATAAATTTTTCACAGTTAACCACCATCTGTTCCTGCAGTTTCTCATAGGATATGTTACGCATTTCACAGATTTTGTGCATACTGCGTTTTAATATGGCTCCATGCTCCTCTGGTGCGACCTTACGATTCTCACACCACGTACATGCGGAAATACCATCCGTTTCCACCAGCATTCGATCCAGCGGGACACAGGCCGCCACATGCTGTACCGTTTCATCGAAGGGCAGCGAAGGACCGACGGTAAACCAGCAGCCCAGATCAATATACTCCTGCAGCCATGCATCACAGGAATACCAGTGCACCAGATACCGGTTTTCATAGCGACGCAAATATTCAAGTGCTTCCTTTTCTCTTCCCTTCAGATGCAGAATCACCGGTTTCTGATATCGCTGTGCAAAAGCAAGCTGCTGCTCAAACAGCCGGGACTGCAATGTCATATCCGTGTTACACCAGACACTATCCAATCCGATTTCACCAATGATGTCCACTTCCTCAAGAATCGGCAGCATTGCATCCCAGTGAACCTCATCCACCTTCCACGGATGAATACCGGCACTGATCCATAGGAAAGGATTCTTCTCTTGCAGCTTTCTTAAGTTCTTATATTCTTCAGGTGTTGCGGCATTGGCGATACAGGCAATGTCCTGTTCTTTTAAGATTTCTGCCGGATAAGCTTCCTCCATATGCATATGCGCATCAACGATCATATGTCCCCTCCTTCAGCAGCTGATAGATTTCCTTCTTCAGACCACCCTGATCATACAGCCACTCCCTGCTTTTTTTGCAATCCTTTAATGAGATTTCCCTACAGATGGAAGCAGGTGATCCACCAAGAATCAGAATGCGGTCTGCCAGATACAGGGCCTCTTCAATATCATGGGTCACCAGCAGCATCGTTCTGTTTAATTCACTTCTCAGCTTCAGCAGCCAATCCTGCATATCGTTGCGGGTGATGACATCCAGCGCACCGAAGGGTTCATCCAGCAACAGGATATCCGCACTGCAAAGTGCCGTTCGTAAAAACGCAGCCCGCTGCCTCATACCGCCGGATAGTTCATAGGGATAAGCCTGTTCATATCCCTTCAATCCAAATGCCTCAAACTCCTGCAATGCCTGCTCTCTGGCTTCCTTCACATGCCCGTGAAGCTTTCCATATAAACAAACATTATCCAGAATATTCTTCCATGGCAGAAGAAGATCATCCTGTGGCATATAGGCAAAGTGGGAGGATACGCCGCTAACCTGCACATCATCCACATAAAAGGTTCCCTCTTCACAATCCAAAAGCCCTGCCAGTATGTTCAGCAATGTGGACTTTCCACATCCGCTTGGTCCAATCAGCGCAGTAAACTCTCCCTCTTCCACATGAAAGCCGACATGCTCCAGTATTCTTCTGTTATCAAAAGAGATTGCCATATCCTCCACTCGTAATTTCATGATGACCTCCTGTGTCGTTTTTTTATTTCATTACAAATTCATTGGTATACTGTTCATCCGCCTTGATTTTTTCTGTGATCAGCTTGTTTTCATACATAAAGGCAGTATAGTTATCCCATACGGAATCCTTCATAACACCCCAGCTGTCCGCATCCCTGGCATATTCACTGCTCAGATATTTCTGACTTTCCTTCAGAAATTTCAAATCATAATCAGGAGCGTATTTGCTTAATATTTCAGCGGATGCATCCGGGTTTTCAATTGCATATTCATATCCCTTCTTTACCGCATTCATAAATTTCTGAACCGTTTCCGGATCTTCCTTGATCATCTTTTCACTGGTAATAATGAGCGGTGTATAATAATCAAGGCGTTCATCCAGTTCGCGTAACGGTATGTAATTCAGTTCATAGCCTTCCATTCTTCCCTTTGTGACTGCCCAGCCTTCAAATTCCCACTGGATATCCACACTCTTGCCAAGGGAAGCAAAGCCGCTGCCATCTGCCCCCACCATTGTCAGCTTGGAGAAATCTGCCTTCGCAGCTGTCATTACCGCCTTTACAACTGCTTCCTCACTCGGTGCCTGCCATCCTGCATAAACCTTTCCCTCGAAATCCTTCGGTGTTTTGATATTTTCCTTTTTCAATGATACAAAGCCGCTTGTATTATGCTGGATGATGGTCGCAATTGCACGAATCGGCAATGGTTCCTCCGCCGTTCTCGCATACGTGACGTCCTCCTGATAGCTGACACCGAATTCTCCCTTGTTTGCCGCAACCAGTGTTGCACTTGTCGAATCATCTCCCGGCTCAATGATATCCACCTCCAGGCCTTCTTCCTTGAAAAAGCCTTTTTCCTTCGCCACATAGAAACCGGTATGATTGGTGTTTGGAAGATAATCCAGAATCAATGTTACCTTTTTTTCTGTTTCTTTGTTTTCGGATGCTTCCTTTTTATCAGAACATCCACTCACTGTGACAGCCATCAGCACAGCCATCAGCATACAGCCTAATTTCTTCATTTCGCTTTCCCTCTTTTCTTTCTCGCATATGGAAACAACACCGCCTCCAGCAGCACCACCGCTCCATGCAGCAGCAGACTCAGTGCGATAATAACCACTACGCAGGCAAACACCTTATCCAGCATATAGCCGTTTTTTACACGGATCATATAGTATCCAAGACCTGCGGATGCACTCAGCCACTCTCCGACGATAGCACCACCGATACAGTAGGTAGCTGCTACCTTCAATCCGGAAAACAGTGCAGTGGAGGCCGCCGGTATCTTCACATATGCATATATCTGCCATTTTTTTGCTCCAAAGCTTTTCAGCAGACTGATCTGATGCTCATCTACTTTACCCAGCGCGTCACAGAAGGCGATTGCGACCGGAAAGAAGCACATGAAGATGACCATTAGAATCTTCGGTGCCATGCCGAAACCCAGCCAAATGGAAAACAGCGGTCCCAGTACCATGACCGGTACTGTCTGCGTGACAACCAGATGGGGAAATATGCTGTGTTTAAACAGCTGGGAAAGATCCATGCCAATCGCAATTACGATTGCGAGCAGGGTGGCGATCAATAAACCGATGACAGCCTCCTGCAGCGTTACCAGAGAATGCATCCACAGTATATCGCGATTCGCAAACAGCGCCTGTAGGATGGTTGAGGGCGCCGGCAGAATATACAAATCAATATCAAATATATGAACACAGCCTTCCCATACTGCCAGTACCAGAAGCAGCGTGAGCAGCGGCATACCGATTCTTTTTAAACGCTTCATCCATAGTTCTCCTTTCCAATAAAAAAACACCTCCGTGAGGCGTAAGTGAACCAATCTAATACTCAAGATAGATATGACTCCCTACGCTAGCATTAACTAGATCAGGTCATAAGGGACTGTCTCAGCCTTACGGCACCCCTGTCATGACAGTATCATTATACACGCTCCGTGTAAAAAAGAAAAGAAAAAAGCAGACAAGCTGCTTTTACAGGAAGGTTGCCGCTGTACCATAGGCTATAACCTCTGCGGCTCCACCCATGATGGCACTGGATGCATAACGGATGTTGACAATAGCGTCAGCACCGAGAGCCTCTGCCTCCTCCACCATTCGCTTCGTTGCCAGTGCACGTGCCTCATTCATCATTTCATTGTATGCCTTCAGCTCACCACCAACCAGTGTCTTAAAGCCCTGAGAAATATCCTTACCGATATTCTTTGTCTGAATTGTACTTCCCTTTACCAGTCCCAGCATATTCAGCGTTTTTCCGGTAATGTAATCAGTATTTACTAAGATCATCTTCTTCTCCGCTCCTTATCTCGTCAAGCCGTTCCTTGACAACATGTATCCACAGAAAAAGCAGTGCCAGCATGGGGATGCCAAACAAGATTACGAGAAACCCCGGTGCATCCAGAAAAAACAAGGAGCTGATCCAAATCATCATATAAAATGCAATCAAAATGCCAATTATGATAGGTGCCAGCATTTTTCTGTTCATACTGCCCACTCCCTTCTGTCGTTACCTGTATTATACTACAAAAAAGGTACAACACACAGAAAAAAGAGCACAATTGTGCTCTTTTCATTGTTTTTATAAAATTACTCGATGATTTCTGTAACGTTACCGGAACCAACAGTACGTCCACCCTCACGGATAGAGAACTTTGTGTTGTTTTCGATAGCAATTGGAGCAATCAGCTCAACGTTCATTTCAACGTTGTCACCAGGCATAACCATTTCAGTTCCTTCCGGTAATGTAATAACACCAGTTACGTCAGTTGTACGGAAGTAGAACTGAGGACGGTAGTTAGAAACGAATGGAGTGTGACGTCCACCTTCTTCTTTTGTTAATACATAAACCTGAGCCTTGAACTTTGTGTGTGGATGTACGGATCCTGGTTTAGCAAGAACCTGTCCACGCTGAATCTGGTCACGGTTGATACCACGCAGCAGAGCACCGATGTTGTCTCCGGATTCTGCGAAGTCCAGCTGCTTACGGAACATTTCCAGTCCGGTAACAACAGTTTTCTGAGTATCCTTGATACCAACGATTTCAACTTCTTCTCCCAGTTTTACTACCCCACGCTCAACACGTCCTGTAGCAACTGTACCACGTCCTGTGATTGTCATAACGTCTTCTACAGACATCAGGAATGGTTTGTCAGTTTCACGAGTTGGATCTGGGATGAATTCATCAACTGCATCCATCAGTTCTTTGATAGCGCCAACGTATTTGTCGTCACCTTCCAGAGCCTTCAGTGCAGAACCACGGATAACCGGAGCGTTATCTCCGTCGAATCCGTACTCGCTTAACAGCTCACGTACTTCCATTTCAACAAGGTCGATCAGTTCTTCGTCATCAACCATGTCGCATTTGTTCAGGAATACAACGATGTAAGGAACACCTACCTGACGAGCAAGCAGGATGTGCTCACGAGTCTGAGGCATAGGACCATCAGATGCAGCAACAACCAGGATAGCACCATCCATCTGTGCAGCACCAGTGATCATGTTCTTAACGTAGTCAGCGTGACCTGGGCAGTCAACGTGTGCATAGTGACGCTTGTCAGTCTGATATTCAACGTGTGCAGTGTTGATTGTGATTCCACGTTCTTTTTCTTCAGGTGCACCATCGATCTGGTCATAAGCCTGTGCCTGTGCCATACCGTCTTTTGCAAGAACGTTTGTAATAGCAGCAGTTAACGTAGTTTTACCGTGGTCAACGTGTCCGATAGTTCCAATGTTAACATGTGTTTTGGAACGGTCAAATTTTTCTTTTGCCATTTTAATTTTCCTCCTAATTTATTAGTTTCCAAGTATATTCTAATTCAAAGTTTTTATAAAAGCAACAGTTAATTTTCAGAACTATTGTTTTTAATGATTTTTTCTGCAATACTCTTCGGTACTTCGGCATAATGGTCGAATTTCATAGAGTAATTTCCACGTCCCTGAGTGAAGGAACGCAGGTCTGTAACGTAACCGAACATCTCTGACAGCGGAATGTGAGCCTTAACGATAATCGCGTTTCCTCTCTCTTCCTGGTCAACGATAGCACCACGACGGGAGCTTACGTCACCCATTACGGATCCAAGATATTCATTTGGTGCAGTTACCTCCACCATCATGATCGGCTCCAGAATAACCGGATTACATTTCTTGGCAGCTGCCTTTAATGCCATACTAGCCGCAATTTTGTACGCCATTTCACTGGAATCGACATCGTGGTAAGAACCGTCAAACAGCGTTGCTTTGATATCGATTACCTGATATCCGGCAACAATACCGTTTGCCAGTGCATCTCTCAGACCTTCTTCTGTAGGCTTGATGTATTCACGAGGTACGCTTCCACCGACTGTAGCATCAACGAATTCAAATCCTTTTCCCTCTTCCTGAGGCTCAAATTTGATCCATACATGACCATATTGTCCACGTCCACCGGACTGTTTGATGTATTTACCTTCACAGTCAGCAGTACCGCGGATGGTTTCACGGTAAGCAACCATCGGCTGTCCAACGTTTGCTTCCACCTTGAATTCACGGCGCAGACGGTCAACGATGATGTCCAGGTGAAGCTCACCGACACCGGCGATAATTGTCTGACCTGTTTCCTGGTCTGTATAGGTTTTGAAGGTAGGATCCTCTTCTGCAAGCTTCGCAAGAGCAAGACCCATCTTATCCTGGTCAGCCTTGGTCTTCGGTTCCAGAGACAGTTCGATAACCGGTTCCGGGAATTCCATGGATTCCAGAATGATTGGAGAATCCTCTGCACATAAGCTGTCTCCGGTTGTTGTAACCTTCAGACCTACGGCAGCAGCGATATCTCCTGCATATACCTGATCGATTTCCTTACGAGCGTTGGCGTGCATCTGAACGATACGTCCGAAACGCTCTCTTTTTCCCTTTGTGGAATTCAGAACGTAGCTTCCTGCCTTTGCTGTACCGGAGTACACACGGAAAAAGGAAAGCTTTCCAACAAATGGGTCCGTTGCGATTTTGAATGCCAATGCAGCGAATGGTTCTTCATCACTGGAATGACGCTCGGATTCGCTTCCGTCCTCCAGCGTTCCCTTGATTGCAGGAACATCCAGCGGAGAAGGCAGATATTCAACAACAGCATCCAGAACCATCTGAACACCCTTGTTCTTATATGCAGAACCACATAATACAGGGAAGAAATCACCGGCACATACGGCGATACGCAGAACACGCTTGATGTCCTCAACGCTAGGTTCTTCACCCTCCAGTACCTGCATCATGAAATCTTCATCATAATCAGCAAGGTAGTCAATCAGCTTGGAACGGTATTCCTCACACAGATCCTTCAGATCTTCCGGAACATCGCCTTCCTGAATATCCGTACCTAAGTCGTTTGTATAGATTTCAGATTTTCTTTCAATGATATCAACGATACCAGTGAAAGTGGATTCAGCACCGATTGGCAGCTGAATCGGGCAGGACTTAGCTCCCAGACGATCTACAATTGTTTTGCAGGACATCAGGAAGTCAGCTCCTGTTGCATCCATTTTGTTACAGAATACGATACGAGGAACACCATATGTAGTAGCCTGACGCCAAACGGTTTCTGTCTGAGGCTCTACACCGGCTTTTGCATCCAGTACCGTTACGGCACCATCCAGTACACGCAGGGAACGTTCAACCTCAACTGTGAAGTCAACGTGACCTGGAGTATCGATAATGTTGATACGGGTACCCTTCCATGCTGCAGTTGTTGCTGCAGAAGTGATGGTAATACCACGTTCCTGCTCCTGTGCCATCCAGTCCATCGTAGAAGCTCCATCGTGAGTCTCTCCGATTTTGTGATTAACACCTGTATAATACAGAATACGCTCTGTAGTTGTTGTCTTACCAGCATCGATATGAGCCATGATACCAATGTTACGTGTGTTTTCTAATGAATACTGACGTGGCATAATGGATCTCCTTTCTTACCAGCGGTAATGAGCAAATGCTTTGTTTGCCTCTGCCATCTTGTGAGTGTCCTCACGTTTCTTAACAGATGCACCACTTCCGTTTGCTGCATCCATGATTTCAGCAGCAAGTCTTTGCTCCATTGTTTTCTCGTTTCTTAAACGAGCATAGTTCACGATCCAACGCAGACCAAGAGTCAGACGTCTTTCAGCGGATACTTCCACCGGGACCTGATAGTTGGCACCACCAACACGGCGAACCTTAAGTTCCAGTAATGGCATTACGTTTTCCAGAGCTTTCTCGAAAACTTCCATTGGTTTTTCGTTAGTTTTTACTTCAATAATATCGAACGCATTGTACAGAATCTTCTGTGCAACCCCTCTTTTACCATCAATCATGATCTTGTTGATTAAACGAGTAACCAGCTTGGAGTTGTAAATTGGATCTACTAATACATCACGTTTTGCTACATGTCCTTTTCTAGGCATTCGAATTTCCTCCTTTCACAATTGATTATTTCTTAGCTTCTTTTGGGCGTTTTGCTCCGTACAGGGAACGGCTCTGGTTACGGTTCGCAACTCCAGCACAGTCCAGTGTACCACGGATGATGTGGTAACGAACACCTGGAAGATCCTTAACACGTCCTCCACGGATCATTACAACACTATGCTCCTGCAGGTTGTGTCCAATACCAGGAATGTAGGCAGTAACCTCCATACCGTTGCTCAGACGAACACGGGCATATTTACGCAGCGCTGAGTTTGGTTTCTTCGGTGTCATTGTACCGACACGAGTACAAACTCCACGTTTCTGAGGTGCACTTAAGTTTGTAGGACGTTTCTTGATTGAGTTATATCCTCTATTCAGAGCTGGTGACTTGGAAAGCTTCACGCTCTGTTCACGACCTTTACGAATTAATTGGTTAATTGTTGGCATAATATCCTCCTTTCACTAACACACATTTCCGGGTGTGTCATTTTGAAGTGTAAATGTAGTTCCCGCAGAACGGGAACCTCAAAAATCCACTTGCCTAATAATCATAAAGCAACTGGAATAGCTTGTCAACACCTTTTTTTATTTTTCTTTGTAAAAGATTTGAGATTCTAGTATAATAGGGGACGAATAGACATAGAGGGAAAGTAGAGGTTTCAAGTATGGCTTATAAAATCGTGTTTTTTGATATGGATGGTACCTTGTATCAGACAGAAAACGACATCATTCAGGAATCCAGTCTTCAGGCGATTCAAGCATTGAAGGATCAGGGGTATCTCGTATGCGCCGCAACGGGTCGACCGCTGAATCAGATGAACCTGATTCTGGAGCGTGTACAGTTTGATTATATGGTGATGATCAACGGCGGCTATGTTCTGGATCGTGAGCAGCGCCTGCTGTTTGAAAATCCGCTTGACAGACAGACGACGCAGGATATCGTAGACTGGTGCGAGCAGCAGGAAAACGGACTGATGTTCCATTTCGGAGATACATCCTATATATATGATAAATTTTATCCGTTTTATTATTTCTGTCGAGACCACCATGTTCTGAATTATCTGTTCTATGATGAACAGCGCTCTTATCATAAACGGCACAATGCCTATAATGCAGTCCTGATGACAAAGGAGCAGCGCTCCCTGGAGGAATTTCTTGCAAAGCATCCGCTGCTGCGCAGCGATCTGATCGAGGTTGCACAGGATCATTTCTGCTTTGATGTATTCAATGCAAATAACGATAAGTTTGTGGGAATCAATCAGGTTCTGCAAAAAGAGGGGATTTCCTGGGAGGAATGCATTTGCTTTGGCGACAGCACCAATGATATCAAGATGCTGGAGATGGCAGGTATGGGGGTTGCCATGGGAAGTGCCACCGATTACGTAAAATCCTTTGCCAACATGGTGACAGCCTCTGTCTATGACCATGGAACAGCGCGTGCATTACAAAAAATTTTAAATCTGCAGCTCAAACTATAGCATATCTTTAACAGGCAGATATAACGCATGAAAAGGAGACACTCCAGCGTTGTGATTATGCTTTGTTGTCAAGGCTATTGAGAGTCAAAAAATGAAATTACATATATCAGAAGAAGACCGCTCATTGAACGGTCTTCCTTTTCTTATTCTCTGGTTTCTGTTAGTCCTGATCCTTCATTGTTCATTGGCCAGAATGGCAGAAGTCCGATCAATGCACCTGCCACTGCGGGTAGAATCCAGCCGATACTCAGCTCATAAAACGGTAGCTCTGCAAACCAGTCACTGATTATCCCCAAGGAAACACCTGCACTTTCCATACCATTTACGAAGGATACTGCAAAGGTGAACAGCATCGCCATGATATACACCATTCGCCGTGATCCGATCCGCTGTTTTAGAAAAGACAAAAGCATCAGCACCACGGTGAGCGGATATATCATAATCAAAATTGGGAGTGATACAGTGATTAGCTGACTTAAGCCAATATTGGAAATCACAAAGCTGAACAAGCAGACAGCAGCAGCTATTCTTTTATAGGTCCAGCGTTTGGGCAGTATGGTTTGAAAATAATCCGCAAAGGATGTTGTCAGTCCAATTGAGGTTGTAAGACAGGCGAATAGAACAGCAATTCCCAGAATGATTCCACCGATACCGCCAAACAGATGATTGGTTACTGCATGCAGAAGTGCTCCGCCGTTTGTGAAGGGCGTATTCGTAATGGCCCCGACATAGGTGAGCATAAAATAAACAACTGCCAGAAAGCCTGCCGCTCCAAGACCGCAGAGTATCGTATAACGAGCAATGGATTTCTTATCTGTAACACCATAACTGCGAATTGCTGTTATAACAAGAATTGCAAATGCCAGCCCTGCCGGTCCATCCAATGCATTATAGCCCTCGATCATGCCCTTAAAGAACGGAATATCAACATATGCAGGGGACGGCTCCATCATGGTTCCAAAAGAGAATGCACCATTGCTTGTTTCCTGTAAAAGAGAGGCGATAAAGATAGCCAGTATACTGATCAGCAGGACCGGCGTCAGATATTTGCCGACAACATCCACAATCCTGCTTGGGTTGCTGCTCAGATAGTAGGTAAGTCCGAAGAAGGCAGCTGTAAACAGCAATGACCATAGTATGGCATTGTTCTCCCCTATGTAGGGAAGCAATGCTATTTCAAAAGAAACGCTTCCGGTTCTTGGCAGTGCAAACAGCGGACCGATTAGCATATAAACACCAACCGATAGAACCAAAGCGAACCTCCGACTGACCAGATTTCCCAGATCACTCATAGAAGTTCCTGCCAGTACAACAGCTGTTACTCCAAGAATTGCAATACCCGCATCAGTCAGAATAAAGCCTGCAAGGGCACTGATATAGCTCGTTCCAGCCAGTTGTCCCATAGCAGGAGGAAAAATCATGTTGCCGGCACCAAAAAAAATTGCAAAAAGCATCATAGATACCGATATAATTTGAATAAATGTTAATTTCTTCATATAAAAGCTCCTTATATTCACGCCTATTCATCATAGCGGAAAACAAAGCGATACGCAATCACTTTTTCACTGTTTTAGACTGACTGCTGCAAATCATAATCTGCATCCAGCAGCTATTTTTCGACTTAGCCTGTATATAATTACAGAAAGAACAGTAATCAGCATTCACTGGCAATGTTACATCAGAGACACTGCTATTCAATTTTCGGTATACAAGGTACTGTAGTTACATATAGGGAATGCCAAAAAAGAAAATGTAAGCTATTGCCAAGAGTACACAATCCACAGATTGAACAGAAGACACAAAACAAAAAAAGACCCATCGTAAGATGAGTCAGATTACCTGGCAGCGTGCTATCTTCACTGGAGCCAGTCCAGATATTGTCGCCGCTGATATGCTTAACTTCTGTGTTCGGGATGAGAACAGGTGTATCCACATCGCTATCGCCACCAGATCACTTTGAGGTCTACCCCTCAAAACTGAATAACAGTTGACAGTTTCTTTTTGTACCATCTGGTACGTGTGATTAAGTCCTCGACCTATTAGTATCAGTCAACTCCATGTATCGCTACACTTCCATCTCTGACCTATCCACCTCGTCGTCTTCAAGGGGTCTTACTTCGTTATACGAATGGGAGATCTCATCTTGGAGTAGGCTTCGCGCTTAGATGCTTTCAGCGCTTATCCCTTCCCTACTTAGCTACCCAGCTATGCTCCTGGCGGAACAACTGGTGCACCAGCGGTAGGTCCATCCCGGTCCTCTCGTACTAAGGACAGCTCTCCTCAGATCTCCAACGCCCACAACAGATAGGGACCGAACTGTCTCACGACGTTCTGAACCCAGCTCGCGTACCGCTTTAATGGGCGGACAGCCCAACCCTTGGAACCGAATTCAGCTCCAGGATGCGATGAGCCGACATCGAGGTGCCAAACCTCGCCGTCGATGTGAACTCTTGGGCGAGATCAGCCTGTTATCCCCAGGGTAGCTTTTATCCGTTGAGCGACGGCCCTTCCATTCGGCACCGCCGGATCACTAATCCCGACTTTCGTCCCTGTTCGACTTGTTTGTCTCACAGTCAAGCACGCTTCTGCATTTGCACTCGTCGATTGATTTCCATCCAATCTGAGCGTACCTTTGGGCGCCTCCGTTACTCTTTAGGAGGCGACCGCCCCAGTCAAACTGCCCACCTGACACGGTCCCTCACCCAGTTCATGGATGCAGGTTAGAACTTCAATCAAACAAGAGTGGTATCCCAACAGCGGCTCCTCGTATACTGGCGTACACGTCTCACAGCCTCCCACCTATCCTGTACATCTTTGATCAAAATTCAATATCAGGCTACAGTAAAGCTCCATGGGGTCTTTCCGTCTAGTTGCGGGTAACCTGCATTTTCACAGGTACTAAGATTTCACCGAGTCTGCTGCCGAGACAGCGCCCAAATCGTTACGCCTTTCGTGCGGGTCAGAACTTACCTGACAAGGAATTTCGCTACCTTAGGACCGTTATAGTTACGGCCGCCGTTCACTGGGGCTTCAATTCATTGCTTCTCCTTGCGGATGACAAATCCTCTTAACCTTCCAGCACCGGGCAGGCGTCACCCCCTATACTTCGTCTTGCGACTTTGCAGAGAGCTGTGTTTTAGTTAAACAGTCGCTTGGGCCTCTTCACTGCGGCTCTCTTTTACAAGAGCACTCCTTATCGCTAACTTACGGAGTCATTTTGCCGAGTTCCTTGGCAACAGTTCTCTCGCTCACCTCAGGATTCTCTCCTTGCCCACCTGTGTCGGTTTTGGTACGGGCCGCTATGGAATCATTACTAGAAACTTTTCTTGGAAGCTGGCATCATGTGCTTCAGTACTTGTCCGAGGACGTTCCCTTACCTATCACATCTTACATCCCGCTGACGCATTTCACTGTCAGCCTGCTATATGCTTCGACCACAATCCACTAAGTGGCTCACACTAGCCTTCTCCGTCATTCCTTCATTTCCATCGCGGGTACAGGAATATCTGCCTGTTTTCCATCCACTACGCCTTTCGGCCTCGCGTTAGGTCCCGACTTACCCAGGGCGGACGAACCTTCCCCTGGAATCCTTGGGCTATCGGTGTGTAGGATTCTCACCTACATCTCGCTACTCACACCGGCATTCTCTCTTCCATGCTCTCCACCGCTCCTTACGGTACGGCTTCTACGTGCATGCAACGCTCCCCTACCACTTGCATTACTGCAAATCCGCAGCTTCGGTAGTATGCTTAGCCCCGGTACATTTTCGGCGCAGGGTCACTCGACTAGTGAGCTGTTACGCACTCTTTGAAGGATGGCTGCTTCTGAGCCAACCTCCTAGTTGTCTGTGCATCCCCACATCCTTTTCCACTTAGCATACATTTTGGGACCTTAACTGGCGGTCTGGGCTGTTTCCCTTTTGACCATGGACCTTATCACCCACAGTCTGACTGCCGAGTATGTCACCATGGCATTCGGAGTTTGATTATACTCAGTACCCCCGGGATGGGGCCATCGTACATTCAGTGCTCTACCTCCATGCGACTCTACCTCGACGCTAGCCCTAAAGCTATTTCGGGGAGAACCAGCTATATCCGTGTTCGATTGGAATTTCTCCCCTAGCCACAACTCATCCGCCAACTTTTCAACGGGGGTCGGTTCGGTCCTCCATTCAGTTTCACCTGAACTTCAACCTGGTCATGGCTAGATCACACGGTTTCGGGTCTACATCATCGTACTGTCGCCCTATTAAGACTCGCTTTCGCTTCGGCTCCGTATCTTCTACTTAACCTCGCACGATAACGTAACTCGCCGGTTCATTCTACAAAGGCACGCCATCACCCTTTAACGGGCTCTGACTTCTTGTAAGCATACGGTTTCAGGTTCTATTTCACTCCGCTCCCGCGGTTCTTTTCACCTTTCCCTCACGGTACTGGTTCACTATCGGTCACTTGGGTATATTTAGCCTTGACGGATGGTCCCGCCTGCTTCCGACAAGATTTCTCGTGTCTCGCCGTACTCAGGATACCACTAGGCTTCGCTAGACTTTCAGTTACGGGACTTGCACCCTCTCCGGTCGGCCTTTCAATGCCGTTCTCTTAGCCTTGCTCTTGCCATCTCGTGGTCCTACAACCCCCAGATCAAGATCTGGTTTGGGCTCCTCCGCGTTCGCTCGCCGCTACTTACGGAATCATTCTTATTTTCTTTTCCTCCGGATACTTAGATGTTTCAGTTCTCCGGGTACCTCCCTCATGAGCTATGTATTCACTCATGGGTGACAGCTCATTACTGCTGCCGGGTTTCCCCCATTCGGATATCGACGGATCTTTGTGTACGTACCACTCCCCGTCGCGTTTCGCCGTTTGTTGCGTCCTTCTTCAGTTCCAAGTGCCTAGGCATCCACCGTACGCCCTTATTCACTTAATCACGATTAAGTTCTAAAGCGTTCTTTTCTTTGCTTAGGTTTTTGCTTGAGTTTTCTGTTTTGTTTAACTTTCTACTCGTGAATATCTATGTTCGTTTACAACTTTCGTTATAGACCTTCATATGTCTTCTGTTATTCAGTTTTCAAAGATCGACTTCTTTTTCGTTTGGAAGATCAGTCTTCCAAAACTGAACAGGAAATGTTCGATAACTCTTCTTTTGTACTTTCTCCTTAGAAAGGAGGTGATCCATCCCCACGTTCCCGTAGGGATACCTTGTTACGACTTAACCCCAGTCATCGGTCCTACCTTCGACGGCTCACTCCTTACGGTTATGCCACCGGCTTCGGGTATTACTGACTCCCATGGTTTGACGGGCGGTGTGTACAAGGCCCGAGAACGTATTCACCGCAGCATGCTGATCTGCGATTACTAGCGATTCCGACTTCATGAAGTCGAGTTGCAGACTTCAATCCGAACTGAGACGACCTTTATGAGATTCGCTTCTTGTCACCAAGTCGCTGCTCTTTGTGGTCGCCATTGTAGTACGTGTGTAGCCCAGGCCATAAGGGGCATGATGATTTGACGTCATCCCCACCTTCCTCCGGTTTGTCACCGGCAGTCTCGCATGAGTCCCCCAACTTGATGCTGGTAACATGCGACAAGGGTTGCGCTCGTTGCGGGACTTAACCCAACATCTCACGACACGAGCTGACGACAACCATGCACCACCTGTGTGATCCATAATTATCCCCCTATCTCTAGGGTATTTGTTTCCATGTCAAGGCCTGGTAAGGTTCTTCGCGTTGCTTCGAATTAAACCACATACTCCACCGCTTGTGCGGGCCCCCGTCAATTCCTTTGAGTTTCACACTTGCGTGCATACTCCCCAGGCGGAGAACTTATTGCGTTAACTGCAGCACTGAATTTCTCCAACACTTAGTTCTCATCGTTTACGGCGTGGACTACTAGGGTATCTAATCCTATTTGCTCCCCACGCTTTCGTGCCTCAGTGTCAGTTACAGACCAGGCGACCGCCTTCGCCACTGGTGTTCCTCCATATATCTACGCATTTTACCGCTACACATGGAATTCCATCGCCCTCTTCTGCACTCCAGCATACCAGTTTCCATAGCTTACAATGGTTGAGCCATTGCCTTTTACTACAGACTTAGTACGCCACCTACGCACCCTTTACGCCCAATGATTCCGGATAACGCTTGCCACCTACGTATTACCGCGGCTGCTGGCACGTAGTTAGCCGTGGCTTTCTGGTAAGCTACCGTCACTCCCATAGCATTTCCTCTATGAGCCGTTCTTCACTTACAACAGAGCTTTACGATCCGAAGACCTTCTTCACTCACGCGGCATTGCTCGTTCAGGGTTTCCCCCATTGACGAAAATTCCCTACTGCTGCCTCCCGTAGGAGTTTGGGCCGTGTCTCAGTCCCAATGTGGCCGTTTACCCTCTCAGGCCGGCTACGCATCATCGCCTTGGTGGGCCGTTACCTCACCAACTAGCTAATGCGTCGCAGGTCCATCCATGTTCACGCCTTGAAGGGCGCTTTAATATACAGAGCATGCGCTCCGTATACCTATCCGGTTTTAGCTACCGTTTCCAGCAGTTATCCCGGACACATGGGCAGGTTACCTACGTGTTACTCACCCGTTCGCCACTAAGTCTTTTTGGAAGCAAGCTTCCTGAAGACTTCGTTCGACTTGCATGTATTAGGCATGCCGCCAGCGTTCATCCTGAGCCAGGATCAAACTCTCCATTTGATTTAGCTCTAACGCATGACTTGCGTTTGAATTTCATTTTTGTTATCGTTATACCGAGAATATTGTTTTCTCAAATAATTGACGTTTCCTGTTCAGTTTTCAAAGACCGAAATTTCTATTTCGTGCGCCGCTGTTTCGTTCGGTGCCTGTATATAATACCTCTTTTAAAGATGATTGTCAACGATTTTCTACTCTTTTTTTATATTTTTTTGTCCTTTTTATTTTAAACCGCTATGAATGTAACATTTTTTCAATTTATCGCCTATTTCTTTATAGAATCCTTACCTATAACAGACCTTTTCTTCTTTTACACCTGTTTATGTGCTTTCCAGCTCCTGCATGCTATTGTACTTCATTTCCTTCCTACATTCATAGGTCAGCAGCTAACACAGCGTTTCTTCTGTAATCAAAATGAGTAAGGAGCATTCTCCGCAATCATAGCACATATACAGACATCACAATCATGCAATTATGACAAGGAAGCACCTTACCAGCACACTCGCATGTGACAAATACTGTCACTGTGATTCACATACCAAGTGCAGCTTCTATTCGCTACCATTCTTTAATATATATGAATGATAACATCTTCTTTGTATCGGTATCTATCTGCAATACATTAACCTTGGCTTGCAGGTTTTCTCCTCCACCCCTTTTCTTTCTCTTCTGTATCCCCAGCTGCGTTATCACCGAAAAAGAAGTATCAAATCATTTCGATATGAAAAAAGGAAATCCAAAAGATTGCGCGGGTCAATGTATTTTAAATTTCCTTTTTATAGGCAGCAATGCACATTCAGCAAGCCTGCTTTTTTTCATTTCATATATGTATTTAACGATACAGCATATAATCCAGCATATCTTTATAAAACCCAGCCCTTTCCAACAACGCTGCAGCTGCTTTTGGATACTCTTTCACAAGCAGACGTTTTTTATCAGGATAAATCCGTTGCTCACGATACGTCTGAACAAAGGCATGCAGTGCTTCTTCAGCCAAGCTTATATCAAAAATTTTTAAAACAGTCCCCTGACGTTCAAAAACCATGATAGCAGTTCCTCCTGCCAGAGCCACCGCAGTTCCTGCTATATTCATAAAGGCCGCAGAATCCTTATGCTCCAATAGCTTCCCCCATGGCTGCATAGGATCCTGAGCATTCAACCAGCAGATTTGTTGCTTTGGATGAGCCAGAATATGCATACTGCCTTCATATTCCTGCTTTCTAATAAATTGCGCACCGGACATCCCTTTTACAAAATATCCTCTGCGTACACGGCCGGTGAATTCCCAGATACTAAGCAGATGCAAAGCATCCCGCCAGCTGAAATTCTGTTCCTGTTCCAGCTGTTGTAGGAATATGCGAAAGGTTTCTCTGCATACAATACCGTATTCTTGAAAGCATGCCTGAATCAGCGCCTCTTCCGGGATCGACTTTAACGGACGCAGTATATCCCACCTTCCGGATGACATTGCATAGGCTCTGGCATGGAGCTGCTGCTTAGTGGTTGCCTTTTTCATTTTCTTTCGATTCAGCCATTGTCGCACCGGCGTAAAGCTGTCCGCACAGACAAGGCCCTGCTCTGCAAGCCGCAGTAGATTAGCATGCACATCTCCGGCCTGCGGTATACGATTGAGTGCATGCAGAAAGCTTGCTCCCTGAATTTTGAGTCGTTGATAAATCCGCTGCTCCTGCGTGTCCTCTGTCTGCATTTCCCTGCTGCCGTCGTTTACAGCAGCTGTGGATTGTTCCCAGTCGATATCCTCGTAACGATGAAAGCTCAGCATGCCATCGGGATGCAGCTTCCAGAAATATTCTCCCTGTGCCAGCTCCTGATCCAGCAGCTCCGGCTGATAGCCGCTTATACGGGATGGCAATAAAACCGTTTCCCATAATGAGGCTGCATGTTTCTGATTACAGAATAGAGACAGTGTATCCTTCAGCTGATCTTTGACAGGGGCATTGTGAAAAACACGGCTCACAAGGAGAGCGGCATAGTGATGAGATGGCTGTGTTACAGCCTGAATGCGTAAATTGCGAATTGTTTGTTTTCTTGCACGTTCATACTGTTTGGAATGATAATAGCAGCCACCATCCTCGATGACTTCTTTTTCCCAACAAAGCTGCTGCAACCAGAATTGTACAGCTTCCTCCTGCGCAAGATATCGCTCCTGCAGCTGCTTTAGCGTCTGTGCCTGCCGATAGTACAGCATGCGGCGTATGATATGCATTCCGGCTTCAGACTTATGCTCCAGCAGTGCCTGCTCATACTCCTCGCGCTGTTCTGCGGCGATCCAGAGACCGGGTTCTATGTAGGTGATCAATTCCTGAGAGGTCAGTTCATGCAGCCAGTCCGCTATCCGACCTTCCGCATGTTTAACATCCATTTCGTCCGTACATGCAGCCTTAATTTCCTGTGCTGTCATATCCCCTTCCATCATAAGCAGCGTATGCAGCTCATTGGCAGATTGAATCGTCTTTTTCCGCTTCCCCATATGCTTTAGTGCCTCCAGGGAAGGCTTTATTTGTTCCATTTGCTGTAATTCTTCATATACTGCCTGCTGGATCCCCGGTGTTGTTGGTGTATATTCATACATTTCAGCAGCTTCCACACGCCACTGCAGTGGCAGTGATAACGGGGAAGGCGTGTCCAGCTGCAGTTCATGCACATGGATATCCCCACTGCGAATTGCATATAGAATTTATGCATAAATTATATATATAATTTTTGATTATCCATATAAACACTATACTTTCAATCATTTTAAAGTATAGAAAAATAACCATTTTACCACGAATTTACCACGATTGACCGAGCCTTGATATGATATAAAACTAAGAAAAGAAGACTAGATTACTTAAATATCTAGTCTTCTTTTCACTGTTTCGACGAAATCAATTTCAGAACACATTTGTTTATTTGTAATAATATACCATTTTATAATGGTAACCACTTGGTTTTTTTGCCCAATATGTACCGTAATATTGAGGTTGTTTTACATGAATACTTGTCCACGTTACTTTAAAAGTATGTTTGTCATACAATCTATAAGCTTTCAGTTCGGCTCTTTTAACTTTCCTACCATTGTGTGTGCTAGGGACTTTTCGTGAACCCGAATGCCCTATTGTATAACTCTTGCTGAAATTAAAACCTAATGTGGCTTGTGCTTTTCCTTTTACATTCCATGCAACATTTGAACTTGCTGAAAAAGAAGTTGCTTTCATTTGACTTAAAGAAATAGTTACACCAGGTTCTCCCGAAACAGATTGTCCTGTGTACGCTCCTATTTCGCTTGTCCGATTTAATTTTGTCACTTTATATGTAATATGACTTCTTGTTTGAATATCAGGTATTTCTTCAGTTGTTTCGATAACATCTGTATTAAAGACATTAAATTCTTCAACAACTTCACTATCAGGTAAATTTTCTTGTTTTGTCTCTGCATGAACACTTAAAGTGTTGCTAGTTAATATTACAGCCGTTGCTAACAATAACGATACTATTTTCTTCATAGATTAGTTCCCCTTTCTGTCAAAAATAAAATACATAGATAACATAAGACATGCAAATCTAATGCTCCATGAGTAATTAGAAATTCTGCTTATAGCGTATTCAGTGGTAGTTACGTCTATACAATCGGAAATAATAGTTGCTATTGGTGTTGAAAGTAAACATATACATACTAATATCACGATTTTTCTAAAATTTCTATTTTGCATTTAACTCCTCCTTTCCTAGATTTACATTAGTTAGTCTAAGCTAATCTTAGAATAACTAATGCTCTTTTATTTGTCAACATTTTTTCACGTGCAGAAAAGAAAAAGCCCTGTCAAGAGCCTTGCCACCATTGGTGGTGCTTTGCACTCTTTACTGGGCTTTTTGTTTGCTGTATCTTCCATGCAAGAGGAAATTAAAGACCTCTGTTCCATTTCGCCTTTAGATAATCTTCATAATCTCCCTCATTGAAATCTACTTGTGGAGAAGTATTAGGAATGTTTTTTCTGTTATCTATATCCGCAAGTTGACGGAATATCCAGTCATCATAAGGGTTGTGATATTTGTATTCTTTCGGCTGTTCTCTGTATCGGTCTAACCCTCGCATTTCCTTATGTACTTTCATCATGCGTTCTATTTTTTGACGCTGTATCAACTGTTTGATTTCCATAAGTTCTTCAATTTCTACAACCTCATTAGAAAGATAATTGCTGATGTACCTAATCAATATGGTTTCCATGTAAAATTTGTATTCGTTTTCATCATCGAAAAATTCATTTTCAGACAGATAATCTAAGGAAACATTAAAATCTTGTTCCCGTTTGATAATATCCATGATATATGGCTCGGTGTGGTCGATATACTTCCATTCTCCCGATAATAATTCATTGGGCGTTACACCCAGCACGTCCATTATCTTTTCTAATGTATCAAAGGTAGGATAATTCACACCTCGTTCAATCTTGGAAAGGCTCTGCATATTGATACCGATTTTGTCCGCAAGTTCCTGCTGTTTCATTCCTCTGTGTTTTCTTATGGTTTGTATGTTCTCTCCTAAGAAACTGATTTTCTTTTCATAATGCTCCATAACTTAGTATAACCGCTCCTTCCGTTGCTTTTCTTGGTATTTATAAGCATATCATACTTAATATATATCTAAAAGTCAACAAAAACTTCTTGACAAGTAATTCTAATGGCGTTATTATCGTATTGGATAGAGCGATTAAGTACGCTAGGGTCAATCACACGTTTGAGTAAGCATATAGAATAGATATTTTCACTTTGATAGCATGAATAAGCATGGACTATCAGACCGAAAATAAGGTTTCTGACTGGGGCTGTTCCGTTTAGCCACGAGCCTTACAAGGCTCGTGAGCGTTAAGAACGGGGCAGACACAGGAAGAAAGGGAACGCCGTTAGGCGTTCGTAAAGGGCGTATATGTAACACCGCCCTGCGCATACATGTCATAGTACCTAGAAACTGTGATAAATAAAGGACAAAACACGATTTTTACCCCGCAAAAAAACGGGAAGTACGAAAGGAGTAATGCACTATAACTACACACAAAAATTTATCCGTTAAGATTGATTACATCAGCATTGTATTTGAAACTGCAACCGCTGAAGATGTAATCATGCACATTTTAGATTTACCGACTGACATTTTCAATGTTTATCCAGCAACAATAAAATTCAAGACTTATCAAGCACGCTGGCAGATTGGAGATATTTATGTATCGGGGGACGCAAGAAAGACAGAGGACAACCCACAGGGACTAGGCTGTTATCTTGTTATGACTGGCAGAGGTTGTGATGATATTTTCCGTATTCTCGACAGTAGGAATTATACCTTTGGGGATATGTTCCGACGCTGTGAGCGAAGATACGGACTGGATAATTTCCATTTCACAAGACTTGATATTGCCATTGATGATAAGAACGAAAAGCCATTCTTTACCATAGAGCAGATAAAGAAGAAATGCGAAAAAGAGGAATTTATCTCGAATAGTGAGGGCTACCACTTTGACGAAAGCAAGTTTGATGATTTCGACACCGCAAAGACTGTTTATATCGGTGCTGGTAAATCGGGATTGTCCTACCGCTTTTATGATAAAGATAAGGAAGTCTGTTCAAAACATAATAAGACACTTGATGAAGTCGGCAGTTGGAAACGGACAGAAATGCAACTGCGTGATGATAAGGCTCATGCTTTTGCCATGACATTCAAAGACAGACCGCTGGAACTTGGTGAACTGGCTTTCGGGCTATTGGCAAACAACCTACGCTTTGTCGTACCAAGCAGAAATGAAAGTAATAAGAGCAGATGGAAAACGTGTCGGTTTTGGGAACGCTTTTTAGGGGCTGTGGAAGTCTTGAAACTGCAAGTACCGAAACTACATAATTCTCTTGAAGAAACACAGCAATGGCTCACAGAGGGTGGTGTGATTTCCGCTGTCAAAAGTTTTTACTTCTTAGAAGAACATGACGCATTAGGTGGACTGGAAAAAGTGGGAACTATGCTTGATAAGGCAAGATACAGCAATTCCCTTTCCAGTAAACTAACCGCCCACTTACAGAGGATAGACCGCACCGACCTTATCCCCTATATCCAGTATGACACGAAACATGGGAAAGGGGGTATCTGATGAATAACAACGATATTCCTGTATGGGAAAAATACACCCTTACCATTGAAGAAGCGTCAAAGTATTTCCGTATCGGAGAAAACAAGTTAAGACGATTGGCAGAGGAAAACAAGGACGCTGGCTGGCTCATTATGAATGGCAACCGCATACAGATTAAACGCCGACAGTTTGAACAGGTTATTGACAAATTGGACGCTATCTAATGCAAATGAGCCTTGTATGTGTTATGATGAACACAAGTCATATCAAGGCTCTTTCCAACAAGGAAAGGAGCAGACACCATGAAAGAAAAAAGACGGGATAGTAAAGGACGTATCCTGCATACTGGAGAGAGCCAACGAACAGATGGAAAATACTTATATAAATATGTGGACGCATTTGGAAACACAAAATATGTGTATGCTTGGAGATTGATACCCACAGACCCGACACCAAAGGGAAAACGGGAAAAATCCTCACTTCGTGAACTGGAACAGCAGATAAGACGGGATATTGAGGACGGTATCGACAGCACAGGCAAGAAAATGACGCTTTGCCAACTCTACGCCAAACAGAACGCACAGAGGGCAAATGTGAAGAAAAGCACACAGAAACAACGGGAACAGCTCATGCGGTTATTGAAAGAGGACAAGTTAGGTGCTAGGAGCATTGATACGATAAAACCCTCTGACGCTAAGGAATGGGCGTTACGCATGAAAGACAAAGGCTTTTCCTATAACACCATTAACAACCATAAACGCTCGTTAAAAGCGTCATTCTATATCGCCATACAAGACGATTGTGTAAGGAAAAACCCTTTTGATTTCAAGTTAAGTGAAGTCATAGAAAATGATACCAAAGAGAAAGTCGCATTGACAGAGGAGCAAGAACAAGTCCTACTGTCATTCATCAAGACGGACAATGTGTATCACAAGTATTATGATGATGTGCTGATACTGTTAAAGACAGGACTTCGTATCTCGGAACTGTGCGGACTAACAATAATGGACATTGATTTTATCCATGAAGTTGTGGTTATCAACCATCAGTTATTAAAGAGCAAGGAACAGGGCTATTATATTGAAACGCCTAAGACAAAAAGCGGAACAAGGCAAGTGCCATTAAGTAGAGAAACGATACAGGCATTTCAACGGGTTATAAAGAAACGCCCAAAGGCAGAACCATTTGTGATAGACGGACGAGGCAACTTTCTATTTGTCAATCATAAAGGCAAGCCCAAAGTTGCGATTGATTACAATATGCTTTTTGTCCGTATAGTAAAGAAATACAACAAGCACCATAAGGATAACCCTTTGCCACATATCACACCACATACGCTACGCCATACATTCTGCACAAGATTGGCAAGCAAGAACATGAACCCGAAAGATTTACAGTATATCATGGGACATTCAAACATCAGTATCACAATGAACTGGTATGCTCATGCGTCCATAGATACCGCAAAATCAGAGGTTCAGCGTCTAATTGCATAAGAAGTATTTACCACGATTTTAACCACGCTTGATAGCGAAAATATAAGAAGATAGACCTAGATATGTGAGGTTTACCACAAAAGCAAAATGCCCGTAGAGCCTATAAAATAAGGCTTTGCGGACATTTAAGAAGATATAAAAAGATAGTCAAAAAGACATATATGATTTCCAGTAATCCCTTTAAATCCCACTGATCCTCCATACATTCGCGTTTGGTTTCCATAATCAGAGGATGATGTTCCTCCTGCAGCAGTGCTTCCAGCATTTCCGTACTGCGAAGCCGCTGCATCCACAATGGCTGTCTTTTGTTTCTACGCATTCCCATCATGAGAGCACGTGCAGCATTATAGCGGAAATTCATACTGAAAACAGGTGTCAGTGGAAGCATGATTTCCAGAATTTTCGAAGCTGCTTCCGGATTGATATTGTACAGCAGCCCTTCTTCGATTTTCCCTTCACCATAGGAATATAAAAGAATACCGTCTTCTTCATCCACACTTCCGATATGCGTCCCGGTCACTCTCTGAGCAGCTTCCTGCAGAAGCAGGGCAAGAGGAGCATTGATTCTTCGACCGAACATGGTATGCAGCATAGCCTGCGGACTTCCGGAGGAATCTCTAAAATGCTCAATCAGAATTGTCTGATCATCCGGCAGGATTTTGGTTGCCTTGATCTGCCGTTTTAGAAACTCGCTCGTATTTTCGACTGCTGCAGCATCCAGCCCCAGCGTCTGTAATTCCTGTTGCAGTGTATTTTGACGATATGCCTCTGACAGCTTCCTCATAATAGTGCCAAAGGCCAGACTTGTTTTCAGACTCCGCCCCTTGATTTCCCCTTTCCAAAAGGGCAGACGAGCCCCCTGCGGATAGGTTGGCGTCACGACCACACTGTCTCTATCCATTCCGACAACCTGCCAGGCATTCGCCCCCAGCATAAAGCGATCACCCAGACGGGTTTCATAGACAAATTCCTCATCAAGCTCTCCGACTTTAACACCATCCTCAGTTTTTGCCGCGTACAGTCCTTTATCCGGGATAGTTCCCCCGGCAGCGACAGCGAGCATTCTGCTGTAGGCTTCCGCAAGAACACATCCGTGTAATCGGTCATAAAGTATGCGCGGGCGAACCGGAACCTCTCTTTTATGCTCAAAATCACCAGCCAGCATGCATAGAATACCGGTTACCTCCTGTTTGCTGACATCCTGGAAGGTGTAGGTGCTTTGCAAAAGCTCCATGACATCGTCAATCGTATAGGCGATCCCGGTAAGATGCCATTTTCTTTCAAGCTCCGTATGGGAACTGCTTGCGATTGCGGCCATGGAGACGAGATGCTGTGCCAGAACATCCAGACATTTCTTCGGCGGGGATGCCTGCTCAATACCGCCGGCTTTCGCAACAGCTGCACTCATACCGCAAAACAGTGTTTCCTGTGAGGTTCTTGGGTACATAAACATATAGCTGGTTTGACCGGGATTGTGACCGGCACGTCCAAGACGCTGCATCGTACTGGAGATCGAGCGTGGGCAGCCAATCTGTAAAACCTGATCGATATTTCCCACATCAATCCCCAGTTCCATGGAGGAGGTGGCACAGAGCAGACGAAGTGTACCGTTTCTCAGGGATGCCTCTACCTCTAAACGCTGTTCCTTTGACATACTGCCGTGATGTACACGCGCAAAGTCCTCACCGCCAAGCTGGTTTACATAATAGGCCAGCTTTTCAGCATATCTGCGTCCCTCTGAAAATGCGATGACACTTCTGCTTTCCAGGCATTTTGCATAAACACTTTCTGCGAGCTCCTCCCAGACCGGATCCTTTCTTCTGCCCAGCGCAGGAGTCAAGCCGTTCACCTCGATATGTATTTGCTTCTGCATACTGGGAGCGATCATGCTTACGGTATCCAGAGACAGGTAGTCAGCGGCTGTCTGCAGCGGCTCAATTGTTGCCGACAGGCCAATGCGCTGCAGCTTTCGTTTACATAGCTTTTCCAGCCTGGCTATGGAAAGCATGAGATGCGCACCTCGTTTGGTGTCAATGAGGGCATGCAGCTCATCGATGATCAATGCCTCTGCCGTATGCAATATCGTTTGACCTCCGGTGCCAGTCAGCATTAAAAACAGAGATTCCGGTGTAATAATCAAAATATGAGGAGGATGCTTGATCATTCTCTGCCGATCTCTTTGCGGTGTATCACCGGTACGTATGCCTATTGTGATATTCGCTGCGCCTTGCCCGTTTTGTTCCTGTGCAATACCAGATAAGGGCTTATTCAGATTTTCACGAATATCCTGTGCGAGTGATTTCAAGGGAGATACGTAAATCAGGTACAGCTGATTCTTCAGTTTTCCCTGATGAGCCAATGCCTGCAGCTTATCGATAAAAACCAGAAAGGCAGAGAGTGTTTTTCCTGTTCCGGTTGGAGCGCTGATCAAAACAGAGCCGCCTTCCGCAATTACAGGCCATGCTTCCTGCTGTACAGCGGTTGGTGCAGCGAAGGTATGGCTGATCCAGTCTTTAGTGGGCTGTGTAAACACATGCATATAGCTGTCTTTCTTTTTTCCCATTCGATATCCTCCTGCTTTCTACTTATATGTTTTGCGAATTTCGTATACTTATAACGATTTTATCATACTTCCGGAGTTGTGCCAAATCAGCTTTTCTGATTGAGCCACTCATAAGGATACCTGCTTCGCCGGAAACGAAAAAGACCCGTGCAGGTCTTTATGAATGCTCATTTAAATAACGTTTTTCCACATAGCTCCAATCAATCAGCGCGAACCAGTTTTTGATATAGGCAGCGCGTTCACTGTAATATTGCAGAAAGTAGGAATGCTCCCAGACATCCAGCGGTAGCAGTGGTACAAGTCCCTGTGGCAGCGGCGTATCCTGATTCTTTGTTGTAACGATACGCAGTTTAGTACCGCGATCTTGTACCAGCCATACCCAGCCGGAACCAAACACACGCAGTCCTGCATTCAGCATTTGTTCCTTGAAATTTTCAAAAGAGCCAAAAGATTCCTCCAGAACATTACGCATATAGTTACTCGGCCGGCGATACTTGGGCGTCATGGCTGCAAAGTAGGCATCATGGTTATATACACCGCCTGCATTATTATATACCGTAGTTCGTATTTCCACAGGCAGACGATCATTGTCTACGATCAGCCGTTCCAGATTCCAGCGTTGAAAGCGTGGATATTTCTGGAGAGCTGCATTTAATCTGTCAACATATCCCTGAAAAAGTGTATCGTGATGAATGCGGATGGTCTGTTCCTCCAGATACGGCTCCAGTGCATAATACCGATACGGAAGCGGTGGCAATACAAAAGGATAGTGTTCATTCATAGATTTTCACCTCACCTTCTCCTTATGCTATGTGAAAGATGTATTTTATTCACCACTACCGCCTATTGAATTTCCTTGATTCTATTTTCAAAATAATCTGAAAAGAGAACAAAAAGCTATACGTGGCATTCCCCCCCCTTTCGTAAACGGAGCATTCTGTATGCCAGCAGCTGCCGCATACCTTTGTTCTTGTTTTGAATAAAACACTGGAAAAGGTATTTTCTTATTCATTTATAAGGCTTCCTTTTGCAGCTATTCAACGATCAATCCTTGAGAGAATTACAGAATTTCCATACATCAGGAAAATCCGCACTATGATAGATCCCCCCTGTTATCGCTTATGTTTTCTGCAGGATTCGCAGTAGTTGCGTCGTGAATGTAATTATATTTATGTCTACTTATGTGAATATCCGGGTCGTTATCTATACAATTTTTTCCATCAGTGCTATAATATTACATAATTTGTTTTATATAATCGGTATTTATCACTGCAAGCTTTAGAAACAGAAGAAATCATTATACAAATCATTGAATAAGACAAATTATAAATGCTTGATCGAAAGGGAGGGAGACATCTTTTACATGGCAATCGCTTTCCTGATATCATATGCCGTATCAGATTTTTTGCAGGACCTGCAATACCCTTTATGTTTTTATTTCAGGAATTGGCATGAACGTGATCTTGTGTGATTCTCTGCATACTGATATTTGTATTTGTGGTTTATTCTTCGAATCCTGTAATGAAATATTGCTGTGTAAACAAAATAGCTTATGAAAAAACGATATTTGCAACAAAATGTATATCAGGCCTTATTGGAGCGTCTCCACTTTATATTTCATGAATTTGATGTCGTATATGTGTCTTTTTCAGGAGGAAAGGACAGCGGGCTGCTGCTGAATATTCTTTTGGACTTTCGAGATAAATTTTATCCCTCGACATCCATCGGTGTATTTCACCAGGATTTCGAAGCTCAGTACCGTGCTACTACGGAGTATGTAGAAGAAACGTTCAGGATGCTGGAAAAACGCCCCGGGGTGGAATTGTATTGGCTTTGCCTACCGATGGCAACAAGAACAGCGTTAAGCAGCTTTGAAATGTACTGGTATCCATGGGATGATAAGAAAGAGACATTATGGGTACGGCCAATGCCTGAATATGATTATGTCATTAACCTGAAAAATAATCCTGTAACGACATATCACTATAAAATGCATCAGGAGGATCTGGCCAAGCAATTCGGCAGATGGTATCGCAGTGTGCATGATAACAAAAAAACGATTTGTCTGCTGGGTCTACGTGCTGATGAGTCTATGCAGCGTTACAGCGGTTTTGTTAATAAAAAGCACAGCTATAAAGGCAAATGCTGGATTACACAGCAATTCAAGGAGGTTTGGACAGGTTCGCCTCTGTATGACTGGTCAGTCGAGGATATATGGCATGCCTATTATAAGTTCGGATATAGCTATAACAGTCTGTATGATTTGTATTACAAGGCGGGATTGACAATTTCACAAATGCGGGTGGCTTCTCCATTTCAGGATTATGCTAAGGAATCATTGAATCTATATCGCGTGATTGATCCACAGATGTGGGTGAAGCTGCTGGGCCGTGTTCAGGGAGCGAATTTTGCGGCAATCTATGCCAAAACAAAGGCAGTCGGATATCGAACCATAAAACTGCCGGAGGGACATACCTGGAAATCGTATACAATGTTCCTGTTGGCAACACTTCCCAAACGGCTGCGGCAAAACTATATTGAAAAATTCAATAAATCGATAACCTTCTGGCATACGGTAGGAGGAGGGCTTGAGGAAGAAACAATCGAAGAGCTAAAGGAGCATGGCTATCACATAAAGCGAAACGGGGTATCCAATTATACAATTTTTAAAAATTCCAGAATCATATTTCTGGATCGTATACCGGATGATACCGACGATATAAAATCCACAAAGGATATCCCCAGTTGGAAGCGTATGTGCTTCTGCATTTTAAAGAATGACCATATCTGCCGTTCCATGGGGTTTGGATTAACACGGGAACAGCAGAGACGACTGGATCATTTAAAAGAAAAATACAAGGGTACGGAGGTTTAGATGATGAGTAAGAGTCCGGTTTATCATATACGTGCAGTTCCAATAGAAAAAATCATACCGAATGATTATAACCCGAATGCCGTTGCGCCACCTGAAATGAAATTATTGTATGACAGTATAAAGGCCGACGGCTACACCATGCCAATCGTATGCTATTACGATGAGGCTAGCGATCATTATATCATTGTTGACGGCTTTCACAGATATCGCATCATGAAGGAATACCCGGATATCTATGAGCGTGAGAAGGGGGTTTTACCGGTTTCAGTAATCAATAAGCCGCTTGACCAGCGTATGGCCAGTACTATACGGCACAATCGAGCAAGAGGTAGTCACGATGTGGATTTGATGAGTAACATTGTTAAGGAATTACATGAGCTTGGACGTTCAGATGCATGGATTGCAAAGCATTTGGGTATGGATCGTGATGAAATACTGAGATTAAAGCAGATTACAGGACTTGCCGCATTGTTTAAAGAGGTAGATTTCAGTCAATCATGGGAACCGGTTGAGGATGAGGAGCAACTGCAGAGTATTGAGGATCAATTTGTCGATGCTTAAAACAGTTACATTGAATTTATAGGAATCAATAAACGTAAAAAAAACGTTCGGCTGTATTCAACATGCCATTTAGTTAAAAAAGTTGACAAAAAAAAGGAAGATCATAGAAATGACAACAGAGAATGTCGGATTCTGGTCTTTTAATATAAGAATGATTCAGAAAAAGGAATTTTGGAAAAAGTATGATGCATTCTACAATACAATGGAGCATGAGTTAACAAAGCTGCAGAATGATCCAAAGAACACGGATTATGAAACCCTATTTGCATATGCGCCAACGAATTGCTTGATTCTACGTTTCTTATCACAAAAGATAATCAAAGCTGTTAATCTCGGCACAATAAAAGACGATCAAACAAGGTTTAACCCTTTCATTCGATCGCCTTTTTTCAATAACTTGTGTCAATGAGACATCAGCCTTCATAATTTATACCAAACCAGACCACTCTACTCTCACTTAATTAAGTACATTTATGAAAGAAAATTAAAACCATCTTCACATATTTGTATAATTACTTTTCATTCATAGTTTGCAAAGCTTTAAAGAGTTCACAGACTATAATACTTATGGCGATAAGTAAAGCCAACGATATAATGGAAATATACCATATCAGAAAATCAAATGCATTCAACAGAGTTAGTGACAGGAAAAACCATGTAGCAAAAATAAAGATAATATACCAGATAATAACATTCCTTATGTTTTTTGACATATTTTTCATTTTAATCAATCGGCTTCCATACTGAACCATAATCGTTTGATACGTTCACAGCATAATTCTTTTGATATGGTAGATCAGCTTGTTGAGAAAATGTTAGAATCCTACAAAACCTACTTAAGAATTTTATCATAGCTTCCCCTTCTCTGCATTTTTGCATAATAAAGTTATTTATAATCCTAATAATTGCCTCTTTAAACTAGCATATAAAAAGGTATAAAAGCATCGCAAAGTCTACGTTTGCCTCTGGGATGTAAATATACCTGTATCTTTTTCTGGCGCAGCAGAAAGGATTTGAACCTCCGGTGTCAATGACACGCCGGTTTTCGAAACCGGTGCATTAAACCAAACTCTGCCACTGCTGCATATCCATTGAAGATTATATAACAGAATACAGGCCTTTTTCAAGACTATTTGTAAAATCGTTCTGCTTTATGTGATATTTCATTCTATATTATTTTTAAAATGATAAGAAAAAACATGCAGTATGGCAGAGCACCGCTACTACATGTTTTTTATGTTATTCCTGTACTTCTACAGCAGGCTGTTCCAGGGTGGTATCCTCACCGTCCATGATCTGCTGAACCATCTCAGTGGTCAGACGTTCCGGACCGGCAGGCACGTATGCCATAAAGTTGTCATCGTCTTCCTTATGGTTGCGCTCCTCACGGATTTCCTTCAGTTCTTTTGCCTTTTCTCCGATAATCAGATTCATTGGACGCTCATCGCCTACACCGGTTCCGGCAGGAATCAGCTTACCGATGATAACGTTCTCCTTCAGACCAATCAGGTAATCCTTTTTACCCTTGATTGCGGCATCGGTCAGAACCTTTGTGGTTTCCTGGAAGGATGCGGCAGACAGGAAGGAATCTGTTTCAACAGACGCCTTGGATATACCCAGCAATACCGGTTTGAAGGTAGCCGGCACCTGACCGCTCAGCAGTGCCTTACGGTTGATCTTCGTAATTTCCGTCAGGGAAATCTGAACACCAGGGTTCAGGTGTGTATCGTTACCTTCCAGTACGACAACCTTGCGAAGCATCTGACGAATCATAACCTCAACGTGCTTGTCACTGATTTCAATACCCTGACTCTGATAAACCTTCTTGACTTCCTTCAGAATGTAGTTCTGTACCTGACGTACACCGGCAACCTTTAAAAGCTCCTTCGGATCAACCTGACCCTCGGTAATCTTGTCACCGGCTTCCACATGTGCTCCCACCTTCATCCAAGGACGAATTGCCTGGATCAGGGTAACCTTGTGGACAATGCTTTCTTTATCATTGGATACGGTAACCTCATATCCTGTATCAATCTGATGAACATCGGTGATTTCACCTGTGATCTGTGCCAGTACGGCAACACCCTTCGGACAACGAGCCTCAAACAGCTCCTCGACACGAGGAAGACCCTGTGTGATATCTCCACCGTCGGCACTTGCCACACCACCGGTATGGAAGGTACGCATGGTCAGCTGCGTACCTGGCTCACCGATAGACTGGGCAGCCATGATTCCGACAGCTTCTCCGACTTCAACATCCTTGCCGGTCGCCATGTTGCGTCCGTAACATTTCTTACATACACCATAGATGGATTTACAAGTAAACGCACTACGGATATACATTCCCTCAACACCGGCATCCACAACCTTCTGTGCAAGTGCATCGGTAATAAATTCATCACTTTCCAGAATGACCTCTCCGGTCTTCGGATCTGTGATTTCCTGCTTGCTGTAACGTCCTACCAGACGGTCAAACAGACTCTCGATGATCGTATTTGTCTTACGATCAACGATTGCTTCCACCCAGTAGCCCTTATCCGTTCCACAGTCCTCCTGCTTAACGATAACATCCTGTGCTACGTCAACCAGACGACGTGTCAGATATCCAGATTCGGCTGTTTTCAGGGCGGTATCGGTCAGACCTTTACGCACACCGTGTGTGGAGATAAAGAATTCGGACACATTCAGACCCTCACGGAAACAGGAGTAGATCGGAACCTCTATGATGGTAGGAACATATTCACCCTTGGCAGATTTGGACTGGTTTGGCTTTGCCATCAGACCACGCATACCAGCCAGCTGTGTAAAGTTGGAGGTATTACCACGGGCACCGGAACGCGCCATCATACTGATTGGATTTTTACGAGGAAGGTTTCCCAGCAGCTCCTCGGCGATATCATCCTTGACATCCGCCCACAGCTTATTCAGGTGACGCTCCCACTCCATCATGGTAAGCTTACCCTTTTTACGCAGTGTTTTCAGCTCTTCGGCCTTCTGTTTACCATATTCCACATGCTCTTCCTTGTGAGGTGCGACCTCGATATCGGACAGGGATACGGTAACACCGGCAACGGTGGAATACTGGAATCCCATATCCTTGATCTGGTCAAGGATCTCACTTGTTTTCTCTGTGGAATAGCGTTTAAAGATTTCACCGATGATTTTACCGAGGTCCTTCTTTTTGAAAGCCGCGGTTACCGGCATGGACTTGATTGCCTCCTTCACGTCTTTTCCCATCTCCAGGAAGAAACGCTCCGGTGTTGCGACAAAGTTTTCCGCGCTGACTTCGTTCAGGAACGGGAAGTCGGTTGGGAACATATTGTTGAAGATTACCTTACCAACGGTCGTCAGCAGGTATTTCTTATTTTGTTCTTCTGTAAAGCTTTCTTTCTTTAATGCACGTGCAGGAATCGCAATACGGGAGTGCAAATGAATCTGCTGTGTCTGATATGCCATCAGGATTTCATTGATGCTTCCAAACACATGTCCCTCATTATCACCATAGCGGGTCCAGATCGCAGCGGATTTCGGGCAGTCTACCGCATTGTAGCGGTCAGCCTCCTGATAGAATTCCTCTGCGGTTTCTTCCATCGTCAGATAGAAGTTTCCCATGACCATATCCTGACCAGGTGTAACGATTGGCTTTCCATCCTTAGGACCAAGGATGTTGTTGCTACCAAGCATCATGACAAGTGCTTCGGCTCTTGCTTCTTCACTCAACGGTACGTGAACAGCCATCTGGTCACCGTCAAAGTCGGCGTTGAAGGCAGTACATACCAGTGGATGCAGACGCATGGCACGTCCTTCTACCAGCTTCGGTTTGAAGGCCTGGATACCCAGACGGTGCAGTGTAGGCGCACGGTTCATCAGAACCGGATAGCCGTCAATGACACTTTCCACAATATCCCAGATACGTGGATCCTGACGATCGATCAGCTTCTCCGCAGTCTTTGGATTGCTTGCGATTTCTTTATTTACGATTTCATTGATGACAAACGGCTTGAACAGCTGAATTGCCATTTCACGAGGCAGACCGCACTGATACATTTTCAAATCCGGTCCGACCGCGATAACAGAACGACCGGAGAAGTCAACACGCTTACCGAGCAGGTTCTGACGGAAACGTCCCTGTTTTCCCTTTAAGGAATGTGACAGAGATTTTAATGCACGTCCACCGGCTCCGGTGATCGGTTTGGAACGACGTCCGTTATCAATCAGCGCATCCACCGCTTCCTGCAGCATTCGCTTCTCATTCTGTACGATGATAGCCGGGGTTCCCAGCTCCAGCAGCTTTTTCAGACGGTTGTTACGTGTGATGACACGGCGATACAGATCATTCAGATCACTTGTCGCAAAACGTCCGCCGTCCAGCTGCAGCATCGGACGCAGATCAGGCGGGATTACCGGAATTACCGTCATTACCATCCATTCCGGCTTATTGTCGGAGTTACGGAAGGCTTCTACGGTATCCAAACGCTTGATCAGCTTTTTACGCTTTTCACCCTGTGCAGACTCCAGTGCATCCTGAATATGCTTGAATTCAGCCTCCAGGTCAACCTCTGTCAGCAGCGTCAGCGCAGCCTCGGCACCAGTCTGGGCAGTAAAGCTGCCCGGACCGTAAATTGCCATATTTTCGCGGTACTCACGTTCAGAGAGCACCTGCTTGTATTCCAGCTTTGTATCCTTAGGATCTGTTACAATCCAGGACACGAAGTATACAACCTCTTCCAGCTGCTTCGGTGTTACATCCAGCAGCAGTGCCATACGGCTTGGAATACCGCGCAGATACCAGATGTGCGCAACCGGAGCCGCAAGCTCAATGTGTCCCATACGTTCACGACGAACGCTGGATTTTGTAATTTCTACACCACAGCGGTCACAGACAACCCCCTTGTAGCGTACCTTCTTATATTTTCCACAGTAACATTCCCAGTCCTTGCTCGGTCCGAAAATTCTTTCACAGAACAATCCATCTCTTTCAGGCTTCTGAGAACGGTAGTTGATCGTCTCTGGTTTCTTTACTTCACCATGACTCCATTCGTGGATTCTATCAGGTGAAGCCAGGCTTACCTGAATTGAGGCAAAATTATTAACACTCATTTACTTACGCCTCCTCTTCGTTTTCATCATCGCTCAGCTCAATGTCTTCATCTTCTATGAAGTCATCAGCCTCTGCATCGTCATCCAGAAGAATTTCATCTTCGGATTCGTCATCTGCGACAGCATCTTCCTCTTCTACTTCCAGATCATTGATGTCTTCCTCACCGACAGGCTCAGCGGCAGGAATCGGAGGCAGAGTTGCAGCTGCTTCGCTGTTATCCTCCTTGCTGATATCTACTTCGTTACCGTCTTCATCCAGCATCTTCACGTCAATGGCAAGAGCCTGCAGCTCGTGCTTCAATACGCGGAAGGATTCCGGGATACCCGGTTCCGGAATATCTTTTCCCTTGATGATTGCTTCATAGGTCTTTGTACGACCAACGATATCATCGGATTTCACTGTCAGGATTTCCTGCAGTGTATGAGCGGCACCATAAGCCTCCAGTGCCCAGACCTCCATCTCACCGAATCTCTGACCACCGTTTTGTGCCTTACCACCCAACGGCTGCTGAGTTACCAGAGAGTATGGTCCGGTTGCACGGGCATGCAGCTTATCGTCAACCATGTGGGCCAGCTTGATCATGTACATGACGCCGACGGAAATACGTTCATCAAACGGTTCCCCGGTACGTCCGTCATACAGTACCTGTTTTCCATCCACGGTCATTTCCGCTTCCTTCATGATATCGCTCAGCTCGGTGTTGTTGATACCATCGAATACCGGTGTGGAGAATTTCACACCCAGCTTCTTGGCAGCATATCCCAGATGGATTTCCAGTACCTGACCGATGTTCATACGGGAAGGCACACCAAACGGGTTCAGCATGATATCAACCGGTGTTCCATCCGGCATGTAAGGCATATCCTCTACAGGAAGAATCTTGGAGATGACACCCTTGTTACCGTGACGTCCGGCCATTTTGTCACCCTCAGAAATCTTACGTTTCTGAACGATGTATACTTTTACTGTTTCATTGACTCCAGGCGGCAGATCGTGTCCTTCGCTTCTTTTGAAGACGCGGATGGAGTGAACGATTCCGGCACCACCATGCGGTACCTTCAAAGAGTTGTCACGTACCTCACGTGATTTCTCACCGAATATAGCCAGCAGCAGTTTTTCCTCAGGAGAGATTTCGCTCTGCCCCTTCGGCGTTACCTTACCGACCAGAATATCGCCTTCCATAACCTCTGCACCGACCATGATGATACCACGGCTGTCCAGATTACGGCATGCGTTTTCACTCACGTTAGGAATATCGCGGGTGATTTCTTCTGGCCCCAGCTTTGTTTCACGGCAGTCAATGTCGTATTCTTCAATATGAATGGAGGTATACACATCATCGCGAACCAGACGTTCACTCATGATGATGGCATCCTCGTAGTTATATCCGTACCATGTCATATAGGCAATGGTTACGTTTTGTCCAAGTGCCAGCTCGCCGCGCTCCATGGATGGGCCATCGGCAAGGATATCCCCCTTTTCGATGCGCTCTCCCTTGGAAATGATCGGACTCTGGTTGATGTTGGTTCCGTTGTTGGAACGCTGGAATTTACGCAGACGGTATTCTCTGCGGTTTCCGTCATTCTCACTGACGATGATTCTCTGAGAGTCAACATATTCCACGACACCGTTTTCTCTTGCGACGATACCGACACCGGAGTCTTTTGCGATTTTAAATTCCACACCGGTTCCGACATACGGAGAATGCGGCTGCAGAAGAGGAACGGCCTGACGCTGCATGTTCGCACCCATGAGGGCACGGGAAGCATCATCGTTTTCCAGGAACGGTACACAAGCAGTCGCAACGGATACGATCTGTTTCGGAGAAACGTCGGCCAGCTCTACCTCTTCACGTCTTGCGATGATGGTATCTCCGGCTTTACGTGCAACGACATGCTCGTTGATCAGACGGCCTTCAACAACCTCGTTGGCCTGTGCGATTACATAATCGGCTTCTTCATCCGCAGACAGGTAAAGTGCCTCTTCCTGTACGGTTCCATCCGCATTTACAATACGGTAAGGTGTTTGAATAAAGCCGTATTCATTGATTTTTCCATACGTCGTCAGATTGGAAATCAGACCGATGTTTGGACCTTCCGGTGTCTCGATCGGACAGATACGCCCATAGTGAGAGCTGTGAACGTCACGAACCTCGTAGCTCGCACGGTCACGGGTGATACCGCCAGGTCCCAATGCGGAAATACGACGCTTGTTTGTCAGCTCAGCAAGCGGATTCTGCTGATCCATGAACTGAGACAGCTGCGAAGAGGAGAAGAATTCCTTGATTGCCGCTGTCAGCGGACGGATATTGGTCAGCTTCTTCGGTGTCAGGGTCGCGATATCCGCGATGGACATACGTTCCTTAACCACACGCTCCATACGGCTTAAACCGATACGGAACTGATTCTGAATCAGCTCTCCGACGGAACGGATACGACGGTTCCCCAGCATATCGATATCATCGGTATCTCCAACACCTTCCATATTGTTCAGATTGTAGGCATAGAATGCATACATATCGGAAATAGTAATGGTGTGCTTGTCAGCATACGGGTCATTTCCCATAACCTTCACAACTGCACCGTCGTGGTCACGGATCAGGATTTCCTGAATCGCAGCCCCGACCAGCCATGCATATAATACAGCACCGTTGTTAACTTTTGCTTTGATTTCATCTACGGCAGTCACACTGAGTGCTTCCGGCTTGTGGCGAGGAGTATAGCCATCCACGAAGAAATCGCCTTCCTCGTTGACTACATCTTCTCCATTTGCGTCCGTCAAACGGGCAAACGCGTACATTCTCTGTCCGTAGTTCAATACGGCATTCACATTAGCGCTTGTTAAAGCAACCTTCTTGGCAATGATGCCTCCATGAACAGCTACCTTTTCCACACCCTTAACGATTGCTTCCACATCCTGTTCGCTCAGAATGCTTCCTTCATACAGCGTACCGTCTTCCAGCTCCACATCGCCTGCCAGAACACGTCCGACAAGACCGAGGTGATTGCTGCTTGGTACATATACCTTATCCGGATGATTGAACAGCGGATTGAACGGGAATGCATTGACATGCATACCTTTTTCCAGCTCCTTGCGAAGTGCATTTCGCTCATCACGGTTGACCATCGTACCACTGGCCATAAACACATTGCCATCCGCATCCAGAATATCCTGAGCAAGATGGTGCTTATCAACACGGTTGATCGCGTTCAGCTTCTTGCGCAGCTTATAACGTCCGGCCTTTGTCAGGTCATAACGGCGCGGATCGAAGAACTTCGCATTCATTAACGTGATGGAACCATCCAGTGTCGGGATTTCATCAGAACGCTGGTTTTCGTAAATGGACAGTAATGCCTCCTGTGTTGTCTTGACCTTATCTGCCATCAGTGTGTTTTCAATTTCCTCGTATTTGCCGAAGAAGGATGCATATAATGTAAGGTACAGATTCATGAACTCACGATCCTCATCATCAATCGCTACATTTTCCACGATATCTCTTCCCATAGCCTTCAGGAAGGTTTTGATCTGCATCGTGTCATGTGCATCCTCACTTCTGTCAAGATCCACAGACATACCGATCGCCTTGAACAGAATGGAAGACAGCATTTTACGTTTCCGGTCAATGCTCATGTTTAAAACACGTCCTGTAGACGCCTTTTTCACTTCTGTCAGAAACTCCAGCCATGTTCCACGGCTTGGAATCAATTCGCAGGCAAAGGATTCCTTCCCTGTTTTTTCCTCATAACCAGTGGAAAAGTACGCACCCGGGGAACGCACAATCTGCGAAACGATGACACGCTCCGCACCATTGATAATAAAGGTACCGGTTTCCGTCATCAGCGGGAAGTCCCCAAGGAAGACATCCTCCCACTTGTTGATAACCTCACCAGTGGTGTTATCTGTAATTTCAAGCTCCATACGGGCTTTCAAAGGTGCCGCGAAATTACATTCGCGATACATTGATTCCTCCGCATTGAATTTCGGCTCTCCGAATTCATAGCCGGCGAATTTCAGCTTGATATTTCCTCCATAGTTTTGAATCGGGTAAATCTCATTGAAAACTTCCCCAATCCCTTCGTTCTTGAACCACTCGAAGGAGTCTGTCTGGATTTCTACCAGATTTGGCAGTTCCAGATGCCCGCTTACTTTTGAGTAGTCTCGACGCTCTGCCTTTTTACCGGAAGCGACAATACGATAAGGCTGTTTTTTGTCCATGTACGCCATCCTTTCTACAAGTTTCACCTATCAAAATAAGGCATAAAAACCCATTTTAATATTTTAGTATTATGCAATTTATTATAATATCAACTGTTTGTCAAATTGTCAATGCTTTTTTTGCTTTTAGTATGAAATATCCTTTTTCCTTGTGAATGATATCGCAATTTCCAAACACTTCTTTTATTTTCGTCACGGCGCTGCGTGCTCCCTGCTGTTTGCGAATCACAACCCAAAGTGTCCCCTGGTCCGCAAGGTGATTCCATGCCTCCTCAAAGATGTTATAGATGACGTTTTTACCGGCACGAATCGGAGGATTTGTTATGATATCAGTAAAAGTATTCCCACTTACCTGTTCATATACATCGGACACATGAATGTTTGCCTCGATATTATTCTTTTCGGCATTGTTTCTGGCAAGTGCCACCGCTCTTGGATTCACATCCACCATTTCAACCTGCTTATCCGGCCATGCCTTTTTGGTAACGATTCCCACAACGCCATAGCCGCAGCCCATGTCAAGAAGTTGATTTCCCAGCTCTTCCTCATGCTCATGCAGCGTGTTGAGCAGTACCCGTGTACCAAAATCGACACTGTCTTTGGAGAACACACCGTTATCAGTAATAAAAGAAACGTTAAAACACCAAAACCGGAAAGATATTTCCTTCCGGTTTTCTGCTAAATGACGATTATCTGTAAAGTAATGATCCATCGTTATCCCGCCTTTTTAGGTGACAAAAAGCCTCTCGGCTTTTTGTTGTTTGTAAAATGTGTAAGTATGAATTACTTGATTTCTACAGAAGCACCAGCGTCCATCAGTTTCTTCTTGATTTCTTCTGCTTCTTCCGGTTTGATGTTTTCCTTAATTACACTTGGTGCCTTGTCAACCAGACCCTTAGCGTCAACCAGACCTAAACCAGTGATTTCACGTACTGCCTTGATGACAGCAACCTTTGTTCCACCGATGTCAGTCAGAGTTACTGTTACTTCGCTAGGTCCTGCAGCAGCAGCGTCGTCTGCTACAGCAGCTACAGCAACTGGTGCAGCAGCTGTTACACCGAATTTTTCTTCGATTGCTTTTACTAATTCGTTAAGTTCTAAGATGGTAGCTTCTTCTAAGTAAGCTAAGATATCTTCCTGTGCTAATTTTGCCATTTTCATTTTCCTCCTGTAAGTTTATTCCTGTGGAGCTGCTTCTTCAGCAGAACCTCCGTCTTTTGCGTCAGCCACTGCCTTAACAGCACATGCAAATCCACGTACTGGAGACTGCAGACAGCTTAACAGCATTGATAACATACCTTCACGGTTCGGCAGACTGGACAGTTCCTTAATGGTATCTACACCAACAACTTTTCCTTCTACGATTCCGCTTTTCAATACCAAGTGTTCATGTTTCTTAGCGAATTTTGCCAGAACACGCGCAGGAGCAACTGCGTCACCACCGAATGCGATGGCGTTTGGTCCGATCAGATCCTTTGTAAGATCATCCGCACCTGCTTCAACAGCAGCACGCTGAGCCAGTGAGTTTTTGTAAACCTTGAACTCAACACCTTCTTCGCGCAGATTTCTACGTAACTCGGTTACTTCGGCAACGCTAAGTCCACGGTACTCAACAACAACAGTTGACTGAGATTCTTTCATTTTCTGAGCAATTTCAGAAACGACCGCTTTCTTGCTATCGATAATCGCCTGGTTCATAACTTCACACCTCCTAAATTTATATGTAACAATATACCCTTTAAGAGTGATATAAAAACACCCGCAGGCATAGACAGACTACGGGTGAAAGTTTAGTATCCAACTTTTACCTCGGTAACATGATTAAGCCGTAGGGCCGTTACTGTCTATGGTATATTGATAACATCTGATATTCTAACCTGCTAACGAGATTTTGTCAATCGTTATTTTTCAACAGTTACTTTTACACCAGGTCCCATGGTAGTGGAAATCACCAGGTTTTTGATGTAAGTACCCTTTACAGCCGCAGGACGTGCTTTTGAGATTACCTTCAGCAGTGCATTGAAGTTGTCAACCAGCTTCTCATCGTCAAAGCTTACTTTTCCGATCATCAGGTTGATATTTCCTTCTTTGTCAACACGGTATTCAACCTTACCCTTTTTGATATCTTCAACAGCTTTTGCTACATCCATGGTAACTGTACCAGTCTTAGGGTTTGGCATTAAGCCCTTTGGTCCCAACAGACGTCCCAGCTTACCAAGTTCACCCATCATGTTCGGAGTCGCAACGATGACATCGAAGTCGAACCATCCCTTCTGGATGTCTTCCAGCAGTTCTTTTCCACCGACGAAATCTGCACCGGCATCTTTCGCTTCCTGCTCTTTCGGTCCCTGTGTAATAACACAGACCTTCTGTGTTTTACCAGTTCCGTGTGGAAGTACCATCGCACCACGAATCTGCTGATCTGCGTGACGAGGATCCACATTTAATTTGAAGCTAACTTCAACAGATGCGTCGAATTTAGCGATGTTTGTTTCTTTTGCTAATTTTACTGCCTCGGCTACTGAATAAGTTTTTGTGCGATCAACTTTTTTAGCAGCTTCTACATATTTTTTACCGAATTTTGCCATTTTGTTTTCCGCCTTTCTTATTCAAAACCTTCAACTTCAACACCCATGTTTTTAGCAGTACCTGCGACAATACGCATAGCAGCTTCCACATCGTTGGCATTCAAGTCTGGCATTTTGTATTCTGCGATTTCACGCAGCTGATCTACTGTGATTTTTCCAGAGATCTCTTTCTGGTTTCCTGAAGCTTTTTTGATTCCAGCAGCTTTTTTGATCATCATAGCAGCCGGAGTTGTTTTGATTACGAAGTCAAAGCTCTTGTCTTCGTATGCAGTAATGATAACTGGAACGACATCACCGGCACGTTCTTTCGTAGCATCATTAAATGCTGTACAGAACTGCGGCATGTTGATACCGGCAGAAGCCAGTGCAGGTCCCGGTCTAGCTCCCCCTGCAGGGAACTGAAGTTTACAAACTTTTGCAACTTTCTTACTCACAAGACATTCCTCCTATATTTAAAAAGTCTTATGCAGTGGTCAGAATGAAGGGTTGCCTCCTTCTCCCACGCATGAAAATACCACGAAACCGCGGTACTTAGTATTGTAATATGATTCTATTGGAATTGCAACTGTTTTTTTCATAAATTACGCAAGTAATATCCCTTTCTCTTTTATCGCTTCTTTTGTATTCAGAAAAAGAGATCTTTTTCAGTTATCCATACCTGCTACAGCTGAAGGAATCAAAGATTATCCGCAAGCGGCTTTCTATATCAATAGCATCCACGACAGCAGAACAACGCTAACTATGAAACTCTTACAGCAGGTTACGGCATACAGCAAAGCATAAGGTTTCTGCAAATGCATAGATTCATTGCATTGAATCTATGTATATCCCATACAGAGTACAGCAGATTCACCTGCATATCCATATCATTATTTCTGCAATATCACTGCCTTGCTTACGTTTATTATGAATATCCCTGATGTTTACTACTATTTGTTTTTTAGCACGATAGATTAACAGTCTTAATTTCCCTTATCACAATAAAAAGACATTCTTACCATTAGACAACCATGGTGTACCTCATCCCCTTCTACCTTACAGACCTGCCTTTTATGACAGATACCGCCCTGGCTTTCCATCTTAAAATTCCCCTTGCAGAATGCTCAGCCTGCAACGTGCTAAAAACAACTTTTTTGTACCTTTCATACGATATGTAAACGTTTCCGCTCGTAATTTCACAGATTTCATTATATAATATAGATAATGAAACAAATTAGATGGGAGCTGACAACATGAGCAAAAAATCAAAAATCATTACCGGGCTGGGGGCAGCGTCCACACTTGCGGCCGCAACCGATTTCTTTCTGTGCCGGACACTGTTTGACCAGACGCTAAACCGGAAAAAACTGAAAAAGGGGAAGCAGCTGAGTCTGGCAGACGCGGATCTGAATGATGAACAAAAAACACGGCGCCACAAGGAGCTGCTGCTCTGTAAGAAATGGATACAGAATGTTGCGGTTGACAAGGTATCTGTAGAAAGTGAAGACGGTCTGCAGCTGGTTGGTATGATTTATCCTTCCCAGGACCATACATCACACCGCTGGGCTATCGTTATGCATGACTACGCCTGCACCAAGGAGGATATGCGGACAGTCGCAAGAGCCTTTCATGAACAGGGCTATCATGTGCTTACCCCGGATGCACGTGCACACGGAGAGAGCGAAGGCTCTTTGATATCTCTGGGCTGGAATGAGCGTAAGGATTTACTTCGCTGGATCGATGCGGTTCTGGAAATGGATTCACAGGCGGAAATCGTTTTGTACGGTATTTCCATGGGAGCGGACACAATTCTGTTCTGTCCGCAGGAAAAACTGCCTGCCGCAGTACGCTGTATCATTGAAGACGGCGGATACACCTCGGTGTATGATATATTATCATGGCAGATGACGCACTATTATAAAATGCCTCCATTCCCGATTCTGGATTCCATGGGTGTCCTTGTAAAACAGAAAATGAAATTCGGCATCCGCAAGGCAAGCGCATTGCCGAAGATGGAAAAGGCGATTCTTCCAACTCTGTTTCTCCATGGTGAAAAGGATGTGCATGTGCCCTGTGATATGGCATTTCGCCTATATGATGCCTGTCAGTCCGCGAAGGATCTCTACATTGTGGAAAACAGCGGACACAGAGCCAATATGTATGAACAGCCAAAGGCGTATTATCAGAAGATTTTCCACTTCCTCGATGAGCATATGAAATAATGCATATGGAAGGTATCCTTACAGATACCTTCAGAAACAACAAAAAACAATCCTGCGTACCTTAAACAGGATTGTTTTCTTCTACCTTCTTTTCTTATTTACGAATTGGAAAACAGATTTCTGTCATAAATTCCTTTGGATTGTCACACTGCCCCCAGCCCTTGTGATAGATGCAGAAATTCGCTCCATCCAGCTCATAGCCGTTTTCCTTGATCCACATCGTAATCGCCATGCAGACCTCCGTAATCTGGCTGTAATCACCGGTAAAGGTAACACTGGCATCCGTTTCATCCTTCAGCTGACGAAAGCAGATATCCTCAACATCCTCATAGCTGCCGACTACCTCCGTGGCGATTTCTATATTCACATTCTTTTCTGCAAATCCCTCATCAAAAAAATATGCCCGTGCATTTTGCGGTTGTGCAAAGGTGATATCCAGATGCTTTTCCGCAAGGATGCTGTACATCCTCTTCCATACCAGATCCTCACGCTCATATGTGGGAATCATGCTGCGCAGGGTTGCGGCATACATTCCCTTGATTTGTTTTACTTCTACCGTATACTTCATAAACGTATCCTCCGTATCGAGCAGCTTCTGCGCCCGTTCCAGTCGGATCAGTGTATTCGAGATCCTTTGCCGTTCCTCTTCCAGCTCCTTCATGCGTATCTGAAAATACCGCTGAATCTCCTGCGGACTGTCATACTGCGTCATGATTTCCTCCATCATGGCGACACTGAAGCCGGCTTCTCTTAGAAACCGTATTTTGGCAGCCTCGAAAATCTGTTCATGTGCATAAAAGCGATATCCGCTTTCCTCATCCACATAACGGGGCTTCAACAGATTATGCTTTTCATAATACCGCAGCATCCGGATACTGATCCTGGACAGCTTCGAAAAATCACCAATCCTTAACATGCAAGGCACCTCGCTTTCTGAGCTCACAGGAAGTATACGCCATGACACAATGTCAGAGTCAACCCGCTTTTAGAAATACTGTACGGTTCTTGTATCCAGACAGACAACCCCCAGTCTGCTGTGAATATCATTTGCCGCACACCCGCAGTCGATATCCATCACACGGGCAGTCTTTACATCACCGGTATCTGTCCAAATAGTATAGGGATGTGTCTCCTGAAAAAACAGGGTAGGTGTATGACCGACAATCACACTGCGGTCATCAAACAGACGCTCATGTACATCCATACGGTCCCATACAAAGCGTTCCATTGTAACATCACTGTCTTTCACATCCTGCTGTGTTACGATACCATGCGTAAACTGTGGCTGCGCACTGCCATGTGTTAAGTAAAACAGTTCCTCATGCACTTTAAGGTCACAGATTGCAATCGGCAGTTCATCCAGATAATCCAGAAGCTCACGCTGCTTCCTTTCATTCAGACATTCAAAGGCATCGATCGTCGGGCTGCAGTGATTGCGTTGCCAGCGATCGGTTACCACCCATGCCTCCTGCATATCGGTTATCACATGGTGCACCGCCTCATAATACTGCTTCATCATATATTCATGATTTCCCAGCAGCATATGTGCATTATCTCTATTCATAATATCAAGAAGGATGGCAATTCCATCCCTTCCGCGGTCAATCACATCCCCCAGTATAAACAGCGTATCCTCATTCTGTAACGCAAGTGCCTCCAGCATGGCATCGTAGCGGTCCTTAAGGCCATGGACATCACTCATCACATAGGTACTCAAAAACATCCCTCCTTTATGCCTTAACCAGCAGTTGATTTATACCACAGTATGTTAACTCTTCTTCCATTGCAGGAAGCCCTGTCCTGCTTTATACTATAGTTACAGGTACCTGTAGAAAGTAAGGGGTATGCATATATATGGATATAGGTAAAAACATCGTTCGTCTGCGCAATGAAAAGGGTTATACACAGGAAATGCTGGCATCACTTCTTCATGTCAGCTCTGCGGCAGTGAGTAAATGGGAGCACGGCAGCAGCTGTCCCGATATATCTACACTTCCCATTTTAGCACGAATTTTTGATATCAGTATTGATGAGCTGTTGAATTTTGAAAAAAATCTGAGCGAGGAGCAGGTGAACAGGCTATGTGAAGAAATGCTGGGACAGTTTCAAAGTGCACCTTTCCCTGAAGCCATGGCATATGTGAAAAAAGTTTTACGGCAGTATCCCAACAGTGAGAGCCTGAAATTATCGTTTGCCCGCTTATCTATGCAGGTACTTCTTCTGCTTCAGGAGGAAGATCAGGCAAATGAGTTTCTGGCACTGGCAAAGCAGCTGGCACAGGAGGTTTCACAGTCAGCGGATTTAGAGAAAAAGCAGCTGGCCGGTATTCTTCTGGTGAATTTTCTGGCAATGGAACAGCGCTATGAGGAAGGTCTGCAGCTGCTGCAGAAACTGCCCAGACTTGCGGATACCTCTTCTCTGGAAGGTACGCTTGCCATGCAGATCAAGGATGAAGACGAAGCTATGCATATGCTGCAGGCTCAGCTGTTTTCCCACTATCATCAGATAGGCATGATCCTATTAAATATGTGTAATCTGGCAAAGCGCAACAACCGTATGGATATGTTAAGAAGCTATCTGCAGCTGATGGAAGGCTTAAGCCACCTGTTTCAGCTCCCTCTCTCGGTAATGTCCCAACTGTATATCTACAGTGCGGCACTGCATGATGAAGCAGCCACTCTTCGCTATGTAAAGGAATATATCGAGCAGTTGAAATCAATGGACAATCTTCAGAAACAGCGGCAGATGCAGCTACATGACATTCCCTGGTTTGATCATGTAGAGCTGAACGCTCAGGGGCTCGCCAAGGGAATCATGCAGACGCACATAAAAGATATGTTAGAGGATATGGCACAGTCTTCCATCTTATCATTTGACAGTGTACAACAGCTACTGAAAGAGGAAATCGCCTTGTTAAGGAAAGAATGATGCATAAAAAACCAGAAGATTCCAGATAAGAAGAACAGAGCGCTCACATATGGTTCTGTTCTTTTTGCCTTTCTCCCGTATACGTATATAGATGTTTTCGTACTGTACCTTACAGCAATTCGGTATGCAGGCAGAGCTGCTCCAGCAGCTGCTCTTTCTTTTCCTCATCCTTGAGCTGTGCAAATATCTCATCCTCCACACTGCGAATCCAGTATACATGTACGCCTTCCTTTTTTAAATGCAGAGGTAACGGATCCCCGCTTTTATCATCATCGATCAGCACACAGCCATACTTATCTTTGATTGGGATATCCAGTGTATGCCCGTGTCCGACACAGTCAATCGCATGCCATGGAAGTGAACACAAACCGGCAATCGAGGAGAACAGCTCCATTTCCTCTTCCCTGCTCAACGAACTGCTCGGATATTGAACTGCGTATTCACATCGGGCGTAGTCTTCATACTCCGCATAATAACGGTCTGCATTCGGCATGGAAAACATACCGGCACCAATGGTAAAGGCATACGACATCCCATCCTTTTCAAAGGTTAACAGCAGTCTGCTTGGAAAACGGTCCTTGTTTAAGTCATAGCAGTTGGTAGCAGCCCCGAACAAATCACTGAGCTGTGAGAAATAAGGGGTGTTATAGGTTTTCCACACCTCATTAAATTCCTGTTTCCAGAAAGCCTTCCCTTCCAGTATCCGTCCCACCATAGGGCTTGCATCCTTCAGCTTCCACGCAACCATATTGTTTTCCTTCGCATACAGAGCATAGCCGGGAAAGTTGTGACCGTCTGCCCAGGATGGTATGACACAGACAATTTCATTGTTATGCAGTAAACCGGCGATATGTCCTTCCTTACTCCAGACAATTTCCAGCTCATCCTCATTCCATGGTTTTATATCCATATCCTCATCTACAAACATAGCAGGCAGTACCGGCTGATGATCCTCATCAATTTTATCTTTCTGAAAGGAAAGAGGTGCCTCCACCAGATTTTTCACCCAGCAGGCAGAGCGGGCAATCAATCGTTCATTTTCAAAATCCAGATCATACATATAAAAATAAATACTCTCTCCATCACTGATGACGTCAGCCGCAATCGGACAGAGCGGTGATTCTGAAAACTTCAGGCTTGTTTCTTTTATTTGTTCCATGCATTTCTCCTTTTATTCGTATGGCAATATTATACAGGAAAAGCGAGTAAATAGCACTCACCGAAACCCGATACAGGACTTCTTTTTTATAAAAAATCCCTGTATGACTGCAAACAGCGTTCCTCTTCATAAGAACAAAGGAGCTTTTTTACAAGTACACAGGGATGCGTGACAGATTTTGATTCCTATATACTCACTGGTTATCGAAGTTATGTAGCATAAGTGTCCTCCTCTTCCAAAACCAGATGCATGCAGTTTTGAGTTCTGCTTTACACCGTAAGTGCCTGTTTCCATTTGCCGCGGCGGTAATAGATGATTGCGGCAATCACAGATACAAGCGTTGCGGCAGGAATTGCAAGACCAATTCCGGTAAGATCATGATTCCCGTATTGCGACAGAATAAATACGAGAGGGATACGAATACATAGAGATGCTGCTATTCCATTGACCATGGCGAACAGTGTTCGTCCGCAGCCATTGAAAAAGCCGTTCATTGTAAATCCGAAGGCAACCAGCAGAAAATCATAGCGGAAATAATGCAGATATTGTTCCCCTGCAGTGATAACGGCTCCCTCCGCCTTGAAAATCTGCAGAATACTTTCTGAGGATATACCGGCCCAGAGGAAGAAAATCATGGAGGCGGTAAACGCAAAGAATATACTGATCCATAAGGCCTTTCCTGCCCGCTTCCAGTTTCCGGCTCCGATATTCTGTGCAGCAATCGTACTGATGGCAGATGCGATTGCCGTTGACGGCAGCATGGCAAAGCCTTCAAACTTGTTGCAGATACCGGCAGCAGCGCTTGCTGCAACCCCGAAACCATTGATAATAGCAGCTATACACAGGAATGAGACAGCTGATATGACCTCCTGCAAAGAAATGGGAAGACCTATTTTTAACAGCAGCAGAGCCTTATCCCTTTGCAGATGAAAGCTGGAAAGATGAAAGTCAAAGCTGAATTTCTGTTTGCGCAGAAAGATAATGGACAAAAGCAGGGATACCCCCTGAGAGAAAGTAGTCGCAATGGCAGCTCCCGCAGCTCCCATATGAAAACCGGCAACGAGCACAACATCCAGTATGATATTGAACATGCAGGCTGTCGTAATAAAATACAAGGGACTCTTGGCATCTCCCAGACCTCGAAGAACAGCACTGACAGCATTATACCCAAAGCTGAAAATAATTCCCATGCTACATATATAAACATAGCTGCAGGCATCCTCATAGGCTTCCTGCGGTGTCTGGATAAGCGTTAACAGCTGTGGTGTCAGCACCAGCATGACAACTGTCAGCAGGATACCCAGCAGCAGAAAAAGCGTGAAGGTCGTGGCAATGGAGGATTCGATATCCTTATCTTTACCACAGCCTGCATATTGTGCAATCAGTACGGTACTCCCCATCGTCAGACCGGTTATCAAGGATAGCAGCAGCTGCGTAATCTGTGAGCCAAGTGATACTGCAGAAATCTGCGCTTCGCTATTGTACCACCCAACCACCAGCAGATCAACGGTGCCATACAGTACCTGTATGAGGTTCGCTGCCAGAAAGGGCAGGGCGAACCATAGCAGGGCTGAATATAAATTGCCATGCAGTAAATCTATTTTCTTTTGCATCGTTTTCCCTCCCGATCAGCACTCATTTGCTTATAAGATAGTTAAAAGCTCCTGCGGTGTTTCCACAGCATAGCGGCAGGGCAGAGATTCTTCTGTGATCCTGCCCCATTTCGCCCAGACAAAGGCTACACCAGCCGCTTTTGCACAGAGTGCATCGTTCATGGAATCACCGACAAACAGCAGCTGCTCCGGCAGAAGCCCACTCTGCCGCATGATATAAAGGAGTACATCCGGTGCAGGCTTGGTGTGTGCTACGACATCCTTTACGCCGATGCAGGAAAAGCTGTCAAACGCTTCCCTTGTCAGCTGATTTTTCAATTCATAGAAAGCGTCATAGCTGCGGGAGGTCGCAATGCCAAGCGCATAGCCGCGAGTGCGCAGTTCAATCAACAGCTCATCAATTCCGGAAAAGGGTTTTACGTTATCGATTCCTTTTTCGTGCTGATGGAAACAGATATCCTCGAAGCGTTCCCTGTCTGTCGGCGGTATTTGCAGATACACACAGTTCTCCTGATCCGTCTGAAAATAACAGGGAATAAAGTGTTCATATGGCAAGGGCTTGCGATTCGGATACATTTTACGATATCCTTCATAAAGCATGGAAATCATAACGGCAGAGTCAACCAGAGTACCATCGCAGTCAAATACCACCATCTTATAGTTTTGCAAACTCACAACCTTCTTTCACAATAATGGCGCAATTCTTCCGCTGCCTGCTGTTCATCGCTGCCTTCAATTTCAAATAACAGAATTTCATTCCTTCCCACATTGATTTCCATCAGCTCTACGATTCTGCGTACATTGGCACTTCGCCGCCTGCTATGCACGGTAATTGTACTGCTGAATTTACGCGCCATTGCGGAGAGATCACTCGCAGGTCGCGCATGAAGCCCCATATGACTCTTTACTGTATATTGGAATGTAATCATTCTGTCACCTCTTGTCTTTTTCATGTCAATTTTTTTCATATGTTTTCGTATGATACTATGCCGGCTTTTATCATATCACTCAAGACTGGCAGCGTACATATAGGAAATACTGGTAAATTCAGGATTTGTTTGTACAAATATGCAAGAGCCGGATTAATCAACAAAAGGAACATGAAATTTTTTCAACCAAGCAATAAAAACATTCATATTTTGTATTTTTAAAATCACCAAATTCGTATAAAATGATGAAAAGAGAAGATGCTGATCAGGCTTCGCCCAGAACATCTGACACAACGGTATCCATCACGTTTACAATAACCGTTATGAGATTGTGATGTGCTATGGACTGCCGATTATCAGCATCTATTTTTCATTCCTTATTCATCATGCGTATTGAAATATTTTGCCTCCGGCATTGGTTCATCATCAACTCCGAAAGGCTTAGTTATAATACCATAGTCAGCAGCCAGACGAGCAGCAAGAATCTCTACGACCGGTGCATATTCGAGATATGCAAAATCGTTTCCATGAGGTTCAAAAGCAAGATCTCTTTCATCTATGGTATTCATACCGATGACAAATGCATCACCTACTTCTGCTTTGATATAGTGTGCAAGACCATTCGCAATCTCAGTATTTCGTCCGTTATTTAAAATAATCACAGCTGTTCGATTGGTAAAGCCCATCGTCGGACCATGCATTCCATCATCCATTTCATATCCTACACACAGATATCGCTTCGCGATTTCCAGACATTTCAAAGCACCTTCCACCGCTACACCATATAGAGCTCCAGAACCGTATAGTGCATAGCCATCCTTGTTCATCAGCCTCCATTTATTTTTATCAAACCACTGCATTGTAGCATCACATAGCTCACTATGGTGAACAGCTGCAGCTTCTGCATCCTTAAGATATGAAGCATAATCCGCCTCTGATAACGTTCCTCTGGCTAGTCCTATTTCCATAGCGGTGATCATATGTGTAAAGGCAGACATACAATATCCGATTGTGCGGCAGCCGTATTCCTCATGATCTGTTTCCATCAGAATATGGCAGCCACCAACACTGGCAAGTGGTGATGATGCATCCTCTGTAACAGCCACTGTTAAATTTCCAAGCTCTTTCATTTTCAGCAATGCCTTTTGCGTTAAGGTAGATGTTCCGCTCTGTGATGTAAAAATATACAGAGCATTTGGATTATATGCACACTTCTCAAGGAATAGATTAGGCAGCAGTACCGTAGTTGAAATACCGCTTGCTTTCTCGACGAATTCATGGGAAGTCATGGAGCAGGTATTGCTTGTACCGGATCCTATCAACACAATTTCATTGATGGAAGAAAGCTTATCACCAAGGTAAGCGAATAATCCGGCGGTTAATTCCTTTCTTTCCTTTATCACCTTGTCCACGACTCCCGGGACACGCCTTATCGTATCAATTAAACTCATTTCATTTCTCCTCTCTTTTCTATTAGAAAATTCCAATGTATTTTCCTGCAATTCCTATTATCATAATCACTACAATCAATAAAGTCGGCTTTACATTTTTATTCAGAAGCTTGAAACAGCCAAGTGTTAATAACAACGGAAGCATACACGGGAAGATGGAGTCCAGCATTTCCTGTATGGACTGCTCCGCTCCATTCATGGTAAAGACATAGCCGATATTCAGAGATACCATGGTAGCTGCCATCGCTCCAACAGTCATCAGACCTACAATACTGGCTGCTTTTGTTACAAAACTCATAATGCCGCTTTCTTCTGCCTGTGTCATAAATTTTGTACCCATTTTATAACCGATATAAGGGAATAATATACGAACAGGCTCTGCCAGCAGATTAAACAGTACTAAGAAAACGATAGGCCCCAATATATTGCCATCCTTCGCCATACTTAAGCCGATACCCATCGTGATAACACGCCATGTACTCTGGAATATTGAATCCCCGATACCGGCAAACGGTCCCATGAGTGATGTTTTTACAGCAGCAATCGAAGATTTATCAAAATTCGAATCATGAGCTGCCTGTACTTCCATCGCTGTACTTAATCCAGTGATAAACCCTCCAACTACAGGATTCGTATTAAATAATTCATAATGGCGTTTATATCCTGCAATACGGTCTTCTTCGTTATCGTACATAGCGTTAATGACAGGGATCATAACCCACATATAACCCATAGCCTGAAATTTTTCCCATGTATAAACTGCATCGACCTGATGAGAGCGTCGTGCAACCTTGGCCATCAGTTTCCCTTCTTCATCTGTCAAGCCAAATTTTTCCTTAATCATCGAACAATTCCTCCTCCCCGGTATCCGTATCTGTAATCAGCTTACTTGCCTGTCGGCGCTTACTGAATTCGCCTTCAAAGTAAAGGATAATAACTAAAATCATTCCGCAAATAGCAATCGCCATTAACGGCATTCCACAATAGGATGCCATAATGAATCCAAGAAAGAAATAAACAGCCAGCTTCTTTTGCCACATCATCTTCAGCAGTAAACCAAATCCGACTGCCCCAAGCATTCCCGCTGCAACACCCATGCCGTCCAGTAAGGTTTGCGGAACATTATTGATGAATTCTTTCATAACATCTGCACCAAGCCCGACACCCAATGCACAAATCAGACCGCTGAATAAAGAAGTTGTTACAGCAACTAGTGGGAATATCCTTTGAATTCCCTTATAATTACCTTTTTCCACCATCTTGTCAATAAAAGGTGTATACAGTGAACGTATTGCGACCTTTGGTACAAAGAGCATTTGGCAGATAATAGATGTAGGAACTGCCAATGCAAATGCTGTTTCAATGCCGGCTCCAAGAATGATTGCATATGCTGTACCAACAGCTGTTCCGGATACAGCGTCCGGAGGCACTGTGCCGCCAATTGCCATAACCCCCATGAATACAAGCTCCAGTGAAGCCCCAACTTCAACACCTGTTTTCACATCTCCCAAAACGATACCAATTGCTGTTCCTACAATAAGCGGTCTCTCCACCATTGGGAAGCAGCACCAGCATTCGATGAAGCCCAGGATAACTACTGTTAACCCGACTAATAGTGCTTGAATCATAATCCTTCCTCCTTTTCTTATAAGTATTTATCAATATTTGTGCGACTTTCCGTAGGAACCATCCGTAGCTCTAAACTGTCTACCAGTGTTTTCAGTTCCTTCAAAGCAGCCAGGTCTGCATCATCCAAACATACAGCAGCTGCAATCATCTTTCCTCCTTCCTTATTCTTAACACCGCCGATGTTTACACGATGGATACAATCTGTCGATTTCACAAGCTTTAAGGTATCCTGAATCGTTCTTGTAATCAAAAAGATTTTTATTTTTTTTGCATTTGGATTATTGAGAAGAGCAATTGCATCATCGACTGTTTTGATAGCCAGCTTTACGCCGGCCGGCTTTGCCATTTTCAACGCCAGCTTGCTCATTTCATTTGTTGCCGCCTCATCATTCGCAATCAGTATGGCTTCCGGCGCCACTGCACCAACCCATGTTACCGCCACCTGTCCATGCAGCAGACGATCATCAATTCTACAAAGTTCTACCATAATTTATCATCCTCGATTCCTTTGTCAATTTCACTTTTAACACTTTGATAATTAAATAACAGAATGTTTTTCCTGGCATTCTCCATCGTTTTCCTTAAAAGCTCCTCTGTATTTCCATGATCCTGTGTCAGCAGCAGCTCCAATACAACAGACAGCGTCATTCCGGTCATCAGATAAACCTTGGGAAAGATGCATAAATGCATGAGCTGATTGTGAACACTTCCGCCATTGATATCACAGAGCAGGATGTACTCCTGATCCTGATTTTGTTCAATCTGCTCCTTCAGCAGCTGGTAGATATCCTGCGGTGTCTTATAAGTGTCCAATCCATATGCGGCGATTCCCTGCGTGCTTCCCACAATCATTCGCACAGCACTCAGCATGCCCTCGGCCAATGAACCATGAGAAGCCAGTATGATGTTTCTCAAATTCCTCCCCTCCTTTCCTGATATTTCACGTCTCACTAATCTATAAGCAAACTGCGTGCCAATTTTCGTAAAATCGACACGCAGTTCCTGTTTCCCCTTTAAACAGGGGCTTATTTAATTTTATTGAAGATATTGCAGCTACTATCAAAAAACCATCATTCGATCGTTTCCCATAATTCGTTGACACTGTCATCCACCGCCTTGACACTGTCCCGCTTAAAGATATAATCGTAAATATAGCCAATTTCACTAACCGGTATTTCCACATTGTAATGCACCTCTACATCATGAAATGCCCGTTTTACAATAGCGATGAAATCTCCATGCTCCTGTATAAAGGTATCCAGATTATGAAACTTCGTCACATTCTTATTGATAATCAACCGCTCAATCAGACAGCTGATATGGATATACAGGCCCAGTGTGATGTTGCTGCTGAGAACCATCTGCAGTTCCCGCTGGATCGTCTTAATGATTTTTTCCACACTGTTGATAATCTTATCGCTGTCCAAAATGGTTAAATAGTCCAGTAAATTATCCATAGAGAAATTTTTAATCATATTTTCATTAAAGGCTTCAATCTGATCCGGACGCATCCGTTGGGCAAACGCTGCATTCGTTTTCTCCACACTCTTCTGTTCAATCATTTCCTCCAATGAAATAAAAGGAATATCGGCTATTTTTGGATTCTTTGTGCCAACAATGAACAGAATATTATATTTTTCAAAAATAGAAGAGCTTCTTCCCGATTTTATCAGGGAATCAAAATCATAGGGAATCACACTGATGGATACATGTTCAGGTAATGATTCCTCCATCAGATTACTGATTTTCTCCGCCGTACCGATTCCTGTCTCACATACCGATAAGACGGCATCCTGCTTCACACGGTTTTTGATGATTTTATAATGATAAGGAAGATGACTGCTGGCTTCCCTGAGGATATCCTGTATCGTCATTTTTTCCAAAATCATACTGCCGATATCGAGCGCCAGCTTTGTCGTAACATTATTGATGATACCGATATCCATAAGCTTAACACTGCCCAATCGCTGATAGATATCCTCCAAGGAGCCCATATCGACAAGGACGATTACTTCCTTACTGCTTTCTTTCCCCTTTAAATAGTCGCTCAGCTTCGTTACGATAACTTCAAAGTCACTTTCAATCGGCATATCGATAGCATCAAAAACATGCTGCTTCAACAGCTGATTGGCAACCTCGGCAATTCCGCTGGCAATTGCATAGCCATGGGCGATAATCACTGCCGGAATATCCGCAGCCTGCATGTCCCGGTCAAAATACCGGATAAATAGGAACAGGTCCAGAAAAGCAAACGGTCCGGGCACAAAGTTTAACGCATCACTGACCAGCTGCCAGATATCACAGACAATATCATATTCCAGTCCGTATTCACGATGCAGCAGATTCTGCAGCTGCTCCACATCCTTGCGGTTACAGATTCTCAGCTGGTTGATGGAAGCATAGTTCTGCATATAATCATTCATAAAATGAACAAGCACGGATATTTCATTGTTGGAGAATGTTTCCAGATGATACTTATGAATCACTATATTCATGATATTCTTCACCAGATGATTCATCATATCGAGCTTCGGCGATTCATAGGTATTTCCCGCAAACAGATAATCCACATACTGTTCCAGCTTTCGGCAGCAGCTTTCCACATAGGAGGAAAGCTTCAGCTCGGCATGATTCAAGGTACGGTATTTGTGAACAAGGTAGGAATTCAGTTTATACAGATGCCCGTCCTTTTGTATATTTACCAGCATATCACCGCTGCGAATCATTGTTTTATCGTCATAGCTGTACAGTGTCAGGTCCTGACCTGTGCTTTCCAGCAGGTCGCTGGGCAGATCATACAGATGCAGCTCCACATGCTTCTGTTTTTCCTGACTGCGTAGAAATGCCTTGGCAACGCTTGCCCGGATACAGTTTTTCAACCCTCCGACATTGCCGGCAAAAACATGACGCTCCAGCGTGCGATAGACCAGATCCGACAGGCAGATTTCCCGTTGAATATGCTGTTCCTCCTCCTGTATCAGAAATTGCAGAAGTCTTCGCTTCTCCTGCAGAGGGCGCTCTGCAAGGGAAGGCACCTTGACAATCAGCGGTATCCTTCGCAGCAGTGTTTTCAGCAGCACCTCACTTGGCTGCATGGTTGTCGCGAAAATCACTCTCGCATTGGATTCATACCATACATCATTATCCCCGACCATATGATAAATGCCCTTATCCATGAAGAGAAATATCTTTTCCTGACATTCCGGCTTCAGTCCGTGTACCTCATCCATAAACAGAATACCGCCATCAGCCAGTGCCAGCAATCCGGGGGTATCCTTTTCCGCACCGGTATAGGCACCTTTTTTATAGCCGAATAAATTGGTCATCAGCATCTCCGGATTGTTTGCATATTCCGAGCAGTTTACCGTCACAAACCGGCTGTCTACGGATAGGATATGCGTATCCTTCCCATATTGAAACATCAGCTGTGCGATCAGACTTTTCCCGGTTCCGGTAGGTCCCTGTAAAAGAATCGGAAGTCCGTGATCAGGATAGGAGACAGCTGCTTTGCATTGCTCTACCACATAGCTCAGACTGTCCTGTGCACCAATCAGATTCATAAATGCATGCTTCTTATCCGCTGCCTTTAATTCATTGCGCATTTCTTCCAGTGTCTCATAAATATCGCTCTGCAGCTGTACGGAAAAGCGTTCCTCCAGTGATTTTCGCAGAAAGAAGTATACCGGGCGTGTATTGATTTTGATAATCTGCCCCTTTTGCTGCAGCTCACTCATGTAATGGGAAATCAGATTTCGGCTGCATTGGAAATGATCGCTCAGCCACGTTGCCGTCAGTGCCTCCAGTTCCTCAGACGACCATAAATTGTCAAAATCCAGAATACTGCATTCCCTTTCCAGCAGTTCCAGAATGCCCTGCCTGATCGTATTATCGCTCATGCACTCTCTCCTTTTCTTCCATGAAATACGTGTATTTCAGAAGTGAACCACCCATACATATTCTGTATAATTATTAGATAATGTATTTGATTATACAAAATACTTCCTATTACTCTTTATTATACATGAATTTCATTCTGTTTCACGAAAGAAAAAATCATTATCTGCGAAAAAGATGTTGTAGAGAAGCATAGGTGAAAACTATATGGTAAAAAATGTATGCTTTCAACATCTTTTCCAGACAAAAAAGCATCCCCGTTTCAGGGATGCTTATCTCATTTCATTCTGTCGCAGAGGAGTTCAATAGTTAATATATTGAATAAATATGAAATATTCAAGAAAAGCAGAGACTGGAAAAAACTGGTTTCTGATTTCTGTTTTTCTTATATGAATATGATAACACCATTTATAAAACGAAAGCTCTTCTTTTTCACCCTTAATCATATTGTTGCATAACCGAATTGCTAACAATGATGAAATAATTAAGACTTCTCGGGTATCCTTGCAAAGTTCCACTTGATTTAATACTTATTCAATCAGTTAAAATTTTTTCAAGATTACAAATGAATTCATCATAAGTTTTACATCTCAACAAACGGTCTACATTGCTTTGCTCATAAAGGGCAGCAATCAGTTGATCGAAAAGGTGTGAAAATATTTCCTGATCATCTTTACCAAATCCTATAAGAATGATTAGATTCACATCATACTGGTTCCACATCATCGGTTTTTCATTAATAACAATCGACAAAAATGAATGCTCGCTAGAATGTAATAGCGAATGAGGTACTGCAACACGATTAGGGAAAGACGTACTTGACATTTTTTCTCGTTCCATCACCTTATATACATAATCCTTATCACAAAGTCCCATTTGACAACATTTACTGCATAGTTTTTTAATCATTTCTTCGATACTGTTTGTATAAACCTCCTTATAAAACAATTGTTCTCCCACAAACTTCCTTAAATACTCTCCTACTGCCTTTTTATTTTTATTTTTTTCTATTGAAATCAGTTTATCGTCTATTGATTTTATATCACTCTTAGATAGAAAAGGTCCGACACAAACAAAAGGTAAGGTTATATATTCTGATATCTCACTCATTGATATAATTAAGTCACAATGCGTAACCTGCTGAATATGTCTATAAGATAAAACTTTCTGAATATGAATCCGATTACCAAAAATTCTAATAATTTCTTTCATACATTTTTCATGCATGTCGTGATAATCTGTATAAATAAAACAGCAACTGCAACTATCTTCGCAATTTTTAGTATTCTCTAAATAAGCACCGATATGAAAAGCAATAAAGGCGATCTCATCATCTGAAATCTTATCAAATCCAAAGGTACTGAGCTCTTTTGCAACGAAGACTGCCATGTCATATACCAGAGGATACTCTTTTTTTATTTTAACTGATAAAGGGTTTTGAACGTGATAATGATGCTTTAATCTAAAACATAAATTTTTTATATGAATTGAAAATTTAATAAAAAAGGTTTCATCAAAATCATCCAGATGATAAGCTTCGTTTAGTTGTTTTATAATATCTTTTGATATATTAATATATTCTTCTTCAATGTATTGATAAATATTGTCCATATTTACAAATGTGTCATCGATCGTACTGCTATTCGATAAAATAAGCAGGGTTAAATAATATAATTCTGCCTCATTCATATGTACAGAATAAAATTTATCAAGCATTTTTTTTATCCGTAATGAAACACGATAGTCGTGTGTATCTATAATTTTAGACAGTTTAACATCCTCAAGTATTGATTTTGACGTACGAATACGTATTATAACAACCATAATATGAACCGCAATATTATTTAGTTCATAATCATTTACAAAAAGACCTTCTTCAGTAAATATATCATGCAGTTGCTGACACAATACCAAATAATCAATGTCAGCTTCATCTGTTAACATTTCATTATAGGAATGTATAAAATCATTCACATTTTCATTGCTAATCAGTTTGTTCATAAACTTTCTTTTATCTTGCTCCATGCCTGACAGTGATAAAATATTTCTATGTTTTTTTAATTGAAGATTATATTGACTTAAAATATTCTTACATTTTCTTATATCCAAATCTAACGTAGAATCGCTAATACATAATTCATCCGCAAGATCATATGAATCTATTTCATTACAGCATAATAGTCTACGAATAATATAGTCATATCGGTTTTCCAAAGTATCAGATACTTTAGACACATCAATAGTACTTTTATTATCTAATTTATAACCGCGGTAGGATGACAGCACAATAGTTTGATTTGCCCTGGTATTGATTTTTCTGATATAGTTGCGTATAGTTCTTGTTGAAACCTTGAAATTATCTGCTAATGTCTTAGATTCCACCCATTCCCCTTCTTTTCTTAAATACTGTAATATGTCATTAATATTAATTGCCATACTAAATACCTCTCTATATTTATCCTATCACATAATTAATTTTAACACAGCTCATTTTTATCCCCAAAATATGGGAAAAGAAGCAGAATTTCCTGCTTCTAATCCTATTATTTTTCATTTCTCCAGATTTTTAAATCTTTCATCGATAACGCGATACATATTCAGTAACTTCTTTGTCAAATGGATTTCACTTGCAATCGTCATAAGCGTATCTTGCGCATGTGCAAACAACATCATATAATCAAAAGTTTCTCCTGCAGCCTCCCGCTGAACAATTTTCGTATGTATTGTATGAGCTTCAATAATATGCTGTTCGCAAAGTGCAAGATTTTCTTTTGCATCAGCAAAATTGAAGTCTGCTATTGCATTTAAAGCTCTTTCACAATACGTTCTTGCATCTCCGGCAAATAATATAATATTCATTGCCTGCTCCATTATTTCTTCACTCATACAGCCTCTCCGTACCTAACATTTGTGTTTTCTATCAATTGCTTATACCAGTAATAACTTTTTTTAGGTATTCGAATAAGTCTCTCGTCATTAAAGTCAATATATATCAATCCATATCGCTTTTCATAACCATTTACCCAACTGTATAAGTCAAACGTGGACCAAACATAATATCCGCAAACATTTGCTCCATCCTTTATTGCCTTCTGCATTGCATTTATATGTGCATCCAGAAAATTAATTCGATCATCATCCTCTATTGTTCCATTTTCTAATGTTTCATGTAAACCTATACCGTTTTCTGTTATATAAACTGGTATATTTTGATAACGACTTTTAATTAGCATTAAAGAATCATACAATCCTTCAGGATAAATCTCCATATCCCAATCTGAGTATTTACCATCTGGATCCTCTACTCTTTCAAACATACCTTTTACATTCATTAGTTTTTTTGCAGCACCTTCCTCGCGCTTCCCACTATTATTTTCATTAAAACATGTTTCACCATCCGTGTAAGGTTTAACAAAAGCCCTTGTATAATAATTAATACCTATAAAATCAACCGTTCCCTTGCGAAACAATTCCCTGTGTTCATCTCTCATAAAATCCAAAGGAAAATGCTTTTCTAGTTCATTAATGAAGTCCGATGGAAAATAACCTAATACTGCGGTATCTAACACCCAGTTATTCAAAACGTTATCTGCCATACGCTGTGCAAAATGATACGCCTCTGTATTATTAAGGGCATATACAGGATGTATATCGTGAACGATACCGATTTTGCCATCGATATTTAAATTTCTGAATTTCTGTACTGCTAAAGCAGAGGCCAGCATATAATGATAACCTGCACATGCAAATTTTTTTGGATTTTTTACATGCGGTGGATAATTACCTACTCCATAACAACACATAAGATTATATACAGGTTCATTTACTGTCACCCAGATTTTCACAATATCACGAAATTCACGGAAACATACAGCAGCATATTCTGCAAAAGCATATGCTGTTTTAATATTTTCCCATCCACCTTCTTTTTCCAAAGCCATCGGCAAATCATAATGATACAGAGTCACGTTAGGTTCCACGCCATTTTCCCTTAAACACTTAAATACCTCACGATAAAACCTTACTCCTTCATTATTTACGGTTCCTATTCCATCCGGTATAATTCTGGCCCAGGAAATTGACATTCGGAATGAATTTTGATTAGATTCTTTCAGTAATCTGATATCTTCTTCATAGCGGTGATAGAAATCACTGGCTATATCTCCAGTCACATGATTTATATTCAACGGTGAATGATGAGAAAATTCATCCCATTGACTAATACCTTTTCCGTCTATGTTCCATGCTCCTTCACATTGATATGCCGCAGTAGCAGATCCCCATAAAAATTTTGTCATTGTGTTTTACCTCCGATTATTTCTGCAATGCTTTTTGTTCCTGTTCATACTCCTGCTTATCGTAAACTTTGAAAAACGGATAGTATATCATCGCCGCAATAACGAAGCAAATAAGCATTAATAAAATCGCATTAATAGAACGTGTTATCAACCAGGTACTGACAGGATACGGGCAATACCAGAGATTAAATACCATAGCTGGTATCGGAGCAAAAGCTATAATTTTTGTAAAGACCCAAATTACACAGGGTAGAATTATTGCAGTTAGCCACATTGGTATCATCAATAACGGATTCCAGGCTATACAACCATATACAATTGGTTCATTGATATTAAACAGGCTCGGCACCAGACCAACTCTTCCCATTGTTTTCAATTTCTGTGACTTTGCTCTTAACAGCATGAAGACCAAAGGTAGCGTACAACCTGTTCCACCGATCATCATATAAGTGGAAAAGCGCAGTTCCTGTGTAAACATATTTAAATCTGAAGCATTTGCTACACCTTCACTTGCCATAAGAACATTTGCTGCTATTGCCGCTAATGTTACCGGCTCTGTTATAGGACTTAATACCCAGTTTGATATGCCTAGCGAATATAAGAATACCAGCGCAAAGTCAAAGAGAATCCAACCTGGCAATGTTTGAATGAAACTAGTCAAGGGCTTGAATGCTTCCTGAATAATTGCATAGACATCAATGTTTCCGACTTGAACACCGAGCCATCCAACCAGCACAATCAATCCCATGGGAATCATCATATCAAACATATTTTTCACAAAGCCTGGTAACACGGAATCTTTTTTAAAAAATGAAAAGCTATGGAGAATTTCAAATACTAAAGAAACCAGTACTCCAGTGATAATTGCTACAAACATACCGCCTGCGCCTAATGCACTGCTACTGAAACCAATATCTTTTGATGTTTCAATTTGCGGAGTTGCCACAATCATAAATATAATTAATCCGGAAATTGCCGCAGCAAAGCGGTGATTTCGATATTTCTTTTTTTCGCAAAAATTAAATGGTATCAAGAAACTAATAAACAGAGAGAGTTTCCCAATAGTCCAATCATACCCTGTCCAAAAAGAGAAAGGCAGCGTGATATATTCCTCGAGTATAGATAATAAGCAGAAGAATGACCCAAGCATAATAACAGGTAGTAATAGATTGATAGAGTCCTTTATTGTAAGCACCCATATATTCCCATTTGCTTTATTCATAACTGGTACAAAACGATCTTCAAGCCATGTTGTAAATTTCTTCATTTTCTTCCTCCTAGCTATCTTTTAAAACTTTATGCAAATGATCTAATGCTTTTTTACCATCTAATTTTGCATAATAACTATGCTCCATTACAAGAAGCCTTGTTCCTGAAAGCAATTCCTCTCGTAATTCATCCTCTAAATAGGCTAGATGCGGTCCAATCATGACACAGTCTACCTCATCGATATAATTCTGAATTTCAGATTCACTATGAGCTTCTATCTCATAATCCAATCCTCTGGTTTTTGCTTCCTTTCTCATACTTGCAGCCATAAAGCCACTGCTGGCACCCGATCCACAGAGTAATATAATTTTCATTTCCATTCACCTCTTTCTATCATTCACGTGAACTTTACAATATCATATTAATCGTTTATGTCAGATTACTCAAATAATCTTGATTCCGCATAACAGGAAAAATTATATATTATTTATTTTCCTCAGAATAGGAAATAAAAATATGCAGTTATATATCGTACTCATCACAAGGAACTCAGAATCAGGCTACGCTAACCAGAGTAACAATACGGTCTGGCATTTGCATTTCTATTTACAATTTCCGTAAGCAAGTATTTCACTTCGAGAATCAATTTTCACTCAGTCTATCTTCTTTCAGTCACTGCTTCATATATGCCTTGATTATTTTGTCATTTTTTCCTGCTGTGTTGGATAGGTCAGCCCCCTAACGAGTTCCTTCCTCCTAAGAATCATAAGTGAGAGTTTATTGTACGGTTTTCATTATTTCCTTTTGATTCTTTTGCAGTTATGAGCGTATGTTTTTTATCAAAAAATTTTTTATTTTAAAGACTCAATGCTAAAGCTTTACCAATCTCCAGATTATCTGGGGATTTCTTAAACAAAAAGGGTCAATTTCTTTAAAAAATGAAATTAACCCTTTTTAAAACCTGAATTTGATGATATTCTACAGCATTGAGAACCTCATTTCAGTTCCTTAATCGTCTTAATGCCCTCGGCATCAATATAGGATATTTTCAGTTTATCGCCTGTTTTCAGGAATACGAGCTGATTTTCATATTTCGTCGTAAAGCTAATCTTATAAATATCGCCCTTTTCCGACTGAATATAATAGATCGTATTACCGTCCATGTTGATTTTTTCCACTCCGGCAACCGTAATATCTTCTGTTTTTAAGGACTCCTTACTGATACTGTCCTCACTGCCGCTTCCTAAAAGATTCAGTGTCTTTTTAAACAGGGCATCCAGACCTTCATCTGTGTAAACAGTAGCAACCTTCTGATAATCCACTGCGGATACTGTTGCATACATTTTAATCAGACCATTGTCCTTCAAAGACATTAAATAAACCGGATTTCCCTTGATGTTGATCAGCAGCGGGAAGGTGGACTGGTAGCCGTAGTTTTTCACCTCGGACTGCGCACTTTTCATAGCGCTTTTTTCATTGGCACCCGCCGTTGCGATTTTCATCGCTTCATGCGTGCGCAGATTCACCAGCACAAAGCCCAGATTGGATTCATCCGCATTTGCGGAGGTCAGTCCGCTGTACAGCCAGATATCCCCGTTCTTTTCCAGATAATTATAGCCCTCGGAGGTTACAATGACACCGGTCTGTCCAAACTGGGAGTTCCAGAAGCCCTTCTTCAGACTGCCGTTGTCATCCAGCTCCTCCACAACAAGAGATTCCGGATAAATGCGGTCTGCCCAGGATGGAATATGCTTGGTATCATACTTCTCACTTTTCCCGGTGATCGGATCCAGGAATACGGCTCCGGTGACACGTTTCTTATTTCCGACGCCGGAATACGTATAGGTCGTACAAATGTACCACGGTCTTCCTTCCTCATCGATTTCAAAGGATGGCTCTCCGAAAATTTCAGTCGGATACTGGAAACGCAAATGACGGCTCAGGTTTTCATTGAAATACGCAGATGGAACATATTTCATACCATCCATTCCGAGATCCTTCAGCTTCACCAGCTGCGTTTTTCCACTGGTGCTGTCCACCGTGATATAGGCCGGCACCCCGCCGCTCTTGTTTTTGAAATATTTGATAAATCCGTTATAGGTTAACGGCGTCACGCGATACACACTGTCCTTGTAGGAAATCTGTGTATACTCATTGCTGACATCAAACTGGGATACCCACTCCGTCATATTGCCCATAACCTTATCTCCCAGACGGATAGAGCTGTCACGGTCGATGATCGGTGTCTTTTTAAAGTCTACCTGTGGAACCTCGCTGAATTCCACATCCTTTGGCTCGATTCTCTGTGAGAATGCCTTGGCATGGAAGATGCGTGAAGTAACCAGCGTTGCGGCGGATGGGAAGACAACCACAAAAATCAGTGCCAGAATAGAGATCTTGCAAATCGTTCCCCAGCGCTTCTGTTCGCTTGTCATATTGACGACATTCTTATTATGAAAGGATGAACGCCAGTTCTGAAAGGAATCAATCTGCCGTTTGGTAAAGGAAAATACAATTAGCAGCACCAGCAACGGTCCAACGCTTAATGCAAGAAACTTCCAGAAGGCAGGTGCATGCCAGTTTAACGGCGGCAGCATCACATAAAACATTCCGAATATGTACAGTGCATATACGGGAATCAGAAAATATATATATTTTTTCATCGCTTATCCCTCGCTTTTGAATGCTATAAATATATCATATTCCAGCCTGTTCGTACACTGTTTTCCTATAAGTTTGTTTTTCAAACAACTACGTAAGTTCTTATGCTGCACAATTATATCCGTTACCGTTCACCGTCCATTGACCTTGTTTATCAATAAAGACTCCCCTTCCTCATATCCACAGGGGTGCAATCAATCACGTATAGGATATATCCTCATTTCAGCTTATTTCAGCTACAGCTATGCCTTGCATCCTCTTTCATGGACAGCATGTTCCTTTTCATGCTTTATAGCTTCTAAATTCTGTGATAAGAGCGGGAGCGATAGATGCGTAGGGTTGCATAGCAAAGCAGAAAACTGCAGGGAATCCATACAAGAGGAAGCAGCTTCCAGAGGAAAAAGGCCTGATCAAACAGATTGCAGGTGAAGCCTCTGACTGCGACACATGTAAGAGTTCCATAAATTTAAAGGGAAACAGCTTCATCCACGATGCGTAGGAGGACAGAGCAGTACCTGCAAGCATACACAGCATGCAGAGTCCAAGAGATACATAGGAGGATTTCAGACAGGTGGAGGCAAGTGTTCCCAGAATTGCACAGACCATAGCTCCCAGTACAAGGACCTCCATTGATATGAGGAATCCCTCCTGATAGGTAAATACAGAAATCATATGCAGACCCTCGGTGATATTTACTGCCATATCACCAAGATTTCCGGACAGCCACGCATACAGTGTTACCGGCAGAATCATCAGCAGCAAGCCAATCAGTGCACAGGTTATCACAGCGGCCAGCTTGGACAAGAATAAAGCGCTGCCGCCTCTGCTGCAGGAGCTGAGCACCTCCAGCATATTCTGTTTACGCTCCCTGTTGACCACATTGCTGGATATCACCAGTACCCACACCATAAGCACGATGCCTACTGTGGAATAGGTTTCCAGTAAGGAAAACCATTCTCTGCTGTCTCCGTAATGAAAGGATTTCTTTTCATTCATGTAATCCTTCAGCAGCTGAAGCTCAGCCCTGCTCACATCAAGGGAATATACCGGGGCTGCGACCTTTTCATTATTAAATGAGCTGTACATCGTCCCAAAGGTGCCATCCTCACTGTTCCATGGTTTATCCGCTAGCATAGTCTTTCCATAATTCAAATACAGCATGCTGACCACCTCATCTGCGATATCCTCTTTATAATTTGGTAGAAACTCCTCGCGCAGATAGAGAATCCGCTTTCCTTTTTTTGCTTCCTTTGTATCATCCGCATAGGCGTAATCTCTTTTATTGCTTTGATAATCCTCATACCAGTCTTTCCCATACAGTGCATTCATTTTCTCCATGTTGAAAAAATGCGTATCTATGCGTTTATCTGCCGCTTTTTTTGCCACCTTTAAACGGTTCCACCACGCTGTATCCATGGTACCGGTCCATTTTAATTTTTCATGATGCACTTCCTCCTGAATTTCTTCCTTGCTCATCCTGCTTCCATCCGCATGCCGATAAGGATTCGTATTTTCTCCGGTATCCGTAATTCTATTTTGAAAAATGACCATCGGAAGCATCATAAACAGCAGTAAAAGAATCAGATGAAAGCGGGAGGTCATTATTTTTTTACATTCCAGCAAATACAGTCTCATGCCTCTTCCTCCTGAAAATGATATAAATACAAATCGTTCAGGGTCGGCTCCACACTGCAGGCATCCCTGCCTGTTTCATCCAGATAGCGGACAAGTGTTCCCTGTGTTGATGCACGCTGATAGCATATAACGGCATGCCCACGCAGCTGCTCCAGCTCTTTTTGTGATACCTGACGCTCCTTCACCCTGCCGTCCAGCATCGAAAGAAGCTTTTGCGGTGTATCATGGGCAATCAGACACCCCTTTTTCATGATCATAATCTGATCGGCTATGGCTTCCACATCACTGACAATATGTGTTGACAGTAAAATGATTTTATCCTTGGACATCTCGCTTAAAAGCTGGGAAAACTGGTTTCGTTCCTTTGGATCCAGCCCTGCGGTCGGTTCATCGAGAATCAGGACAGCAGGATCGTTCAGGAGTGCCTGTGCAATGCCAAGGCGCTGCCGCATGCCGCCGGAAAGCGTCCGAATCTTCTTTTTCCGCTGTGGCTCCAGGTGAACTGCAGGAAGAAGCTCCTGTATACGCTGCATCGTATAGGACTTCGTCAAGCCCTTGACAGCCCCCATATACTGAAGGAATTCCTCAACCCGAAAGGTTGGATACATACCCAGATGCTGCGGCATATAGCCGATATTGGCAAGATATTCCTCCCGTTTTTCCCGTATGTCAATATCACCGTATAGGATATGTCCCTCATCCGGAGGCAGTACGTTGACCATCATGCGCAGCAGTGTGGTTTTTCCGCTGCCATTCGCTCCCAAAAGACCGGTGATTCCCGGCTTTAATACGGCATTCATATGTTGAACCGCAATGACGCTTCCAAAGTGCTTGGACAGCTGTTCCAGTTTTACATTCATATAAATCTCCTATCTCTTGCTGAATACAAGTATATAATTTTCTGCATGTTTCATTTGCCGGATCACTTCATTTCTGTTCTTTCCCTCACTCCACCTTCATCGCGGAAGCTGTACAGACTTCTATGATTAGCCTATGAACGGATATTATGATCGGTATGGTTCGGTTTCCGTTTTGTACTCTTCCCCAATGTACTCATCATGCGCATGATCGACCATGAACGGATGCTGCTGTGTTTTGCAATCATAACCGGAATCAGCACGATACACAGAAAGCTCCATACAACGGACAACAGGGGCAAACGATGATAGAGGTTTCCCAAAACAGCAAGCCATGGCGTTGTCATAAGCTGATCAATTGCCCGAAAGGAAAGGAAATTGGATGGAAAAAATGATGTCCACGAGGTTTGCAGACCATCCATCGCTATCAGCATCGGCAATAGAAAAAAGAGCATGCCAAGTCCCAGCGAAACTGCCGGTTTTTTTACTATGACGGAGGTGAAGACAGCAAACAGAGTACACGCTATTCCACTGAGCAGCAACAATCCAAGCGCCTGCAAATCAATCTGTGAAAATGTATAGATATGCAGTGTTCTCAGCATCATGAGTGTCGTATCCCCACCGGATAAGTCCAGGATCATAGAGGTTGATACAGACAGTATGATATACAGCGCGGCCGCCAGCATGAGTGCCAGTGAAAAAGAGACAATCAGTTTGGCACAGGCAAGCTTCCTCCTCCCCTTTCGGCAGCTTTTCAACAGCTCCAGCATATCGCAGGATTCCTCCTGATTAAACATACTTCCAAACAGAAACAGGCAGAAGAGTGCATACAGCTTGGCAGTGTTCTCAAATATCTTCATGCGGCTCATCCAGCCCTCGTATGGACCATAGCGCCATTGGTGTGTGTTCAAATCATGTCGTACGATAGCAGGTGTCTGCGGGTCCAATCGTATGGCATCCACCATTTCCATGGTACGATAGCCGTCCCAGTATGCCTGATCCAGTGTTTGATAGCGAATATCCTCTTTCTGGATTCCCTGCTCGACAAGCTTTTCCAGCTCCTGCTTTCGATCGGCAATCCAGCTCTTCTGCACTGTCCCGGACATGCTTCTGCGCAGATCGTCCGCTATGGCTTTTGCTTCTTTTGCGTTCAATACCTTATCATTGAGCAAGGCGTAGCACTCCTGTGTCTGCGCATGCAGCGTAAAAGCAAGATGCAGAAGCGGAAACAGCAGCAGGACACACAGCAGGGCACAATGCAGCCGGGAGTGGAAAAATTTATGCAGCTCACGCAGACACAGTCTACACATGAAGATTCCTCCTGCAATGGTCCCACAGGACATAACCGCTGTATACCAGAACAGCAAGAAACAGCTGCCCGCCATATTGTTCCAGAAAACCGATCCAATATCCCACTCCAAACAGCTCCAGCAGGACAAGACCACCTGCCGCAAAGCCGTATACCGTCAGAAACACCTGCAAAACCTGATCATGGGCATATAGGTGTAAGGTAAAGGCATTCAGCAGCAAAAACGGAATACAGCCGCTATACAGCAGCGTAAGCAGATGAATATCCGTTTGCAGGGAGATGCTGACTGCGATAATCAGAATTCCCAGAAAGGAGATACCACCCAGCAGAAGCATTTTCCACATAAGCATACGCTGCGGCGAATAAGGCGACGCCATTTCCAGCTCCTTCATACCATAGATATCACATCGGAAAACCTCTACTGTAACAGCAACAGACAACAGAGAGCTTCCAAGTGAAAGAAAGGCTACAGAATTCATCTTATATCCATTTGGCAGACACAGCCATACAGCTAGTGCCACAAGCAGTGTCAGTCCCCCCTGTAATACAATACTTTTCCAACCATGTACATACAGCAGCTCACGCAGACTTTTCAGTATACTGCTTTCATATTTTTTCACAGCACGCTTTTGTAGCAGTTCCTTTACGTTTGTGATAACCTCCACAATATCGTCCTCCGGTATGTCCGGTATTTCCAGCGTTTCCAGGCAAATCCTTTCTTTTTTCACTTCCATCCCTCCTTCTGAGCACGTTTTTTCAATATATGGAGTGCCAGCCTTACCTGCGATTTCACAGTGGAAACATGAATTCCCGTAATCTGTGAGATATCCCGGTATTTCAATCCTTCATCATACCGCAGCAGAAGCACATCCTGCAAATGCGGAGGCAGCTCGCTTATCCATGAACGAAGAATTACAAATTCCTCCTTCTTCTGAAACAGCCGCTCACCATTATACGTATCATCGCGCATCTGCTCCTCCTGCAGCTCGTCCGTATACCGTCTGGAGCGGGTATGGTCATACACCAAATGCCTAGCAATACGGTATAGAAAATTCAGCAGCTTTCCCTGTTCCTCATATTGATCCAGATGTCTGTAAAACCGGTAAAAGGTTTCCTGTGTCAGATCCTTGGACAGTGCCACATCCAGTGTTCGATGATACAGGTAGGAATACACTTTCGGATAGGCATCCCGTATGGCTGTTTCCAGCTCTGCTTCCTTAGAAACAGCATGTTTATTTATTTTCATCTGCATGACGCCCCTCCTCATTCTGTATAACGCAGTGAATTGTGAAAAGATGAAAGAAAATCAATTTTCTTCAACTCATTATAAATGATACCAGATTCATTCATTTCTATATGATATAACATTATAGTTTAAGGCATTTGAAGCAAAAAATGATGTCCATGGTTATTTAAAGAAAGATGACAAGGCAGTAAGCGTTTGTCATCTTCGTAAATTCATTCATTTTTCAATTTTCTTGTCTATCAAACATTTTTTAATACAGCAACCATTTTATATGATTCTGATAGTTTTCTTTTTCACCGAAAAGAGTATAAAACATGTTCCCATCAATCAGTTTTATCAAAAGAAAAGGCAGCAATTGAACCCGTTAAATTCAAAAGCCGCCAAGGTTGCATGTACCGCTAAACTAGCTAAAATCATTTACGGTATGTGCAAGAACAACACTATCTTTCAAAGATAGCCGATTTATATTATACATATTTCTCAAAAAAATGGATGATTCCATCTTTTTGTCGCAGACAAGTGATCTGCTGATAATGAAGTAATATTTTCTGAAATTTAGGCTTGATTTCTATTATCTAATTTCGTATATCAGAAGAATATAGCAGCTAGTCGCTTATATGTAAAATACCGCTTTTCTGAGTTACTGACTTATCATAATATTCTTTTCAGCTTCTGCATGAGGGCAGGATAATCCGCACGGCTGAAATCGGTAACATCAAGCTCTAGCACCGTACCCAATGCAAAGGTTCCATACCCACGGTTCTTACACCGGTTCATGAATTCCTCATAACCAACCATACAGGGCTGCTCATCCCTGCTCTGAAGTATATCTCCCTTGTGAAAGCTGCCGGCAATATGTCCCGGGTGGCGTGTATCATCCAGATCACGTGCTCTTTGGCGTTCATACAAGATGTCTAAATCTGCCACAAGCCGTATGGTCACAATCTGATAGGCGTGTGTGGCTGCCAATTGTTCCAGTCTGCTTTTTTGTTTATCACTGAAAGGATAATCGCTCAGAATGGGTATATCCATCTGCATCATATCCTTCATATCCTTGTAATATGCTAGCCAAGCCTTTTGTATATCGGCTTCTTTTTCCTCCATCGTATCAAAACCGTAACGATCCCACATTTCTTCTTTATATTCATCCGGGGAAAGGATTTGAAATGTTGGATATGCTTCCTGAATCTGACGCATCAGATAGGATTTTCCGGTGCCCGGATAGCCTGCCAGCAATACGAGTGTCTTTTTCACTTTACAGCTTCTCCTTTGTTTGTTTTCATCAGGTGTTATCTGATTCTGTTATACAAATGCCCACCGTTCCGCTGGCATTTGGCTATATCTTAAATAATGTGGATTTTTCTGTGATGATACGTTTGATATGATCGTTTGCCGGCGTAAACAGCTTTCGTAAAGATGTTAACGGTGTTGCATCCGGGAAGCTGGCATTCACTTCTTCAATATAAGATTTATTTAATTCCGTGCCGACATTGATTTTCTTCATACCCTTTGCACATCGCTTCATATCCTCATCACTGACACCGGTACCGCCATGCAGCACAAGTCCGACATCCGGCAGCTTATCCTGTAAGGTTTCCAGCAGCTCATAATTTATGTTTGCTTTGGATTTATACTGTCCATGAGTAGTTCCGATTGCGACTGCCAAAGCATCCACGTTCGTTTCCTTTACAAAACGGATTGCATCCGTAGGCTTAGTGTAGGCGGCATCGCTTTTTTCCACCACAATACCATCCTCTGCTCCTCCAATGCTTCCGATTTCCCCTTCCACAGATACATTGCGCTCATGGGCGTAGGCAACGACCTCCTGTGTGTTTTTGATATTCTCCTCCAGTGGCAGATCACTGCCGTCATACATAACACTGGAATACCCTAGATCTATTGCTTTTTTTAACGCTTCTATGGATTTGCAGTGATCCATATGCAGACATACATTGATATCCGCTTTCTGTGCCAATGCTTTGACAGCCGCAATCAGTGCCTCAAATCCGATATATTCCGCAGTCCCCAGAGACGTCTGAATAATGATGGGTGTTCCCAATTCCTGTGCAGCCGCAATCAGTGCCGGCAGCATTTCAAAGCAGTGCAGATTGAAGGCTCCCACAGCTCCCTTTCCTTCATTTTCCCTAAACATTTCTATCAGATTCTTATACATTCCAAGCTCCTCCTTGTTTTTATTATATCGTTTCCGGTTTTAAAAGCTGGCTCTCGTGACTTCCTTGGAAATCGCCATCATTTCATCAATCTTACGAAGATAATACTGAATCTGTTCATCATCCTTTGCCTTTGCGGCCTCTCTTCGTTTGGTATTATACAGATTCAGCAGTGTACGATATCCCTTCCCCAGATCCTTCTTTTCCGAAAGACTCATTTCCAGATATGTGATAGCTTCATCAGTCTGTTTTGCTTCCGCATACAGGATTCCTATTTCGTTTAATGCCGCAATGCGTTCCTCTCCACTCTTATCCTTAAGCTCTGCAACAGCTCGTTGTGCGTTTGCCAGCAGCTCACCAGTATCCTGTACCTCTTCCTGTACAGGCTCCTCTTTCTTTTCTTTGCGTTTAAAGAACATATACAAGCTCCTAGAACAAGCCGAGAACCGGTTTTAACAGCCAGCCATACAGCAGCCCGCATACGATGGTATCCACATCTGTACAGGTTGCATTCAGGAATCCGATATCTGCCAGCATCGGTGACAGGATTGCAGGCAGGAGTGTGATAAACAAGCCGTGAATGATGCCGGAGATAATGCAACCTCTGGTACCTCCCATCGCATTTCCGAAGATTCCGGCACAGCCTCCGGCAAAGAAGTTGGTCATCATTCCCGGAAGGATCATCGGAAGACCGAACATCGGAAAGAGAAACATGCCGATAACAGAACCGATCGTCGTACTTACAAAGCCGATAATAACTGCGTTAGGTGCATATGGGAACAAGACCGGGCAGTCCAGTGCAGGCTTTGCATCCGGAACCAGCTTCATAGCAATACCACGGAACGCAGGAACGATTTCTGCCAGTAACAGACGGACACCGGCTAGCAATACATATACGCCTACAACAAATTGAACTGCCTGCAGGAAGGCGTGTACCAGATAATTTGTTGCCCCTGCATAATCCGCACAGAACTCAGGTCCCGCAAAGAAAGCCGTTACCAGAAACAGCGGAATCATGACGATACCGATAGACAAGTAGGTATCCTGTAAAAATTCCAGACCCTTTGGCAGCTGCAGCTCCTCTGTGGAAACTGATTTCTTACCACCGGTCAGCTTACCTACCCATGCAGTTAATACATAGCCTACAGTACAGAAATGCCCGAGTGCGATATCATCGTTGCCGGTAATTTTTCTAACATAAGGCTGTGCAATCGCAGGCATGGCAACAGCGAAGATTCCACCAATCAGTCCACCAACAAGAATTAGCGTTACCCCGCGCAGTCCGCACCAGTATCCAAAGACAGCGCAGATCGTTGACATCCAGAGCAGTGCCTGTCCTGTCAGAAAGATATATTTCCATTTTGTAAAGCGCGCAATGATAATATTGAAGATGAAGATTGCCCCCAGTGTTAGTGCGATTTCACTTCCCAGACCAAGCTCCCCCATTGCCTGTCCGTTAATCGCTTCGATGGAGGGTACCAGCCCCTGCATGCCAAAGCCTTCGGTAAAGATTGCCCCAAAATACGTAAGTGCCTGTACAATGACATTGGAACCAGCTGATAACACCATGAAGCCCAGCAGTGTTTTAAAGGTTCCCGAGATCACCTGTCCGGTTGGTTTTTTCTGCAGCAGCAATCCCAGCATCGCAATCAATGCGATGGTGATCGGTGCCTGTGTCAGAATGTTGTCAATGATAAAATTTACAATTTGCATAGTAGTTCCCTTCCTCTCTTGTTTTTAAAATTTAAAGTTTGCCCTGTTCCTTCAGGAATGGTACAAGCTTTTCCCTGATTTCATTTTTGTCCACCAGACGGTTCAAAAAGATGGTCGGTGTCGTCAGCTCCAGATTTGCGAACTGGCTCTCAAAATTATTACCCGAAAGAATCAGATCCGCCTTCATTCCCTTCACACTGGATAGATCACAATGATCCAGCGAGGCACTGACACCAAGCTCCTGAAGCACGGTTTCCACTGTCATCTGACAGGCAAAGCTGCTTCCCAGACCGTTACCGCATACCATTAAAATTTTCATATTTTCCTCCAATCTTCACGGGGTTGCCGTTTCTACCTTATTCTTCATTCTGTAACAGGGCGTTGAGCTCATCGATCGTATCCAGCTTTGCGATTTTCTCCACATACCCCTTTTCCACAAAGGTCACAATCATTTTCAATATGTCCAGATGTGTCTGGGAATCAATTGCGGTAAAACAGATCATGACCTCAACCGGATCATCCTTGGGGTCGAAGTAAACCGGTTCCCTGAGTGTAATCAGAGAAAACCCGATACCCAGAGAACCATCCTCTGCTCTTGTATGCGGAATGGCGAATCCCTTTGATATGACAACATACGGTCCGTATTCTTTGATTGAATTTACAATACCCTCCACATAGCTTTCCTTTGCGGTTCCGTTTTCCACCAGAATCCTGCCGCCGATGCGGACTGCTTCCTCCCAGTCCCTTGCACTTACATGCAGCCTTACATTTTTCTCACTTAATTCAATTCCCTTCATAACCTCATTCCTTTCCCTGCCTCTGATATTCCAAATCCCGTATAAACTCTTCATAGGTGCAGCCCTTGGCAAGCCTGCGAACACCAAAATCACGTATCAGATATTTATACAGTGTTTTGAAGACATCTTCCCACATGCCGTATTTGCTCTTCGGTATATTTAACAGCAGGACAACCTGTACCTTTTCCTGATCCCAGACGATCGGTTTATCCAGAATCGTTACGGATACACTGGCCTCCAGCATATCATTTTCCAGGGAATGCGGCATGGCAACCATACTGCCCAGCTCAGTCGTCGCCATAGCCTCCCGTTTGAATACGGATTGTTTGTTTTCCTCCTTCATATACCCCTTTTCGATCATAGCATCGGTAATATAATGCAGTACCTCATCTCTTGTTTTCAGCTTCAGATTTGTGAAATACAGATCCTCCCGAAAGATTTCCTTGAAATATCCGCTGTCCTCATGGTGATGCGTCATGAAGGTTTCAATATTGCGGACATCCCGGTCATCCAGCAATAATTGTGTCTGCAGGATTTTTTCACTATGGAATGTCTCCACCGGCACACTTGTCAGTACGAGGTCTACACTGTCAATCAGTGCCTGTGTTACCTCATACAGCGGGCAGGTTTTCACAATATGAATCCGGTTCTGGAAAAACTGTTTCACTCTTTCCTTCATCAGCATTGCGGTTGCCATTCCGGAGGCACATACGATGACAGCTTCAAAGATTTTCTGCTTTTCATTCAGGCCCTTCCGCTCCAGTGCTGCACCGAAATGAATCGCAAGAAGACCAATTTCATTTTCATTTGTCTTAATGGAGAAAACATGCTCCACGATTTCACTCGCCTTGACTGCCAGCTCGAATGCAAAGGGATAATTGTTTTTCATATAGTCCAGAAAGTCGTTGCGTATATTCATATGGAATCGAAGCCGCTGAACTGCAACACTGAGGTGAACTGCCAAACCATTGATCAATTGCGTATCATCCGAAAGATCAACATTGGTATCCTCCCTGATTCGATACAGAATTGCCTGAATTTCCTTCTTAAATTCATACTCCTCATTTTCATCCGTAAAGTTTGTGGTAAGAAACTTCTTACTGGATATCAAATGCTGCGTCAGATAGTACACCTCATCGGTGATATCAATGTGCAGTTTATGATAAATAACAGCCAGAACCTCCTTTGCCGCCGCAAACTCCATATGACTTTCCAGCTGACGGATTTCCGCTTCTTCATAATCCACACGCCGTTCATGAAAGGAGCGCTTTAAGATAATGACAATATGTACGATCAGGTTCTTGAATGCGATATCCGTAAGACGCATATCATACTTTTTCATGGTTTCCAGAAGGATTTCATGCAGCTGGGAAAAGAGCTCTTCACTAACGATATCATCAAAAAATCCCGTTTCTCTGGATGCACGCGCATCGTTGTGCTTGAAAATAAATTCCGATATGCAATAACGGATATTGGCTTCACTTCCGATGATATGCACACCTTTCTTTGTGCTGATACCGACCTTTAAGGAAAAGCGCTCCAGCATTTTATCAATCTGCCGGATATCCTTTTTCAGCGTGGACATACTGACAAACACCTCATCCGCCAAATCGTTGGGATCAATAATTTCTTCATTGCGCAACGTGTTTTTTAACAGATGCTGCATGATATAGGCTGCCCTGTCTCTGGGATCACTGGGGATAATCGTATCCGCATCCTTTTCTTCCTCGGCATGCAATTGATCCATGAGCTCTGTGAAAGCCTCTGGTTGTTCCGTATTCAGATAATATCCACTGCCTGCTTCGGAAAGAATGGTTGCACCATGAGCATGAAGGATGCCGTTCAATTCCTTTATATCGTTTCGAATCGTTCTTGATGACACGCCGATCGATAAAGCAATTTGGTCGCTGCTCAATACCTTTCGGTTTTGTGTCAGCAGTTCCAGAATCTGAATCATACGTTTGTTATATAGTTCCAATACTGTTCCCTCCTTGCTTATGGTCTTATTATAAAAGAGCATTGGGGGGATTGATAGGCTATCATTTTCCACTATCTGCGGCAAAAACAGGAAATCTTTTCCTAATCGCTTTCCTATAATAGACCAAGCAGATTCATAGTGACACAAAACGAAAAAAAATGATATCCGTTCCATCACAACTCCTGACAAAATGAATACCTTCTCTTCTTTTTCTTTTCATCAATCTTTCAGTTTCTCCTGTCAAGACCTGCAGAATGTTTCGCTATCCTACAAAGCCCTGCAACTCTTTTTTTATATGGAAAGAGTGAATGATGTAGCTTCTGTTTACTGGTTTCTTACTTTCCAAAATAACAGCAAATACTGAAATTCCATTATATGCGTATGCTATCACACATCACTCCCTGTACAGGAAGTGCTATAGCCTGCCATTTCAACGAACGCTGCGAGTATTCCTTTTCACCATCTATCGGCAGATAGGCTTCCTTTCGTAAGCGTCCTTATATAAGCTTGAAGTTCTATTTTGAAACTCATCATGTTATTGCTTAGAAACCTTTCATCAGAAACTGTATAGTCTTATCCAGCATATTGTTCACTCACTGATTCATATGAAAAAAACCCTGCTTATGCATGGTTCTTTCTAACGTTAGAGTGTTTGCAAAAGGGAGACTTTCATACTATTGTGAACTACAATCGTATGGAAGTCTCCCTATGTTAAGTTTACCCACAATCGAGAAAGAACCTTATGTATTACAGGCTTTCTCTATATTGCGTATGAAAGCAGCCTTGGCTTCCTTATAAAATACTTATAATGCGGCGCGGTAGATGTTTTTTACATCCTCTTTCGTAAGCTCTACATAAGCTCCCTTCAAATCCGCTGCAGCTTTTTCCGCCATGACATCAAAGTTTGTTTCATCTTTAATTCCCACTTCACGCATCGTTGTCGGAATTCCCATAGCAACAAAATAGTCTTTCGTCTTTTTGATGGCTTCATGCGCAATTTCAAACGGATCCTTTTCCCTGTCAATGCCCCATACATTAACACCATAGTCTTTAAATTTTTCCACAGTTTCCTCATTCAGCACGTATTCCATCCAGTGCGGCGTTAAAATAGCCAGCCCCACACCATGTGTGATGTCATAATATGCAGAAAGCTGATGCTCCATCGGATGCACCGTCCATTCCACCGTTTTTCCCAGCTTAATGAAATTGTTGATTGCCCAGCTACTGGTCCACATCAGGTTTGCCCGCGCTTCATAATCCTCAGGATTTTGTACTGCACGTACACCGAATTCAATGCATGTCTTTAACAGTCCTTCCGCCATGCGATCCTGCATATAGCCCTGTACATTGGAGAAATAGCATTCGAAGATATGACTCATAATATCCGCCGTACCTGCCGCAGTCTGGTATGCGGATACACTGCAGGTATAGCTTGGGTCCAGAATTGATGCCTTCGGCCGCATATCCTCATGCCCCGTTCCGATTTTATCATTGGTTTCCAGATTACTGATAACGGCAAAGGTATCCATTTCACTACCGGTTGCCGACAGGGTCAAAACTGTTACGATTGGAAGCACACTAACTACCTTTGCAGGATTTAAAACGATATCCCATGCATCGCCGTCATAGCTGACAGCACCAGCAATCACCTTGGCGCAGTCAATGGTACTACCGCCACCAATCGGTACTAAAACTTCAACACCTTCCTCACGGCACAGCTTCACACCCTCGCGCACCGTTGTAATTCTCGGATTCGGCTCCACGCCGGACAGCTCGCACCATGCGATGCCGTTCTCTTTGAAAATTTTTACAACATCATCATAAATACCGTTGCGCTTGATACTGCCGCCACCATAAACCAGCAATGCCTTCCTACCATAGCCGGAAACGATTCTGCCGATATTGGCTATCTGCCCCTTACCAAAATAAATTTCTGTGGGAATTGAGTAAATAAAGTTTTCCATAATCAAAAACCCTCCTTGCTTTTATTATACAACGTTCACAGCAACTTGAACATGTCTGTTTTTAAGTGTTTGTCCTATGAAAAACAGACAAATCTCAAAACGGTCTTTGTACATATATTTCCCGGGAAATTCATACCATGTGGAAGCTTCCATGTGATGTCACATTTATCCTTCAGGATACCGTATCTATAATTTCACTTAAGATCTGCTGTTTCTCTGCCGTTTTTAATATGTCAACAAAATCCTCATGCATCAGTCTGCGGGCAAGCTTTGACAATGCCTTGAGGTGAAAGTCATGTTTATCATCCGGGGCAAGCAGGCAGACAGCTGCTTCCACCGGCTTTTCATCTATGGATTTCCACTCTATTTTATGTTTCATTCTGACGAACAGAATTCCTGCTTCCTTTATACAGGCATGACGGGCATGCGGGATGGCAATTCCTTTTCCAAAGCCGGTTGTGCATTCCTGTTCCCGCTTGCACAGCTCCTGAAAGAAGGTATCTGCATCACTCACCTTTCCCTCACGAAATGCAATTTCTGCAAGTGCATGCAGAATTTCCTTTTGGGTATTGCCTTCCATATCCAATATGATATGTTGCTCCGTAATCAGATTCATGTTCATTTCCTCCACCTGTGCAGCCATCGATACGAATTCCTGTCTGCATCTATTCAGCTATATTTTACAGGAAAGCAGACAGCATGGCTATATACATTGGTAAATGTTTCCTTTTTTCTCACGAATGAAGTACCGTGGAAATCTTCCGATTTATTCTTTCGTCTGCTGTATTACCTCCTCTTCCTCTAAGCGGCAAGTGCATAAAGCGCATGATACAAGGAGCTTTCCCGCTCATAAATCACCAGCACACGCTGTGAAATCATTTCCAGCAGTCGTATATCTTTGGTTTGCGACAGCTTCCACAGCAGCTCTGCAACAGCATCCCATAAAAAGGATACCGCAATAAACTGTTCTCCCAGCTCAAATAAACGCGTATCCTGCCATATACCAGCAGCTTCCTTCAGAAAATCACCATACATTCTGCGAAAAATTCCCCCTCCGGTTCCGCCTCTCTCATTGATTTGAAAATAGTTTGTTATTCCTGCCAGCTTCAGCTTTTCTGCATGAAATGCTTTCCACTTATTGATTTCTCTGGAGAATTTCAGTATACCGGAAACACCCAACAGCTGAGCCGGTGGATGCAGCATGCAGTCACAGGTATCCAGAATCGCTTCCCGCAAGATTTGTTTATCCACTGTGCGATATCCCTGAAAATCAAAGGTCAGATACTTATTCTTTGCAGGAAACGGACGAAAGCTGCTGCAGCGGGCCCGCTTGATATCCTCATAATCCACCATGTGATAGTCCTTAGCAAGCAGTCCGTTGGGCGTTTGTATGGGAGCATCCTGCTGATCCCTGTCACTGACGAGAAATTTCCGCTGCTCATCATCGTAGCCAAACAGCACAACGGCATGTCCGCCAAAATGGCTTTTCGCATCCAGGCCGAGATAGGGAAGAAATGGCATATCCACATAAACCAGAACAGGCTCGCCGGCATCAATCATTTGCTTTGTTGTCTGAAATATTCTCTCATAATTCTTACCGGCTCTGCAGTGAATGGTAATCTGTAATCTGTCTGCCAGCTTTTTTTCAAATTCGAATACCTTGGTACGTCCGTTGATCATGGGAGAGGCTGCCTGATTCAGATAGAGAAAAGATAATCCCGAGGCCAGCCCAAACATTAACTCCTCTGACATCGGATATCCGTAATACGTAAAGATTTGTTTCAGGGAATTGGTAATGCAGTGCTTCCCTCCCTGCGGGACGAAATTCTCCACTGTATTTTTCATCTACGGTGCTCCTCTCTTGCAAAGGGCAAATAGATTTCCGTTACATAGGCATCCGGGTTACCGCGAAACAGCATTCCCGGTCCCTTCACGTAATCCTCTCTGGATGGTGTCAGAATGCGAATTCCTTGGTCATTTGCATAGGCAAACAAAGCCTTATAGGCAATCCAGAGTGTGTCATAGCCTCCATGATGTGTTGTATGCAGAGCATGCAGCTTCTCAAGATATCTGCAGGTTAGCGAGGGATGGTGTATCTCCTTTTTCACGGGGATGCATAATTCAATATCGGCAGCTTCCTTACATTCCTCATCGTGATACAGATTAAAATGTTTACCGCTCGCATTTCCTTTTACAGCTTTGTAAAGCAACGGAATGTGCGTATCCAGATCCCGGTATCTGCCTGTAAAGCGAATGGATGCGATCAGTTGTCCTGCAACGGTAGCCGTATCAATCGCATATGTATTTTCCACATATTCCTCACCCTGTGCAAAGCTATGCTCCCGCATTCGCTGAATCAGCTCCCTTTCTTTCTGTATATTAGCCTCCATCCGGCTGATTTTTTCCTAAAGAATATAGGAAAGGTCCTCACCTTCGTTATTATCCAGAATATCCTTTATCTCCATGATGGTAAATTCAAGGGAGCGCAGATACTGAATCATCTGTGCCGTTTTTAAATCCTCATCATTGTAATAACGGTACTGATTTTCCGCTTTTCGAAAGGATGGCTTCAGCAGTCCCTCCGTGTCATAATACCGCAATGCTTTTACTGTTAAACCGCACAATTTGGAAAACTGGCTGATGGTGTACATAATGCTTCACCTCCCTCTGCTTTATTGTAAACGTTCCTGTGCACAGGAGTGTCAAGTAGATAATAGCATATTTCGCGAATTGATATTGAAAAACAGTATACGATTCCTTTTTGTTGAAAGTGTATACTGTTTATATGTCTTCAAAATGTGCAATTACCTCTGAGGCATAGCGCATATCCAGCAGCTTTCTGATTTCCCCATGCTCAATCAAAGCAATCAGCCTGCGGTAAAAATTCTTGATGGAGCGTTCAACCTCATTTTTATTGCTTACGGATATCACCGGCAGAAACACATGCTGAACTGACTCATCACGTCCCCATGGAATGGTTTTTTGCAGTCCGGCATACACGATCACTGTATCGTTAACATATTGCGCATTTCCGTGTGGAATGGCAACACCTGATCCAATCTCTGTCGATATTTCACGTTCCCTCTGCATGACAGAAGAGAAAAACTGCTCCTTTACATAACCAGCCTTCAGCAATTTTTCACAAATCTGCTTCAAAAGCTCCTCCTTGCTTTCCACAGACTGTTCAAGAAAAATCAGATTCTCATCAAACATGCTATCTGCATGTGGCAGATTGTTTTCACCATGCAGAATCTTCTTGTCCAATATATGATTTACAATGGAGCGAATGTACAGGCAATCCTCCTCCTTTAAAATTTCATTTACATGAATTTGAGGAAAATCATCATGAAAATCAATCGTGGCAATCACCAAATCCCATCTTCGATGCTGCTTCCTGCTCTGATATTCCTGTTCCGTCATAATATCATCAATCCTTATGGCATGATGCAGCTTCTGAATCTGCTCCCGCAAAATACGAATCACATTGTCATAGCGCTTTACAAGGAGGCAGACATGCAAATCGTAGTCTGTCTTTTCTCTAACGACACCAAGATATAAAGCTATGTATGCAATTTCATCCTCTGTAATCGTCACGCTATAATACTGGTCAAATAAAATGCTGGTTGCCCAGGTAGCCTGATATATGGAGGAAAAGCTGTTGCGAACCTCATGAAGCAGCGGATTATGAATCCGAACACCGTTTTTCAAACGTATTATCGTTCCTGCAAGATGTGTGAGCAGTCCCTCCATCAATTCTTCCTCACGATCTATGCTGATACTTAAAATGCCATTTAATATATCCAGAAACTGGTCTACAAAGGTATGAAAATGCTCGGTATGCTCCAAATCCTCACGTGCCACATCAAACATACTATCATCTACCAGACCGTAAATATCAAGATACAGCTGAATATAGCATTTTTCCTGCTCCGGCAAAGGAATATGATAGATTACTTCCATTGTTTCAAAGACCTTTAAAAGTCGATTGTTTCGCTGCTTTTTATGCAGCATATCCAGCTGCTCCTGCCGCATGTCCACAAAAGCCTTCTGCTGGACACGCAGAATACACATGCAAAGATGCAGGAAAACATTTAATCGACTGATATGATCCAGATATACATGACAGTCCTTTTCCAGCTCCAATACACAGGTTTCAAGCGGATGATACAAAAATCCCTGAAACAGCTCTTGAAACTGCTTGCTCTGCTGTTCATCCAGAATCTGTCCAACCTTCCCCTTTACTAACGGGTAATCGCTTCGTTTCATGAACAGGGCAATGATACAATCACGGATATGAAACTCATCTCCCTTTACTAAAATGCCATATTTCTGTCGATTGCGGATCACTATGCTATAATTGCAGCAGAACTCAGAAAGCTCACGCAGGTAGCCGTGAACAACATGGCGTCCCGCATGCAGAACCTCACAAAAACGCTTTTCACTCCATACGTGGTCTGCATTATGAAAGAACAGACTCCTTACAATGAATGCCTCCTCCTGGTCCTGCCGGGTATGCAGCAGCATTTCGTATTGCCTGCGTTTATTCTTTTGCAGCTGCAGAGACACTCCGCTACCTCGTTTGCGAATTAACACACCGATTTCCTGTTCCTGAAGGATGGTTTCAATAACTGTTAGTTCTGAAAGCATCGTCTTTTCAGACAGGGAACAGGTTTCACACAGGGTGCGTATACTGATAAAATCATCTGCGCGCTCCAGCTGCTGCAGGATATCTTTCTGCCTTCTGCTCAGCATAGGTATACCTCCTTTTACAAAAGGGGACAGACTGTCCCCTTTCTATGCTTTCCCCTCCTGATGAAAAATATGCATATAATGCTTAACCATATCCTTAAACCCCTGCTGCATACGATGGTAGACCATATGAGGTTCACCTGCCTGCCCGCCCGCTTTAATAGCAGCTGTAAAATTATCGGTACCGATATTGATTTTGGAAATACCGCACTGTATTGCTTTCTGCAGGTTTGCATCGCCGCTTCCACTGCCGCCATGCAGGACCAGCGGTATATCGACAGCCTGCCGAATTTCACGGATACGCTTAAAATCAAGCTGCGGCTTTCCCGCATAGACACCATGTGCAGTTCCTACAGAAATCGCCAGACAATCAACACTTGTCTGCTTTACAAATTCAACGGCCTGCAATGGATCCGTATACAGACAAGCCTCACGTCCATAGGAGAAGCCATCTCCCACATGCCCCAGTTCTGCCTCCACACTGACCTGTACAGCGTGTGCAGCTTTAACAATTTCAGCAGTATCACGTACATTCACCTCAAAGGATGCAGTACTGCGATCTATCATAACAGATGTAAATCCGGCACGCAATGCCCACATGACCTGTTCATAGGTTGCGCCATGATCAAGATTAACAGCTATAGGCACCGATGATCGAACAGCCATTTCTTCCAGCATGCGACCCAGAAAAACCAGATCCGGATGGAACACATAGCCTACATCCAATATCAGCGGTGCATGCAGTTCCTCTGCCGCCTCTATACATACGCGGGCGGTGCATTCGTTGATAACATTTGGTGCCACCACACCATAGCCCTCTATCGTCGCCTTATCCAGCAAATCCCTCATTGGTACAAGCATTTTCTATTCTCCTTCTTATTTTGTATTGAATTCAATGGTGAAATCATAGTCCTCCTCGGTATCCTCGGCAGCAGCGCTACGATTCGGCTTTAACAGAAGCAGTACACCTGCGGTTACAGCTACACCAACAAGGAAAGCGACCACAAACAGGAATGGCTCTGTGATAAACGGTATCGCGAAAACACCACCTGCCGGAATCGGACACAGACATCCGAAAATTACTGCCAAACCACCGGAAATTGCACTCCCCGCAGTACATGCCGCTACAATACGCAGCGGATCACTTGCAAGGAATGGAAAGACACCTTCTGTAATAAAGCATAAGCCTAGCGGAAGTGCTGTTTTTGCGGCTTCATGCTCTGCCTTTGTAAACCGTTTTCTTGCTAAGAATACTGCGATGGCAACACCAACAGGCGGTGTCATTCCACTGACCATGCTTGCTGCCTTCGGTGCATAGACCCCCTGTGTAAGCATTGCATCACAGAAAGCACCTGCTGCCTGTGCAAACGGACCACCCATATCAAAGCGCATACCGCCAATAATAGCACCCATCAAAAAGCCTGATTCCCCCTGCAGGGAGAGAAGCCAGTCAGTCATACCCTGCTGTATCATTGCCAAAGGTGTACCAATCAGATACATAAATACCAAGCCAACAGCAAGCGTTGACAATACCGGGATAACAAGCACTGGCATCAGGCCTTCAATCAGCTTCGGCGGCTTAATATAGGTTTTTGCAAGCCATGCAAAGTAACCGGCGATAAAGCCACCTGCAAGACCTCCAAGAAATCCTGCACCAACAACATTTGCAAGGGTACCCGCCGCAAGACCCGGAGCAATACCTGGGCGATTTGCTATCGAATATGCAATGCCTGCTGCAATCACGGGAACTGTAAATCCAATCGCCGCATTTCCAATCTGCTCTAACGCTGCCGCAATCGTTCCTTCCTGAATATCCACCCCTCCAAAAATCCTGGAAATCCCCAGACAGATACCGCCTGCTACAACTACTGGTATCATATAGGCAATCCCCGTAAGAACATGTTTTTTCAGTTGCAATTTTTTCACTATCTCCACCTCAGCTTTCTTTCAATTTTTCTTCTATCTGCATCAATAATTTTTTTGGCGCCTTCATTACCATTTTCATTGGCATATCCAGAATTTTTTTTCCTTTAAACCGTTCTCTTCCGGATATTTCGATATCTGCTGAAATAATGACCACATCTGCCTGTGCAATATCCTGCTCATCCAAAATATCCTCAACGCCAATGCTGCCCTGTGTTTCAATCTTTATTTCATGTCCCAGCTCCCTTGCTGCGTTTACAAGCTTTTCTCTTACCAGATACGTGTGTGCAATTCCTGCTGTACATGCTGTTATACCTACAATTTTCATACGCTCACCTTTCTTTCACTGTCTTGATAAAATAGCCTCCATGACATCCTGTCTGCTTTCCGCCTCATACAGCCGCTGCTTCACATCATCATAAGCCAGTGATTTAGCAACTGCCGCCATCATCGATAAATGACTCTGATCTGCATCGTGCTTCCGAGCGCAGACCGCAAAGAGGATAACCACCTTTACCGGAAGCTCATCAATACTCTCCCAGTAAATAGGCTCCTGCAATATGCCAACCGCAATTCTGTTTTCTTTCACTCCCTTCGATTTTCCATGCGGTATTGCAATATAGTCTCCGATTCCTGTGATACCTTCCGCTTCCCGTAAAAAGACATCCTTTACAAACGCATCCAAATCAATTACAATTTCATGCTCTTTCAACAGCCTAGCAAGCTGCCGTATTGCTTCCTCTTTTGAATCTGCCTGCATGGGAATCAGAATATCATCTTCCTGCAATATCTTTCTCAGCTCCATATTCCTTCTCCTTTATCTACTTTTATTATAGTGAATTTTAAAAAATATAAATTTCGTCTTTTTCCTTTTTACAACAGGAATTTTTTACATTATGCAATATCTTTTTTACCTGAATCATTATCAAAATACCTAAAAGAAAAACTGCCGGTATTTTTTCCGACAGTTTTCATTCGTTGTTCAGCAATTCTATTTGTGTGTATATGCTCCTGCTTTTCCAGGATATATCAATATCTACTTAGTTTTTTCTAGCATCAAATTCATTTAAAATATCTTCACGCTGTTTTTCATCATACAAATCGAACACGGTTAAGCACAGACTGATGATTCCCTTTCTTAGCTTGTCATCCGCACAGGGCAGCTTCAGATATTCGAGAAATTTAACATCATGCGCATAAGCGGGTGTTGGTCCCTTTAATGCCAGCTCACTGTACATCATCGGACAGACATGCGATACATTTCCTACATCACTGGAGCCGCTGGCATCCGCATCACTGTCCACAAAGTCACCGGAGCCGCAAAGCTTTGCATTTTCCACATACAGCTGCTGAAAGCTTTCCAAGTTGACCAGATCATAATAGGTATTTTCAAAATTACGATATTCCATCTGCGTTCCCGTCATGAAAGAAGCTCCCTTTGCGATATTGACGATTTTCGCACTGATTTCCTCCATATATGCCTTATCGGCTGCGCGGATGTAAAATTTGCACGCACACAAATCCGGAATGATATTGCATGCTTCTCCACCCTTGGTGATAATACCGTGCACCCGTGTGTCACAGCGCATCTGCTGGCGCAGATAGCTGATTCCCGTAAACATCAGATTGACCGCATCCAAGGCATTGACTCCCAGATGCGGATAGGCAGCTGCATGAGCTGCTTTTCCATGAAAAGTGAATTCCAGAGAGTCCATGGCAAGTGTAACGACATGTGCATTATTTTCTGCACCCAGATGCAGCTGAAAGGCAAAATCCACATCATCAAATGCGCCTTCCTCAACAAGAACACATTTTCCACCGGTTGTTTCCTCTGCCGGGGTTCCCATAATAACAATGGTACCCTCCAGTTCCTCCTGCATCTGTGCAAACATGAGCCCCACACCCGCACACACCGCTCCGATCCAGTTGTGTCCACAGGCATGTGCAAGCTCATCATGCTGCTCACCATACCCCGGCAAGGCATCATATTCTGCCAAAAATGCATAGGTCGCTCCCGGCTTACTGCCCTTCAGCTCGCATCGAAATGCTGTCTTCAAAGACCCGTACGGGAGCTGTACAGAAAAGCCTGCCTCCTTCAGCTGTTCACAAATATAAGCACTTGACAAAAATTCCTGATCACCATCTTCGGGATGTTCGTATATCCATTTGCTGATTTCCTCAGCTTTGTCCTGCACCTTTGCCGCATACAGCTCTTCCAGCTGCTTTTTTCTTTCTTCTTTCATATCGTAGCCTCCATTATTCTCATTAATATTACCTTAAGGATACTAACATCAGTATTTACATATCCATTTACAGCATGCAGTTATATTAAGCCTGTCACATGGAATAAGAAACAGAGATGGGTTCTCTGTTTCTTTATTGTGCTATTCGATTGTTACATGTTCAAAGTAGAACATTGCTGCCGGTGTACGTTCCAGCCCCTTCACACCCGGCTTTTTCAGCATCACCTGTGTATTTGTTACCAGTGGAATGAAGTAAGCCTGTTCAACAATCATTCGATTCTCTGCATCATGCAGCAGCTGCATACGCTTCACAGCATCCGTTTCCAGTGCAGCCTTCGCCATTAGATCCTCGTATTCTGCATCATCGAAAATCAGGACCGCTTGAGATTCCTTCTGCCACATACCAAGATATGCTGCGGCAGGATCCAGTGTCGTGGCACTCAGACCATAACGGCTTGTTTCAAACTGACCGCCATCTACCTGCTGATAGAAGACACCCTGTTCCACCTGTTCAATTTTCAAATCAATATAAATTTTCTTGAACTGTTCCTGCAGTATTTGAGCGATATCCATATTTACCTGCTGACCGGTCGTCTTGTATTTGATTGTCAGCTTTTTGCTGTCGGAGTATCCAGCTTTCTTCATAAGTGCCTGTGCACCCTTCAGATCATATTTAATTAAATTACCTGCATCATCCGCTTCTTTACGGAAATCTTCCTTTTCTCCCTGAATTCCATGTGGAACCAGACCAAACAGCGGCGTTACATAATCTCCTGTATCCAGTACCTTTACGATACCGTCACGATCAACTGCCATTGCCATTGCTTTACGAACATTGACGTCCTGCAGTGCTTTATTTTCTGTAGATAAGGAGTTGATGTCAATAAAGTAATTGGATACATATGGATCCACCCGATACAGATCATCCTTGCCTTTATAATTGGTATATCCTTCATTTGCAACATAGGTAGCAAAATCAATCTCTCCTGCATCATAGCCCTGATACTGAGAAACGCTGTCTTCCATAATCTTGAAGTGCAGTTTTTCCAGCGTTGTTTTGTCTGCCTCGTAATATTCTGTATTCTTTACCAGATCAACCGCATCTGCAGGATTCACACTTTCTGCCTTGAATGGTCCGTTCACCGGTACATCTGCCGATAGAGACCATTCGGAATTCTTTTCCTTTGCAATATCAGAACGAAGCGGTGTATAAATCCCCTGTGTCATCAGCTTGTCAAAATATTGAACAGGCTGAATCAAGTCAATGGTAAAGGTTTTGTCATCCACCTTTTTTACGCCAACATCCTTCATATCCTTAATTTTCATATTCTTTTCATAAGCCTTTTGCGCTCCGACAATGTATTTTCTTCCATCCTGTGCATTATAAGAATTCTCAGGACCGTAAGAAAGTCCTCGCTTGATACCGTAAACAAAGTCGTCTGCCTTTACTGCTTCCCCATCACTCCATTTTGCGTCCTTAATGGTAAATGTGTAGGTTTTCCCATCCTCGCTGACTTTATAGTCCTCACAAAGATCCTTTACCAGCTTCCCTTCCTCGTCCAGCTTGAACAAGGTACGATACATGTTCTGAATTACGATCATGGAATACGTGTCATCCGCAAGCGCCGGATCCAGACTGGTAATCTGTCCGCCAAGTGCAACCTTGAGCTCACTGCTGCTTTCTTCCCCGCCCCCGCAGGCACTCAGGCTGAGAACACTGATTCCCATGAAGAGCGATAACATCAGTTTTTTTAGCTTTTTCATACAGTTTCTCTCCTTTTTACATTTATTATCATACCTTCTTTTCGATTATTTTTCAATAAATGTAAATACTTTCAACATAAAACTTATATAAAAGTAAAAGTGTTTACAGAAATTAAGCATACCGGTCTTCTTTCAATATTAAATTTGCCTGATTATAAGACCTGCATAAAAGGAGCCTGTAACCAACTCCTTTTACAGACTCCTCTATTATAATTGCTCACCGTTTGTTTCAATAACTCTCTTATACCACGCAAAGCTATCTTTTTTAAATCGATTTCCAGTACCGTTTCCCTGATCATCATAATCTACGTAAATATGTCCGTAGCGCTTCGTAATTTGTGCAGTTGTTGCGGAAACCAGATCAATGCCACTCCATGAGGTATAGCCCATAACATCAACACCATCTATTTCAACTGCTTTTTTCAACTCCCGGATATGCTGTCTGAGATAATCAATACGGTAGTCATCATGAATCCTTTTGTCCTCACACAATACATCTCTTGCGCCAAGACCATTTTCAGTTACAAACAGCGGTATCTGGTAACGGTCATAAAATTTATTCAAGGCGAGACGGAAGCCTACAGGATCAATTACCCAACCCCATTGTGTTCGTTGTAAATAAGGATTTTCGAGTTTTCCAAGCATACGTTCATTATCTGTTAAATCCGGATCGTTATCCGGATTGATCGGGGCAATTCTAGTGAAATAATAGCTGAATGCAAGGAAATCCACCTTTCCCTTTGCTAAGATTTCATCGTCACCTTCCTGTTTCTGTAAAACAACCTGCTTTTTCTTCAAAAAACTGTCCGCATAATTCGGATATCTTCCTCTTACAAACACATCTGTATAATAGTAGGTTTCCCTGTCACATTCCAGCTGTTCCAAAGCATCCTGTGGATTCGGAGTCTGTGCATAGGCAAGTGTACCGCAAACCATGCACCCAATCTTTAAATCCGGATATGATCCATGACTGTAGGCTGTCACAAGAGCATGCGCCACCAGTTGATGATGTGCTCCCTGAAACATATCCTGTTCCTTATTATCCTTACCTCTGATTAACAGACCTCCTGCACAAAACGGTATCGTACTGATAAAATTCATTTCGTTAAAGGTGATCCAATAGTTAACTTTTTCATGAAAGCGGTCCAGTATTGTTTTCGCATATTTTACATAATGATCAATAACGCATCTATGTTTCCATCCGCCATATGCCTGTACCAGATACAATGGCATTTCGTAATGTGATATTGTTACAAGCGGTTCGATTCCCTGCTTTTTCAGCTCATCAAAAACGCGATCATAAAAAGCCAGTCCTTCCTCATTTGGTTTATCTTCAATTCCCTTAGGATAAATTCTTGTCCATGCAATTGACATGCGGAAACACTTGATTCCCATTTCCTTCATTAAAGCGATATCTTCTTTATAACGGTGATAAAAGTCATTTCCTGTATGATAAGTATAATAACGTTCCGGATAAATTTTTAAATTCTCCGGATATTCTCCGGCAGTTCCATCGTATAGTATATCTGCAGTGGAAATACCTTTTCCTCCCTCCTGCCAGGCACCCTCGCACTGATTTGCTGCAGTGGCAACACCCCATAAAAAAGTTGATTTCATAACGTTTATTTCCTCCTGTTCATTTCCAGTTCATATAATGTTTCCACAAAGAATAATTCACTTTGCGTTGTCATAAGCGTATCCTGTGCATGGGAGAACAAAACGGTTACCTCAATATGTTTCCCTTCAGCTTCTTCATGCAGTATATCAGTCTGCGCCTTGTGTGCAAGCAGAATGCTATCCCTTGCTTCCTCCAGCTGCTGTGCAATCGCATCCATATTTTGCCCCTCTGCGATCCGTTTTCCTGCATCCCGTAAAATATTTCTGGCATTTCCGGCATGCAGGATAATATTCATAGCAGCTGTGATCACGCATTCTTCTTTTGTCTGTTTCATACTGTCTATACCGTTTCCTTTCCTTCTTCCGCTGCTTCTTTTTTCATTTCCTGATTTTCATATACTTTAAAAAACGGAAGATAAATCAGATAAATCAACATAAATAACAGAATCCAGAAAATCACCCCTCTGAAGTCATAATTTATAAGGAAGGTAGCGATGGGTTGCGGAAGGAAGTTCATTTGAAATGCTCTAGCTGGAATATCCACAAAGCCCACTGTAAGAACCAGATAAACAAGCGATGGTACTATAAAGGAGACCAGAAGATAGGGAATCATCATAATCGGATTCCATACTACAGGCAAGCCGTACATAACAGGCTCATTGATATTGAACAGGGATGGAAATATAGCTGCCTTTCCTATCGCATTTATTTTCTTTGATTTTGAACGGAGCATTTGAATATTCAAAGGCATTGTACAGCCCATACCGCCCATACAGCACCAGCCACAGAATACCACCTCAACTGTAGTGATGAAAACTGCATCCTTACCTGCTGCGACCATATCTATATTGGCAGCAATATTATTTAACGCCAAAGCAAGGAAAATAGGATATACAGCCCATGCGCTCAGCCCGAGACTGTAGCATAATGCCATAATAAAATACAATAATACAAAGCCTAAGTATGTATTTCCAATAGCTGCTATCGGAGATACTACTTCTTCCATCAGATCGAACAGGTTAACACCATAGCCAGCAATCAGGATAGCGATGCCGATAACAAGAAACACAGGCACGATGGATTCAAACCAGTTCACAACAATGGAAGGCAGACTTGTATCCTTTGAAAACAGACCATGCTTGAAATAGACAGCAAATATCGCACCGATCAGTAAGCCAACCAAAAGACCCACCGTCATCCCTCCGGTTCCGATATAACCGGCATTGAGTGAAATACTGCCATCACTGAATACCGGATTACACAACGCCAGCAAAACCGAAACACCGGTAAATCCGGATATGAGCTTTGCACGATTCTGCTTTTTATTTTCCATTATATTATACGGTAGGATAAAGACCAGAAATATACCAATCAACCCAAAGGAATACTGATTCACCAAAGACAGATCGGGTACCCATTCCCAGAAATTACGCAGGGTATTAATCAGACTGGCAATAGATCCGACAAGAATCATCGGCAATACTGTTTGAAAGCCATTCTGAATCGCCATAACATAGGCATTTTGTGTAAATCTTGATATCTTCGTACTAAATGGACCTGCCAGCCAGGCAGTTATCCTCTCATAAATGTTTTTCATACCTTCTCCTTTTCATTTAATAAAGACAATACAGTATCAAATCCTCTTTCTCCATCCAATGTAGAATAGACAAAGTTATCCAGTACTGCATATGGCTTTTGATGCAGAGCACAGATATCCCGAATCATATCCTCATTGAATTTCATTTGCGGTGCGACAAGTACAACATCAAATTCATCAACGACCTCTGACAGCTGAGAATAACTGTATGCATCAGAAACAGCATCATAGCCCCTCGCTATTCCTGCCTTTCTAATCTTCTGTGCAATCATCCCACTTGATACACCGTTTCCGCAAATCAGTAAAATCTTCATGTAACTCATCTCCTTTCACTCTTTGCACTTTCATTATTACATGTACCGGAATATCTGTCTTTCCATAATTTTCCTAAGCGTAGGAAAAGAATTATTTGGTGCTTTTTATTGAATGTATATATAATATATACATGGAGGGTATATAGGTGAGAATAAGGAGATCGTTATGGATAAGAAAAAGAAACTACTTGCTTTATTATCAAGTGCAAATCATCCTGTTACAGGAAAAGAGCTTTCTTCACGCCTTAATGTTTCAGATCGGACGATTCGAAATTATATCCGTGAAATAAATGAAGAAAAACTTATCATACAATCTTCAAGTAATGGCTACCGGCTTTCCACACTGGATAGTACCTGCAATCAAAAGCCCGACAATTCCTTCGTTTATGATTTTTCATCACAAAATGAACGTCTTTTATATATCTCGGAGAGAATTATAACTTCTTCACAGGACGCTGATTTATATGATATTGCAGATGAGATTTATATCAGCTATTCAACGATGGAGAAAGATCTGATACAAATCCGAAGTCTTATAAAAGACTTCCATCTCTCTCTTCAGCGTGCAAACGGAAAAGTAATCATTCAGGGTAGTGAAGAAAGCAAGCGTTCTTTTATACGCTATCTGCTTTCTGAACAGGATTCTGCAACGGTTCATAATACACTTCTTGCTATATGCAAAGATATTCATATTTCCTTTGATACGCTAAAGGATCTGATTCTTTATCATACCCGTCAGCAAAAGCTTTATGCCAGTGATTATGCGATAAAAAACATTTTAACGCATGTCATTATAACGTTATCAAGATTACAAAATAAATATTCACTGCAGCAACAAAATACACCTTCAGCACAGGAAAAAGAACCGGAAAGCATCTGCGCAGCAAATATCATTCAGGAAATAGAAGCAAACTATAATATTATGTTTAATACAGAGGAGAAAAATCAGCTAATATTTTTACTTATGAGTAAAACTGCCAGATTGGATCGTAGTATTCAAACAAAAAAACAGACACAGAATTTCATCAGCCAGGAATACATAGCATTCACAAAACAGCTGATAGAGAACATCAATTATATTTATTATATTGATTTGAATGATTCTGATTTTATCAACTTCTTCTCTCTTCATTTGAAAAATGTATTGTTTCGCTGGAACAATAATACCTTTAATGTCAATCCTTTCAGCGATCAGATTTTTATTCAGAACCCGCTCATTTATGATATCGCTGTTTATATAGCAAATGAAATTCATAATCGATATCACTGTAGACTCAACAAAGATGAAATCACCTTTATATCCTTGCATATCGGAGCGGTGATTGAAAAAAAGGCAGAAGAAAGCCATACACATAGAGCATTGCTCATTATGAATGAATACTATTATCCAGTTTCAAATTACCTTTATCAATTCCAAAAAGAATTTCAAAATAAAATTGATATTGTTTCCATTATGCAAAGTTCGCATTCGATCGACACAGAAGGAATAGATTTTATAATTGACGCCTCCGGTGAGCAAAACAAATCGTATGCTGTTCCAACGATATTGATCAGCCCTCTGTTTGATAAAAAGGATTTGCATAAAATACACGATTTTCTCAATATACTGATTGAACAGCAGCATACAAACACATTAAAACATCAATTTAATTCCTTTTTTTCTAAAGATATGTTTGAACTGGAGCATTATGAGTCTGATGCTAATGCCATGATACATTATATCTCGGAAAAACTGATTGATGCAGGAATAGCTCCTGCATCCTTCACGCAGTCTGTCTTAGAGCGGGAAGAAATAACCTCAACAAGCTTTGACAACAGAGTTGCAATACCGCATTCCATTCTTTGCTCGACAAGCAGAAACTGCGCTTATGTAATCGTCAATACTACACCTATGAAATGGGGATATTTTGAGGTCAATATCATAATTATGATTGGTATAAATCACAACCAGAGAAGATTTTTTAAAGAGCTTTACAGTAATTTATTGGAAAAGCTTCAGGATATCACGATAATTCAGGAATTAATTAAGGTTAAAACCTATGAGGCTTTCATTAAGCTTCTTACTGAATGATTTATCATATAGCTTACAAATCCTGCAACATAGCACGTAAAAAAGCAGAAGACTATGTTAAGGTTCTTTCTTACTTTAGGGTGTTTGCAAAAAAGAAGAAATCAACATCTATTGATAACTACAATAGTGTTGATTTCTTCGTGTTTTAAATTCACCCACAATTGAGTAAGAACCTATGTTAAACCTCTGCTTTTTTACTGGAATTGTATGATAAACGTTACGAATTATCATGATACAGATAAATGAAATATCAATCATTTCATCATCCCTCAGCCAATAGAAAATCAATAATATTTTTATGTTGTATTCCCTGCTGGCTGAAATCCAGCTCATCCATAGACAAAACGTATTTCGGATAATTATCTCTGATCAGTAACAGCGGTGCAAATTCACGTTCTCTCGTGGCACTATCAGGCATCAGGTAGCTTACCTGAATATACAGACATTCTTCATTCTTCCTGCAAACAAAATCAATTTCCTTCCTCATGACTTCTCCTATAGAAACATCATATCCTCTTCGAAGCATTTCAATGCATATTATATTTTCAAGCACCAGTTCAATATCACGTATATTGCTATGAAATAGATATTGTTTAAAGCCATGATCACAGATGTAATATTTTTCCTGTGTCTTTAATACTTCTTTCCCTAATAAATTACCCCGTGGTGTTTTTTGAAAGAGTAATGCATCTGATCCCATTTTCAAATAAGAAATAACGGTATCTATACTGACTTTTAATTGCTCATTTTTTAAATATTTAACAATGCTTGAGGCTGATATCAAATGTCCTATATTATCAACTGCATACGTTAAAACCCGTTCCATAATCAATGGATTTCGAACATTATTTCTTGAAATCATATCATTTAATACAATCGTAGAAAAGACCCCGCTCATATATTCTTTGAACTTTTCTTTATCATTTAAATAACTTACAAACGGCATTCCTCCATACTGCAAATATTCCTGAAATAAAACCTTTGATATTATCTCTCTATTCTGATCCTTTTGCGCAGCAGCATATTCTTTAAACGAAAATGGAAAAACCTTAATTTCAACAAATCTTCCTGCAATATAAGTAGCTAGTTCCCCTGATAATAGCTTGGCGTTTGAACCTGTAATGTATATATCGCATCGTACATCAACCTGCAGGGCATTGATACATTTTTGCCAATTCTTTACATTTTGAATTTCATCTAAGAACAAATAGCAGCAACCTTGAATATGTTGAACTTCATTCTTAATATGCATATATAGCTTCTTATCATCTAACAGGTCGATGTATTCATAAGATTCAAAATTATAGTAAAGTATCTGATTAGGTGAAATTCCTGTTTTTTCATAGTATTCCTGAACCTGTCTCATAATTGTCGATTTTCCACTTCTGCGAAGTCCGGTTATAACCTTAATTACATCCATATCTTTAAAACCAGCTATCTTTTGAATATAGTTCTCACGATATAGCATGAGCATCACCTCTTATTTCGATTATAATCGAAATAAGATATAATTTCAACTGTATATCGACTATAATCGAAATTATATCATTTTCTCTATTTTTTTCGATTATAATCGATAATGAGTTTTGCTTAAATTCAGAAAAGAAGCCCTTTTAAAACTATATCAGGATATTCAATAAATTCCTATAATACGATAGTTTACTGACGCTCATTCATAAAACATAACATACAGAAACTAGGAACAGCAATCTGTAAGAACACAAAAAAGCGATTATCAACTGCGCATGATAACCGCTCTCCTGCTCATTTCAAATGTGCGTCAAACCACTCTGCCATTTCCTGCAGTCTGCGCAGTCTGTGCTTCGGTTTTCCACTTCTGCTCAATTCATGATTCTCTTCTGGAAACAGACACATGCGGCTTTCCACATCATGATATTGCAAGGCTGTAAACATCTGCAGTCCCTCGCTCAACGGACAATTATAATCCTCCAGTGAATGGATGAACAGCGTCGGTGTCTTAACACAGTCCGCATAGGCCAGCGGAGAAGCCTTCCAGATTTTCATGACGTCCTTCCATGGCGTGGTCTGCATCTCATTGGGATCAAAGCTATAGCCGATGCAGCTGGTACCAAAATCCGAAATCCAGTTCGCAACACTTCGCTGGGAAGCCGCAGCCTTGAAGCGCTCTGTCTGCGTGATGATCCAGTTTGTCATAAAACCGCCATAGCTTCCGCCAAGCACGCCTAAGCGTTCACTCTCCAGTGCAGGGGTTTCCTGAATTACTTCATCTGTAAACGCCATCAGATCCTCATAATCAATCGTACCGTATTTCCCCCGCAAATCCGCATATTCTTCACCAAAGGAATCGCTGCCTCTTGGGTTTGTATAAAACACCATATAGCCCATGGATGCGAACATCTGCATTTCATGATTGAACACATTTCCAAATGCACAGCGCGGTCCTCCGTGGATACTCAACAGACCCGGATAGCGCTTCCCTTCCTCATAATCGGCGGGATACAGAATCCATCCCTTCTGTGTGCCTTTGTCACGATTGGTATACAGGACTTCCTTTGGCTGTGCACATGTATGTGTCTGTAAGTACTCCGCATTCCATATTGTCAGTTTCTGACATTCATCAGATTTACGGAAATAGATTTCCTCCAATGCATTTTCTTCCATTTCCAATGTATAACAGCCCTGTTTCGCCAAGGCGATATCACGTATCACATTGGCTTTTGGTGTCAGACAGATGTCCTCACCATCCATGGACAGCGCATACAGCAGACAGCGTCCCTCTTCGTTTTTCAAATGGTATACAATCTGATCCTTCATCAGCATGGACGTGGAGGCTCCGACATGGCAGTCGGTCACAATATTGCAATATGCGTAATGCTCGCAATCCAGCAGCTTTTTAAGCCCCTGTTCTTTCGTCCAGACATAGAAATCCGCCGCCTCTTCATTGCCATACCTCTGCATATCCGTTCCTGTGAAAACAACCGTATCCTCCTCACAGACAACACACTCTATGCGCATTTCATCACAGGGAAGAATTTCCCTTCTTTCCATAGCTTCTGTGGAAAAGGTGAAAACTCCCTGCGTCAGCGGTTTCTTTGTGGAATACTCCTGTGCACTGCACACAATTTGCGAATTTGAAACCGTCAGGTTTTCCACATGCCAGTTTCCTTTAAACAACGCTGTGGATATCTGACTTTTCTCTTCAAAGACATACAGGTGGTTTCGCTTCCCGCTAATATATCCGGCACCGTTATCCCAGAATGGAATCTGTGTCAGTACGATGGTGTCATCGTCATTATTTTTTTGTACGGATTCTTCTGCCAGATAAGCATAACGCTGTTCACTTATCCTTTGCAGCTGTACAACATTCGCAGATATCGTAAAGGCCGGTGTGGTACATAAGGTATCCAGATGCAGACGAACAAATTCCGTTTTCTGTTCCCCGACAGGCTTTTGGATCAGCAGTGTATGCTCATCTTCCCACAGGAAGGTGGAAAACTGCTGCTTCTGATAGATACAGAAATTCTTACCTCCCTCCAGCAGCCACAGACTTTTTTCATACGTATCACTTGCTTTCGCCATCTGCGTATGCACATAAACCAGACGGTTCCCGGAAGGAGATGCTTTCAAACCGCTCAGCAGGTGCAGCTGATAGAGGTCGTTTTTCTCTATGCGTTTCTTCATGCCTTGTTTCCTCTTTCACGCATATGCTCATCCAGTAATCTGCGGATTTCCTCATATGCCGCATCGACATCCGTATTTTTAACCGTATGACGAAACAGTGATGATAATTCCAGTTCAACCAGCGCCTTGGAAATTCTGCGCTGTGCGCTGGCAGCATCGTCCCGATACCGTAACATGATCTGTTTCTCCAGCTCCTCCATGCTTTCCGGTTCCACGAATACGCACAAAGCATCCGGATATTGTAGCTTGATCTGTCCCACACCCTGTGCTTCCACCTCAACCATGACATTTTTCCCACTATTTAGCAGGAAATCCACCTGATGCTTTGGTGTTCCATAGTAATAGCCGTCAAACTCTGTATACTCCAGCAGCTCACGATTTCGCAAAGCCTGCGCAAAGGCTTCATGATTGACAAAATAATAATCCCTGCCATCCACTTCCTCCCCGCGTTTTGGACGGGTCGTCATGGAAATGGAATAATTCAGATGCAGTTGTTCATCACCAAGCAGCCGGTCACGGATATCCTTTTTTCCCACACTGCTGGCGCCGGTTAATACAAACAGTAAACCCTTGTTCATGATGTTTCCTCCCGGTATCATATGCAGCAGGAATGATCGCCGCATACCATACCTTTTCCTTTCTTTCAAAAAAACGAAAACACAGCCGGATGGACAGTGCTTCGTTTTCCTTTTATATGATTACATTATTTTTCATACAGGAAGCAGGCAACCGTTCGTTTTCCAACGTTTACCATTCCCGGTTTTTCCCTGGCACAGCGCTCTGTGGCATTGGGACAGCGGGTACGGAATACGCAGCCGCTCGGGGTATCCAGCGGACTCGGCAGCTCGCCCTCCAGTACGATGCGCTTTTTTTCTCTAGCAACACGGGGATCGGGAATCGGTACCGCTGACAATAAAGCCTGTGTATACGGGTGCAGCGGTCGATGATACACATCGTCACTCTCTCCGATTTCCACCAGATTTCCCAGATACATGACACCGATTCGGTCGGATATATGCTTTACCATGCTCAAATCATGTGCAATAAACAGATAGGAAATCCCCATCTCCTTCTGTATATGCTCCAGCAGATTGATGACCTGTGCCTGTATGGAAACATCCAGTGCACTAATCGGCTCATCACAGACGATGAACTGCGGATTCAGGGCAAGCGTTCTAGCGATTCCGATACGCTGCCGCTGTCCACCGGAAAATTCATGCGGGTAACGGCGGATGTGATCCGGCTTCAGCCCGACAATATCCAGCAGCTCGCGAACCCGCTGTTCCCGCTCTTCCTTCGTGTTGAAAATATGATGAATATCCATCGGCTCGCGAATGATTTCTCCCACCGTCATACGCGGATTCAGACTTGCATAGGGATCCTGAAAAATCATCTGTACATTCCTGCGGAATTCCGCGAGATGGCTGCCTTTGATTTTCGTAACATCCTCTCCATGGTAATACACCGTTCCGCTTGTAGGCTCATAAAGCTTGACGATTGCACGACCGGTGGTACTTTTTCCACAGCCGCTTTCTCCAACAAGTCCGAAGGTTTCTCTCGGATAGATTTCAAAGCTGACGCCGTCCACGGCCTTTACTACCTGTTTTTTTGTGAACAGGCCGCCCTTGACCGGGAAATGCACCTTCAGGTTTTCCACCTTCAATACTGCATCACTCATTGGACTTCACCACCTTTGTGTGCCTTGGGATGCTGCAGCCAGCAGGAACAGCGATGCGTAGCAGATATCTGTGTTTCCTGCGGCATATGCAGCTTGCATATTTTCATTGCAGCTGCACAGCGATCCGCAAACGGACAATTCTCCTGAATATTCAATAAATCGGGAGGACTTCCGGGAATCGGATGCAATTCCTTTTTTTCCAGCTCATTCGGATTGGAAATACAGGACAGCAGACCGATCGTATACGGATGCTGCGGATGCTCAAAGATTTCAAATACCGTCCCGGTTTCAACGATTTTTCCACCATACATAATCGCGATACGATCACAGATACTCGCCACAACACCAAGATCATGCGTAATCATGATAATACCGGAATCAATTTCCTCCTTCAGATGGGAAATCAATTCCAGAACCTGTGCCTGTATGGTCACATCCAGCGCCGTTGTCGGCTCGTCCGCGATAATGATTTTCGGATCGCAGGCCAGCGCGATTGCGATGATGATACGCTGCCGCATACCACCGGAAAACTGATGCGGATACTGTCGTATTCTGGCCTCCGGAGAAGGAATACCAACCTTACGCATCAATTCGATTGCGCGCTTTTTCGCTTCTTCCTTTGATATATCCATGTGATTCAGAATCGGCTCCATTAACTGCGTTTCAATACGCAGAACCGGATTCAGAAAGGTCATCGGGTCCTGAAAGATCATTGCCAGATCATTTCCGCGGATGTGATCCATTACCTGTTCATATTCCTTACGGTCGGAAAAAGCCTTTGGCGATATTTCCTTGCCGTCAATGGTGATACTGCCATCCTTCACGATTCCGTTGCCTGACAGCAGCCCCATAACGGAAAACATCGTCTGACTCTTTCCGGAACCGGATTCTCCTACGATTCCCAAAACCTCTCCCTTATCCACAGACAAAGACACATCACGCACGGCGTGTACCATACCGTTTTCTGTTTCAAAATCGGTAGAGAGGTGTTGTATTTCCAGCATACTCATATGATTCCCTCCCTACTTCTTCTTTTTCTTCGGATCCAGGGCATCCCCCAGACCGTCACCGATAAAGTTTAAAGCAAGCATCGTCAGACAGATTGCCAGAATCGGCCACAGTGTCTGCAGCGGATACGAGGTCAGGGTACTTCTTGCCTCATTGGCCAGCGTTCCCCAGCTTGCCTGCGGTGCGCTCAGACCGATTCCCAGAAAGCCCAGAAAGGCTTCATAGAATATCGCACTTGGAACCAGCATCGTGACAGATACGATGATCGGCCCCATGCTGTTGATAATCAGATGCTTGAAAATAATACGTCCGGTTCCCGCTCCCAGCACCTTGGCTGCAAGGGAAAACTCCTGTTCCTTCAGCGTCATGACCTGTGCTCGTACCTGCCGGGCCATCCCCATCCAGGACGAAATACAGATACCGATCAGAATGGAGCTCATCGACGGTCCCATGACCACAACGATCATAATGACATACAGCATATCCGGGATGGAATACATCATATCCACAAACCGCATCATTGCCATATCAATTTTACCGCCGAAGTAGCCGGCAATTCCTCCGTAGAGAACACCGACACCAAGAGAAATCAGCGCTGCCGCAAAGCCGACGCTTAAGGAAACACGTCCGCCCCACATGATACGAACCAGAATGTCACGACCGAATTTATCGGTACCCATCAAATGCTGAAGAGACGGACCTATATTGCGCAGCTCCAGATTCTGTCCGTCATAGGTATAGGGGGATACCATTGGTATGATAATCGCACACAGCAGCATGAACATCAGGAAGCAGAAGCCTACAAATGCCAGCTTGTTCTGTCGGAACCGATGCCATGCATCCGCCAGATAGGTCCGGCTTTCATATGCTATTTTTTCCGCATTTTTTTCAGAATCATCCAGACGTTCAAACAGATCGTCGCTCAATTCTTCCTGCAATAATTTATCACTCATAGCCTTCACCTCCTAATCCAGCTTGATCCGCGGATCGATGATGGCGGACAGGATATCTGTAATCAGATTAAAGGTGATGACAAGAAAACCAAGGAATATCGTCAGCCCCATGATAATCGGATAATCTCGTGTTGTAATACAGGATACAAATGCACTGCCGATACCCGGTATCGAGAAAACACTCTCGATGACGAAGCTTCCCGTCAGCATGAAGGCGAACATCGGACCTGCATAGGTCACCACCGGCAGCATGGCATTCTTCAAGGCATGCTTGATGACAACCTTCTTATACGGTGTTCCCTTGGAGCGTGCCAGGATGATATAATCCTGATTCATAACCTCCAGCATACTGGAACGGGTCAATCTGGCAATCATAGCGATGGGATAAAACGCAAGTGAAAGCGCCGGCATGATATAGTTGAGCGGACTGTTCAAGCCGATAAACGGCAGAATATGCAGCTGCACACCGAATACGATCAACATGATCATCGCAATCAGAAATGACGGTACGCTGACACCGATGGTCGCCACAAACATACACAGGTTGTTCACCCACTTATGCCGTGACAATGCTGCCCCGGTTCCCAGTGCGATTCCTCCCACCAGTGCCAGGACAAAGGCAATCAGCCCCAGACGTGCGGTTACCGGAAAGCCGGTTTTAATATAATAGGAAACGCTGCGTCCGGTATTGATCATACTTTCTCCGAGATTCCCCTGTGCGACCCCCTTCAGGTAGATCACATACTGCTCCATCAGCGGCTTATCCAGATTATACTTTGCCTCTGCGGCAGCCAGTGCCTCCGGTGTCTTATACTTCGCCAGGGAAAATGGTGATCCCGGCGTTGCCTTCATCAGAAAAAATGTAACGCTGGCTAATACAAACAGTGTCACAAATCCGATCAGCACACGTTTGATGATATACTTTGGCATTCAAACAACCCCTTTTCTCATTCTATAATAGAAGGATACTCCCGATGACTATATCCCGCTGTGTTAATTCGGATTTTTGGTAATACTCAACACCTTGTATCCATTTGCTTCCAGATCACTTGCCAACGCGTCTGTCTGGAAGGTATCAATACGGATGATCATATCCGCAAAGCCGTTGTGCTGGGAGTATACCCCCAGATGGGTGATATTGCAGTTATTGCGGACAAAGATTTCCGAGATTTTACCGATCGTTCCCAGCTCGTCCTTGACTTCAATGCAGACACGGCTTCCGCTTGTACGATAGCCCAGAATATCCAGGAATGCAGAAAGAACATCGTTGCTGGTCAGAATACCGACAACCTCATTGGCATCATTGACAACCGGCAGACAGCCGATATCATGCTTATACATCAGCAGTGCCGCATCCTCCAGAAAACGGTCCTCGTGAATCGTGATAACATCGCGAATCATAATCGCGTCCACGCTTGTCTTTGAAAGCAGGTAATTCAGCTCATAAATACTCAGACTGGTTGCCTTGCTGGCACCCTTTTTGGAAATCATGCCCTCCGTAACCAGTCCGACCAGCTTTTTGCCGCTGATGACCGGAATACGGTGCAGCTCCTTTTCACTCATGATATCGACAACATCGCTGATTTTACTGTTCACATCGATACAGATCGGATGCTTTGTCATTCTGTTTTTTACGTACATAGTATTATCCTCCCAGGTATGCTTTCTGAATTTCCGGACTGTTGACCAGTTCTGCACCGGTTCCCGTCATGACGATATTGCCGGTTTCCATAACATAGGCACGATCCGCAATGGACAATGCCATCTTTGCATTCTGTTCAACAAGCAGAACGGTTGTCCCTTTTTCATTGATATCCTTGATGATGTTGAAGATTTCCTTTACCAGAATCGGCGCAAGCCCCATGCTCGGCTCATCCAGCAGCAGAATCTTCGGTCGGGCCATCAGTGCCCTTCCCATCGCCAGCATCTGCTGTTCTCCTCCGGATAAGGTGGAAGCATCCTGTGAGCTTCGCTTCTCCAGAATCGGAAACCGCTGGTAGATATCCTGCAGATCCGCTTTGATGCCGTCCTTGTCCTTACGCAGATAGGCACCCATCAGAAGATTTTCATATACACTCATACCGGAGAAGATATGCCGTCCCTCCGGTACCTGTGTGATACCTTCCTTTACGATATTCTTGGCACTGACCTTGTTCATGGATTTTCCAAGGAACACAACCTCTCCGCTCGTCTTCTTCAGCAGGCCGCTGATGGTTTGAAGCAGCGTTGTCTTACCGGCGCCGTTGGCACCGATCAGCGAAACGATTTCGCCTTCCTTAACCTCCATGGATACATCCTTCAATGCATGAATCACGCCATAGTGGACATTTAATTTTTCTACCTTCAGCATCTTAAATATCCTCCCCCAAGTACGCCTTGATGACGCGCTTGTCATTCTTAATCACTTCCGGAACGCCGTTGGCAATGCATTTTCCATAATCCAGCACATAAATGCGCTCACAAATCGTCATGACCAGCGACATATCATGCTCAATCAGGATCACCGTCAGATGGAAGTCATCCTTGATCTGGTGAATCAGTCTGGTCAGATCTGCTGTTTCCTGTGGATTCATACCGGCTGCCGGTTCATCCAGAAACAATACCTTCGGCTTTGTGGCAAGCGCTCTGGCGATTTCCAGACGGCGCTGTTCCCCATAGGGAAGGTTGCTGGCAAGCTCATTTCGCTTGTCGTACAGATGAACCACCTTTAACAGCTCCTCTGCCTGCTGCTCCACACGTTCCTCCTCACGATAATAGTTTGGTGTACGCAGGATTGCCTGCAGGGTTCCGTATTTAATATTCTTATGCATTGCGATTTTCACATTATCCAGCGCTGTCAGATTTTTAAACAGACGGATATTCTGGAAGGTTCTCGCCAGCCCCATACGCGTTACCGCATACGGCTTCATACCACCGATTTCCTTTATCGCGCCATCGACATTCAGCTCGATTTTCCCCTCACTCGGTTCATAAACACCGGTAAGCAGGTTGAACAGCGTCGTCTTTCCGGCACCGTTTGGACCAATCAGTCCAATCAGCTCCTGTTCATTGATTTCCATATTTACATTGGATACCGCACAAAGACCACCAAAGTTCTTTGTCAGTCCGCTGACCTTCAACAATGCCATATTAACGCACCTCCTTCTTTTTCGAGAACCGCTTCAGCAGACCCGAGAAGGTAAATTCCTTGGTTCCAAACAGGCCCTCCGGACGAAAGACCATGATCAGTACCAGTGCTGCCCCGTAAATAATCATACGGACATCTGCGAAATTCTGAAGATACATATTGATAAAGCCGATAACAACCGCCGCTACAATGGAACCGGTAAAGCTTCCCATACCGCCGAATACAACCAGAATCAGAATGTCCACGGATTTATTGAAGGTGAACAGGTCAGGCTTTACAACATAGAAGTTGCAGGCATACAAGGCACCTGCCAGGGATGCCAGAACGGCGCCGATCACAAAGGCGATTGTCTTATATTTTGTCGTATTGATTCCCATTGCCTCGGATGCTATTTCATCCTCACGGATGGAAATACAGGCACGCCCGGGTGCACTGCGTGAAAAGTTCAGTACAATTAACAGGGATACGATCAGGCAGAACAGCAGCAGCGGCCAGGTCGTCAGCTTCGGAATACCGAACAGTCCGGCAGCTCCGTTGGTAATCGTCATATTCAATACGATGATACGAACGATTTCAGAAAAACCAAGCGTCGCAATCGCCAGATAGTCCCCCTTCAAGCGCAGGGTTGGTATCGCAACAACCAGAGCGACAAGCGCGGAGATCACACCGCCGATCACAACGGCAAGCGCAAAGCCGCCCAGATTCGGTGTTGCCTTGGTAATGATGGCAGCCGCATAGGCACCGATACACATAAAGCCGGCATGTCCCAGAGAGAACTGACCGGTCACACCGATGATCAGATTCAGGGAGATTGCCAGAATCATATTGATTCCAATGGTATATAAGGTACTCTGATAATAGAAGTTGATCACACCGCCCTGCATGAGCAGCGTGATGATCGTTAACAATGCCGTTGTGAATAAAATCCAGCAAAGGTTCAGCTTACTAAAGATATGTTTCATACGCCTACACCTTCTCTTTCACATTTTTGCCCAGCAGTCCTGCCGGCTTGATGATGAGAATCAGAATCAAAATGGCATATACAACGGCATCCTTATATAAGGAGCTTCCGTATGCTGTGACAAGCGCCTCTACAATGCCGATGAAGAAGCCGCCGAACATCGCACCCGGAATGATACCGATTCCGCCGAATACCGCAGCGACAAACGCCTTGATACCGGGAACCATTCCCATCAGCGGGTTGATCGTATTGTAATACATACCAACCAGAACACCGCCGGCTCCGGCCAGTGCGGAACCGATGGCAAAGGTATAGGAAATCGTTGCGTCCACATTGATCCCCATCAGCTTTGCCGCATCCGCATCCACGGAAACAGCACGCATGGAGCGTCCGATTTTCGTCTTGCGTACGATAAACTGCAATGCGAGCATCAGAATGATGGTGATCGCCAGAATGTAAATCTGCTGCATCTGAATCTGGATGCCGAACACATGGAAGGTTTGATTGCTCAATACAGACGGATAGGTTTTAACCCCCGGCCCCATGATCTTCTGTGTGGAATATTCCAGAAAATAGCTGACACCGATTGCCGTAATCAATGCCGCAATTCGTGTAGCATTACGCAGTGGTTTATACGCTATGCGTTCAATAATAACACCCAGCACACCGCATACCACCATGGCCAGCAGCAGTGCCGGAAAAAAGCCCAAATGTAACTGTGCTATGGAGATGAATCCCACATAGGCACCAAGCATGTAAATATCACCATGCGCAAAATTGATCAGCTTGATAATGCCATACACCATCGTATATCCCAATGCAATCAGAGCATAGATACTGCCAATGGAAAGACCGTTTACCAGCTGTTGAAAAAATTCTGTCATAACTTCACCCCTCTATACTGGAAAATAGGAGAAAGAATATCTTTCCCCTATTCTATACTTCATCGTATTCTACTATTTGTTTGGATCAACTTCAACTGCATTTTTCTGTTCGCCGTCTACCAGCTCAACAACAAGTGCAGCCTTCTTCGGTGTATGTGTTTCATCAAATGTGAAATCTCCGGTTACTCCCTTGAAATCAAGCTCAGTCATAGCCTTCTGTGCTGCTTCCGTATCTGCACTTCCTGCTTTTTCAAAGGATTGAATCAAGACGTTCGTCGCATCATATGCCAGAGCGGAGAACATGCTTGGATCTTCATTATATTCTTTCTTGTAGTCCGCAATAAACTGTGTCAGTGCATCACTTGCATCCACGGTTGTATAGGCTGTTGTAAAGAATACATCGTTCAGGTTCTTGTTTCCTGCCAGCTTCACAAGGTCGGTAGAATCGAATCCGTCACCGCCGACGATTGGTACATCAATTCCCATTTCACGAGCCTGCTTGATAATCAGACCTACCTCATTATAATAGCCTGGGATATAGATCACATCAAAGTCCATTCCCTTGATTTTTGTCAGCTGTACGTTGAAATCGGTATCCTTTGCCTGATAGTTCAGCTCGGTTACGATGTTTCCGCCTTTTTCCTTGAATTTATCCTGGAATGCTTTTGATAAACCTTTTGCATAATCAGAGCTGGAGTCGGAAATGACAGCAGCCTTGGTTTTCTTTAAGGTATCCTTAGCATAGACTGCCATGGCAGCTCCCTGATAAGGGTCTTCGAAGCAGACACGGAATACATACGGATACACGCTTTCCTTCGTCTTACCGTCCTGCAGCGTCACATTGGTTGCAGTTGCGGATGGTGAAACAACCAGCACTTTATTATCGGTAGCAATCTGATAGGTTGCCGCAGAAGCGCCGGAGGTTGCCGGTCCTACAATCCCCTTTACACCATCGGATGTAATCAGCTTGGTAGCTACGTTTGTGGATTCATCCGCCTGTGATTTATTATCCCCTTTTATTGCCTTATAGCTGAACTTGTTGTCCTTGTTTGCATTTGCCTGTTTAATGGCCAGCATGGAGCCGTTATATTCCGGCGTACCATAGTTTGCTGTCTCCCCGGACAGCTCATAGTTTAAACCGATTTTGATTTCGTTTGTATCTCCATCACCGGAGCCTGCATCACCGCTGTTTCCACAGGCTGTCATCGTTGTCAAAGCCATACAGCTGACTGCTGCCATGGCCATAAATTTCTTAAAATTTCCCATGTTCCTCTCTCCTCTTTTCATTTTCCTTATATCAATTACCGTTAAAATTGATAGTTCTATTATATTCGCTCACGGATTCTTTTTCAAGTGTTTTCTGCAAATTTTTCACACATTTTCATGACATTATGTAATTTATTACAGTGCTCCATCTGTTTTTCTTGCAATGCAGTTTGTAATAGTCAGGATTTTTCTTATTCAACGGGTAAAAGCCATATCGGCAGCATTCCGATATGGCTTTTGATTAAAAAAAAAGCCCTGCTTTAATAAACAGAGCTTCGTTCTCCATCCCAAGGTTCGATTTTCAGCTTTGTAAAGGTGACCTGCTTACCAGCGCCATAGGAGGATACACCTGTGATGATCTGATTAGCGCCCACCTGATCCGCAAACTGGGTATTCATTGCTCTGCCTGCCGGAATCAAAGCATCCTTATTTAGCAGAGTATCGTTAATCACGATATAAATGGAGCAGTTTTCATTATCTCTGTTATATTTCACAAACACCCGAAGCGTAACCGGACGGCCATTCAAAGCAGGCAGTTCGGCTTTTGGAATCCGATGATATACCTGATGATTGGAATACTCCACATACTGATCATGTTGATTGAGATTTTTCTGAAATCCCTGATTGATAATCACAAGATCCCCATTGTCCTCAAACTTCAAAATATTCCCCATTGCAGTATAGTTCGTTCTGCCTTCCTCTCCTTCACTGGTCACATTCGCAGAGCCGCCAAATTGAAAGGCGATGGATTGCAGGGTATCCGGCATAATTGATGTCAGTTCCACTGAGGCCATGTAATCCCCCTTTGCGGGTAGCTTGGTATGCTGTATAAAAGCTCCCGATTCATTTTGCAGGATAATGCTTTTCTGTTCCTTGTCATAAACGGCGGTGCTGTCTGCCACAGTATCCACCATTTCATAGTGAAAGAAATCATCGATCGTAATTTCTCGGTGAAAGGTAAGCTCACCGCTGTAGGATTGAGAATGCGTATAGACTGCGGCGCTATCCGAAACGGAAGATAGCACAATCGCGCACAGCAGAACAGCAGCAAGTATTGCATAATTTCTCATTCCTGCATTCCTCCTTACTCTGTAATAAACCCTTTCTTTTTCAGATAGGCGAGAATCGGTTTGTAGTAATACAGCATAAACGCCGGAATCAACAATAGAATCAGTCTACCTAAAACAGTATTGGCAAACAGAATAATTACCCCCAGCCATCGGCTTCTTCCGCTGTAGCGTCCATAGACCGCATCGCGTGCTATAACTTTTTCATAGGCTCCTTTTTTCACATCGTCCGTATACTTCAAAATATCAACGGAAAGCTTTTCTCCCTTTACCGCCTTGATGCTTGCGACCTGCGGACCGTCATCCTCATGGTACAGAACACTCTGCCCGGCATGCAGTGGCTCCTGTTTGTCGATTGCATCAAAGAACGCCAGATCATTATACATAATCTGCGGCTCCATGGATTCCGTATGGAAGACAAACGGTATCACACCGAAGTAGTTGGTTTCCCGCTCCGGTGAGGATAAGGATACAAACAGCACGAACACATTGATCAGAACACCGGCCGTGATTAGTAAAACCATGGCCAGATTCACCAGTGTATCCATTCCCTTTCTGCGCTGTCTGCGTACATACTGCTCCTCGACCTCACGATATCCGTCCTCCTGAAGAACAACGATATTCACATCCTCACCCATATCCATATCCCGTTCATAAAACGGAAAATTAGTATACTGAGCAATTCGCTTCGCCCGAAAGACAACCACTAGAACACAGAGGATAATCATAATGATAAAGTACAACAGGTAGGAGCATTGCGACAGATCAAATAAATTCCCGGGTGTGCTCATCCATATACGATCACTGATCAGATGATAATAACCGCATTGCAGTCGCAGCATCCAGATGCATATCGCACCAATGATAATCACATACCGTGCATTCCTCTGACGGCTGATGAACAAAGAGGCGCTCATGGTGATCAGGGACAAAAAGATCAGATCAATCAGTCCGCATATATATAAGGGAAGCATATATGATACGACAAACGGATATTTCAGAAACATGGTCAGAAACAGCGTTGCCAAAAAACCGATGGTATAGTAGGCAATCACCTCGGACAACCGCGTCAGCAGCTTGACGAGAATCATGCGATGAGGCGCATAACCGTTTTTTGCCAGAGTATACCATTTATTTTGTGAGATTTCCGCATAGGTCAGAAAATCATAATAACGGATCATGTAGGCCGTGTATAAGATAAAGGCCATAACAATATACAGGGAGAGTGTGGAAAAGTAGCTTGGCATCATCAGTTGCGGCAGGGCGGTGGACAGTACGCTGCGCGTTAGGGTCTGTAACATAAAATGCAGGGAAAAGGTTAAAAGCGCTACGATGATGCCGTAAAAGAAAATCTTGTTGCGGCTCTCTTTTCTTTCCACAAACGCCTGCTTCTGTTCCTTTGTAATTATATTATGGTTGTAAATCATGATGGTTTCTTATTTCCTTCCAGGCATTTTCCACACACAGTGGATGGCGGCGGATACTATCCGGATGCAGCTGATGCTCGGTAAGCAGTTTCCAGATGCTGTGATAGGTATCCGTTTTCTGTTCCTGATCCCAAACATATAACGTTTGATCCCGTTCCAGAACCGTATAGTCGCTGTGCGCCGTTTCTATCGCATTTCGTATAGCTGTAATATGTGCATCCTGTATAATCGTACTCAGGTGATCCCAGGTCTGCACAAAGGCTTCTACCGTTCCCGTATAGAGCAGCCTGCCATCATATAAAGGAGCGATATGCGTTGCACAACGTTCGATCAGCTGATAGTCGAATGTGGAAAACAGCAGTGTTCGCTTCTGTTTCCGAATTTCTTCACAGATTGCGGCAATTGCCTGAAGACTGCGTTCATCGTATTCCAACCGTGCCAGATTCCAGATAATCAGTTTACTTTCCGTGAACAGTGATACAAGAAGCGTGACCACAGATCGCTCAGACGGTGTGAGATTTCCTATTACGGATAACGCGACATAGCCCATGTTCAGTTCCATGATTTTCTCCAGTATACGTTTCTGCCTGACTGCCGCATCCCCCTGCTCACGCGCTGTGATATACATCAGATACTCCAGTACATTCATATTGGTAAACAGCATATTTGTACTTCCTATATAATATACATGTGGAAGGATGGTTCTTTTTTTGCGCATCATGCCCTTTTGCGCAAGTACACAGCGTCCGTCCTTGTAGGGTCTTGCATTTGCTATAATTTCCAGCAGCAATCGCACCTCAAACGCACTGGTGCCAAGGATTGCCCACACCTCGCCCTCCAGTGCCTCAAAGTTGATATCCGAAAACACCTGCTGCGGTTCCTGCTGCGGACTCTGATAATATTCCATGGAGCCGACGTGCTCCATCAGCACACATTGAGAGCGTTTCTTCGTTTGATCCATAGCAATCACCTAATCACTTTCCGACGTGAACCGAAAGGGTAGCTTCATCACATAAACGGCCTGTATGCGATCCGGTGTGAGGATATTGGGGTCTACAGAATTAGCGGGATTATCGCCCTTGGTACGATAGCTGATTGATCCCTTCTCCTCTATCACCTCAACAATACGGTGTGTTATGGTTACCCCGTTATCCTGAAAGGTGACAATATCACCGGCCGCAAGCTTTGCCGCGTCCTTTGGAATGCGGGAGAGGATGAGTGATTTCACAGGGATGGTCGGCACCATACTGCCGGTTTTCACTTCATATATCTGATAACCGCATACAGTCGGTACCTCTCCCCTGCTTCTTGCATCCTCCACCTGCAGCCATGTGATAAACAGAAAGGCAATGATAAGCACGCCTGCCAGATTACCAATCAGCTTGAACAGCTTTCTTCTGGCAATGCGCGTATGTGCCTTGCTGTCGAGATCATGTGCATGCTCCAGTTCGTCCAGCATTGCCTGCAGCTGTGCTTCGCTGGTATACACATCCTGCTTCATATTTCTGAATGTTCCTTACTTATTTATTGGCGGGCTTATATTCCGGCTGGTTCATACTCTGCAAGATTGCTGCATCCGTGGTCTGCGTACCGGTCACTGTTACAGAAATACCGGATAGCGTGTCTCCAGGATTCGCCTGTCCGTCATCTTTAATAGCGCCATCACTACCGATTGCCGTATCCAGCGCATCATTGCTTCCAGCCGTATCCTTCCAATAGAAACCAAGCTTATAGGTGCTGTCTTTTTCAACATTCGGAGCAAATTCACCGAGCTTCTCTAATTCAATCGTTGTACTGCCATCTGCTCTTGTTCCGCTTGCCAGTGCGACATTCTTTTCACCATCCACGCGATATAACGTGCATACAAGATCGGGCAGTGCCGCTGCATTTTTCAAATCCACCTTCAGCTTCAAATCCATCGGAACCTCGGTAACGATATGATCCTTATGATTCGTTACTTGGAAATCCCAGAATTCTTCGTTTCCCGGAGCCAGCTTTATGTTAATTTTATCCGTTGCAGTAGAGTTTATATAAAACTTTTTCGCGCTTACCGTATCATTCGTTGTTCCGGCAAGTGTATCTGCATGTGTGTAAACGGCCATGGTTCCCGCAACCATGGATGTAGCGATTGTAAGTGCTAAAGCACCCATAAATAACGTTTTTTTCATTTGTCTCTTTCCTCTCTCTTCCTAATCTGCAGTAGTGCTGTGATGGTCATTGCCACATTCATCGCAAATGGTATATACCACTTGGTCTATACCATATAATACTAGGACACGAAAATAAATGCAAGCGTTTTCTTAACATTTTATGGAAATTTTCTGAAATAAAATGAAGGTTTTATTTTAATGCAGAAATTGTAAACAAGGATATTGTATTTAATTTATACATCTTGAACAAATGATAGGCGATGTATTCTGCAGAAGCTGTACTGTCATTAAATAACAAGGAGCATGAAAGCTTGGTGAATGCGTACATGGAACCGGAAAAGTTACACCCGTTTCTGATAATAAGCCGTGAAATCTATGCTAAGGTTTTTACTTGGAAAGGAGAATTGATAAAACAGTTTAAAAGAAAGAAAACATGAAGTTTCTAAATTCACAGGATAATTACTTCCTCATTTTTCCTTATTTATACTTGCACCCAAAGTGAGTAAGAATCCCTGTTATATTCGACACCTTCTTTTTTAAAATCCTTCCTTGAGAAGCTAAATTTATAAAAAATTTAAGTTGCATTCTCATAAAAGTATAGTATACTAGTAACAGTTATTATGTTTCAGGGAGGGACATGAGGAATATAGTAATGAGCGCCAGGACCTACGTGGTTGACGAGGATAACAGTTATCGAAAGATTCGGCGGGTACTGTTACGGTTATGTGTGGATCGAAAGATTTCAGACAAAAGCAAGATCATACTGCTACAAAACTGATTTCATCACACATTTATATATCATATCAACTCATACAACAGAATTTTCATTTTTTTATCATGCTTTTTACGAATTTGCGTATACGTATTGCAGTACATGCGTATACAAACACATTTTTTTAGTATGCAGTTTCATCATAAAATAAACAATAACGAAAATGGAGGACAATTTATGTGTGGAATCATAGGCTATGCGGGATTATGCAATATCTCAAATAGTGTTTTAATTGAGGGTCTGGAGGCTCTGGAGTATCGAGGCTATGACTCTGCCGGAGTCGCCGTTGTACATGACGGCGAGGTTCAGGTCGTTAAGGCAAAGGGCAAGGTCAGCTTTCTAAAGAAAAAAATGGAGGCTGTAGGCTTAGCCGGCGGTCAGGTGGGAATCGCACACACGCGCTGGGCAACACATGGTGAACCGAGCGAAATCAATTCCCATCCGCATCAAAGCGGCAATACCACGCTGGTTCACAACGGTATTATCGAAAACTATAATGAGCTGAAAAAAGAACTGGAAAATGCAGGCTATACATTCAAGAGTGACACTGACAGTGAAATCGCCTGCGCGTATATCGACTACTGTTATTTTTTGAAAAAGGACAAGCAGCAGGCTCTTGCATGTGCTTATCATCATTTCCGCGGCTCCTTTGCATTTGCCATTATATTTGCGGATGAGGCGGATGTCATCTATGCCATGCGAAAGAATTCTCCGCTTGTACTTGGTGTTGCAAGTGACAAGGCATTCCTTGCAAGTGATATTTCCGCATTTTTGAAGTATACGAATAAATACCTGCTTCTGGAGCATGAAGAAATTGCCCGCTGCAGCAGTGAAGGTATTATTATCAAGACACTGGACGGTGATTTTGTGAAACGCGATATCCTTGTGACCGATTTGGATATAAAGGATATTCAAAAGGATGGCTTTGAGCATTTCATGCTGAAGGAAATTCATGAGGAGCCGGAGGTCGTTAAGAAAACGATTGATTCTTTAATGCAGGTGGATATGAAGGACCTGTTGAATACCATGCCGAATCTGGCAAAGTACAACGATATTCACATAGTTGCCTGCGGAAGTGCCATGTATGCGGGGATGATTGCAAAATCTCTGATTGAAACCAGAGCACGGATTCATGTGGACTGTGTGTGCGCCAGTGAGTATCGCTATGCAAATCCGATATTCACGGATAAGACTCTTGTTATTCTGGTATCCCAATCCGGAGAAACCGCCGATACGATTGCGGCATTGCAACTTGCGAAAGAGCACGGTGTGGATACTCTGGCAATCGTCAATGTTGTCGGCTCTACAATCGCCAGAGAGGCGAGCTTTGTTATCTATACAAAGGCAGGTCCGGAAATCTGTGTAGCGACTACAAAGGCATATTGTACACAGGTTGCCGTATTATCACTGATTGCCTGCAATCTGGCCTATGTTCATGGAAATATTGATGCAGAGGAAGCGGCACGCATTACGAAGGAACTAAAGGATTTGCCGCAGCATATGCAACAGCTGATCGATTCCGACCAGTACAAGGCATTTGCTAAAAAAATATATGAGCACAACGATGTCTTCTTTATCGGTCGCGGTCTGGATTATTCACTATCCATGGAGGGCAGTCTGAAGCTGAAGGAAATTTCCTATATCCATTCCGAGGCCTACGCTGCCGGAGAATTGAAGCATGGAACCATTTCCCTGATTGAAAAGGGAACACCGGTGATTGCACTTGCGACCGATGAGGATTTATATGAGAAAACAATCAGCAATATCAAGGAGGTTAAGGCACGCGGTGCTTATGTTGTGCTGTTAATCAGCGATGACCTTGATATCGCTTCGGATTATTATGATGATGTGCTGGTGATACCAAAGGTGGATAAGCTGATTCAGGGAATCCTGACGGTAATCCCTTTACAGCTGATGGCATATGAAATCGCCAGGCTGCGCGGGTGTGAAATTGATCAGCCGCGTAATCTGGCAAAGTCTGTCACTGTAGAATAAGGTATTTAACGTAAGATGTGCGCTTACATTCAATTTCCTGATACTACACACACGTTTGCACATCTGCGGTTAAATATAGAAAAGAGGGCATGGAAAATGCCCTTTTTTATGTGCAAAATTGGATGAAGCTTTTTTTCATTATCCCCAAAGGATTGATATGCAGATATTTGCCGGTATAGGAAACCTGTCAGACTTAGAAGTCCTTCGTTCTCCTTTCAGCGAAAAGGGATCATAACGTGATTTCCGCTACGATCCCTTTTTTAGAAACAAAAAACGCAAATTTCATAATCTGCTTCCGGAAACACGCCAATTATGTGTCCGCCATTTTCCTTATAGAAGCGCTTTAATTTCTCGTTACCGTTCCAGCAATCCAGATAAACAGGCTGTTCATAGCCTTTCAGCCAGGTACAGATTGCCTTTCCTATGCCTGCTCCCTGATAATCGGGATGCACAGCAATACGGGTTGCATACGCTGCATCCTCTTCATACGGCTTTATGCAAAAGGAAGCAACCACGGTATGGTTTGACAAAAGCACATAGGTAAACGGAAGCTCCTTTATAATATCACCTTTCGACATATAGGTCCATTGGCGAATCCCCTTTGCAAGTAAGAAATCCGTACAGACATGCTGCAGGGCTGTTAAGGGCGCTGCATGCTGTGGTGATGCTTTATTAAACAACAGCTTCATTTAGCCAAGGCCGGTGATCATGCTTGCCGCTTTGACGAACACATCCAGAATAGCCTCTCTGGCATGAATCAGCGGGCCATCCAAAACACCTGACATTAACAGGAATATCATGATGAAGGATAGATACATTTCATATTGCATCAGCTTGAAATAGGTTTCCTCCTTTAAGATCCCCATTAGAATCTTGGAGCCATCCAGTGGTGGAATCGGAATCAGATTGAAAATTCCAAGACCAATATTGATGGATGCCGTTGTGCCGATTACCTGAAACAGATAATAAGTGAATTCATTTTTGTACAGCAATCCAAAGCGTATGAACAGCATATACAATATGACCATCAGAAAGCCGACGATGAAATTCATCAGCGGTCCCGCCATTGCGGTCCAAATCATACCGTCTTTCTTATTGCGGTAAAAATATGGATCCACCTGTACCGGCTTTGCCCATCCAAAGCCAAAGAAAATCAGGGACAGAGTTCCAAACGGATCCAAATGCTTTAGGGGATTTAGGGTAAGTCTGCCACGTTGCTTTTGAGAGATATCACCCAGCTTATAGGAAACAAATGCATGTGCGAATTCATGCACGGAAAGTGCAATCGCAACCGCAGGCAGTATATAGATCAGATTAGCAAAAAAACCACGAATATCCATAAACATTCCTCCAATAGAATAGTGTTAGTATATCATATTTTGAAGGAATTACAAGTTTCATAAATGTCACCCCTGCAGGAACAGCAGGTAACCCTTATCCTTGGCGCAAACCGTCTTGCCAGATATTTTTAACTGAACAGGGATTCCTGTATAGAATCCCTGTTTCTGATTACATCTGATCGATATTCCTCTTGCAGCCAAGATACGCCATCACATAATAACAGCCGTAAACAGCGAGGAAGAACAGCATACTTCCCCCCAGATAAATAAACATATTCGCACTGGCATAGGTCATCTCGAAAAGCTCATCCAGCATACGGATAATCGGAAGCAGATACACGATAGGAAGTACCAGCGGAATAATGAAATAAACCGCAATCTGCTTAGCCAGTAATGCATGAAGCTGTCTTTGATTCACCCCCATTTTATGCAGCATTGCGTAGGAATACCGCTGCCGGTGAGCATCGGAAAGCTGCTGCACGGCGAGTATGGTTGCACTGATGCAGATGAAGATAAAAGACAGATAGAACAGGGAGAAGCAGATACTGACAAAGCCCACTGCATTTTCCTCAAACCATTTCGCCTTCACACGATAGGAGGCATAGCTGTAATAGCTGTCCCCTACCTGCTCTTTATTATCGTCAAAAAACTGGTTGACCGTATCCTGATACCAGGACACCTCGGTCTCAGGATTCGTATTCGCCACCCATTCTCGAAAATACGGCTTGGCATGCTTGACATGCTCATCCGCAACGATAAGATAATAGCCGCTGTTCCGTGTCTGTCCATATTCCGTATCATCTACACCACGTAGCTGCAGACGCTTCCCCTGCAGATGCAGAGTATGCTGTGCGCCATATTCCTGCAGGCTATCTTTGATATCTGTTGCGCATACGATCATATATTCATCAGCCTTCAGCGTTACAGACGGTTTTCCCTTTAAGGAACGAAGCTTATTGAAATCGCTTTGCTTCATATAAACAGAATGCTTTTCATCCTCGGTATAATAGCTTTTCCCCTTTACTACAGAATAGAAATCATCACGCTCTTCCTTCTGATAGTAATGAATATCCGCTGACTGATACGAAATCTTATGTTCCTGCAAATAGCTTTCAATTGATTTCATATTGAGCTTTTCACTGCTGCTTGCCATGATATCAAATGGTACAAAGCGTGCATTACTCAGCTCCTTCACCTCATTGAATTTCAATGCAATACAGAGAAACAGCAGCGTCAGCAGTGTCAGCAGTGACAGAGTCGCAAGCACCGTTCGGTTCAAACGCAAGCGACCCGCTATCTGCCCGTACAGATACATGCAGTTTCCCTTATATTTGATTTTCCTGTGACGATTCAGAAAAATCCCAAGTACTGCCGATATGCCATAAAAGAACAGATAGACGGATACGATAATAGCAAATACCCCCAGCATGAACAGCATGGAATCTGAGCTTTGGCCGTTTACCATACTTCTCAGATACTGCTGTGTCACATATAATCCTGCTACTGCCAGAAGGACAGCTGCAAGGAAGTAGAGTCCGGATAAACGAGAACCCTTTGCTGTTTTTTCATTCCTGCTCGCATTATACAGCATGGTATGAATGCTCTGCTTTTTCAAAGCAATCCCTTCCCTGATCATCTCCAGCAGATAAATACTCAGGAAGCAGAGAAATGCAGCACCGCATGCGCTCCAGGAGAAGGAAAGCTGAAATGCATATGCAAAACCAAAGATATTCAACAGTATTGCGTGCAATATCTCATAGACGAAAATACCGAGAACACAGCCGATAAAAAAACCGACAGCCCCAAGAGCCAGCTGTTCAAACAGGAACATACGGCTAACCTGTGTTCGCTTCATCCCCAAAAGCAGATACATACCAAATTCACGGCTTCGTTTCTGTAGAATAAAATTCGATATATAATAAATCAGCCAGGCGATAATCAGGGTTACCAGAATACTGACCATAATCATGATGCTTTTGATATTGTCATAGGTTGTAACCAAATCCTGCATTTCACCGGAAAAGGCAATCGCGAAAAACGCATACAGCAGTGTCATCGTAATCGTCACTGTAAAAACATAAATACTGTATTCCTTCAGACTTCGTTTCAGATTGCGAAGTGCAAGTTTAACGTACAGCATGCACATCACCACCCAGCAGCTGCATCACATCCAGTATTTTCTGAAAGAATGCTTTTCTTGTCAGGGATCCGCGATAGATTTCATTGAAGATAGTTCCATCCTTCAAAAACAAAACACGCTTTGCATAGGATGCTGAAAACGCATCATGTGTAACCATCAGAATTGTTGCCTGAAGCTCTGTATTCATTCTCTGAAACTGTTCCATAAGCAGATAGGAGGAATGTGAATCCAGTGCACCCGTCGGCTCATCCGCCAGAATCAGACTCGGGTCATGAATCATCGCTCTTGCACAGGCACACCGCTGACGCTGACCACCGCTTACCTGATACGGATATTTTTCCAGTATATCCTGAATCTGAAGAATTTCTGCCAATGCATTTACCTGTGTATCAATCTGCTCCGCCCTTTTCTTCAAAAGAGTCAATGGCAATGCGATATTTTCCTGCAGGGTCAGAGTATCCAGAAGATTAAAATCCTGAAAAATAAATCCCAGCTCCTTTTTACGGAATTCAGCCAGCTCATTTTCCCGCAGCTCACAAATACCGTTTCCGTTGATTTCTATATTTCCTGCGCTTACAGCATCGATGGTTGAAATGACATTCAGCAGGGTGGTTTTTCCACTGCCGCTAGCTCCCATAACCGCTGTAAACTCCTGCTTTTCAACTGCAAAGGATATATCATTCAATGCCTGTGTGATATTTCCCTGATTTCCATAAAATTTTTCCACGTGGGAAACTGTAACAACACTCATATACTTCACGTCCTCTCTCCCTGAAGTATACAAAATATGCCCAGGTAAGTGTAGGAGGTTTCCTTACAGGAATATGACAGTTCTGTAACTTTACACATGGGAGAACTCCAGACTCATCACGGTTCCCTCCTGATCTGAATCCGCATGCAGATCGATCTGCAGTGATGTACAGAGCTTTTTGCATAAATACAGACCTATGCCTGTGGAATGCGAATGAATCAGTCTTCCGTTATCTCCGGTAAAGCCCTTATCGAATATTCTTGGCAAATCATGTTCCGGAATTCCAATGCCATTATCTTTTACCGTCAGCACAACATGGCGCGCATCCTTTTGTATTGCCAGACTTAAAACCGCACCCTTTTTACGCCTATATTTCACTGCGTTTTCAATCAGCTGATTCAATAGAAAAATCAGCCATTTTTCATCTGTATAGACAAGAGCATCCTGCTCGGGAAAACGAATCGACATAGAAGCCTGTGTACACAGATATTTACATTGCAGCAGTGCCTCCTGAATGCAGGAGGATAGTGATACCTGCTGGATACGAAAATCCTTTTCCACAGATTCACTTCTCGCATAAAACAGCACCTGCTCCACATAATGCTCCACGCGCTCCAGCTGCTGAAACAGCTGTCGTTTTCGTTCCCCCTGCTGATTCTCGATGGACAGCTTCATTGCTGCAATCGGTGTTTTGATTTCATGTACCCACTGCTCGACATAATCCTGATATTCCCGGCGGGAGCGCTGAACAGTACCGATTTCCTCCAGCATGGATTTATTACCCAGATACAACAGCCGCCGGTAAAATGCCTCTTCATGGTTTGCCCCTTTGGGCAGCATCTCATGCATAAGATAGCGTTTTTCCATGGAATCGATAATTGCACACAGCTCTTTTCTGCGCCTGTTTTTTCTGTGATAATCCTGGATGAAATACAATAAGAAAAACAGGAGCCACATTCCGCACAGCAAAATCGCAAGTCCTGCCGGCATTCCTAAGAAAACGAGCAGTACACACTGCAGCAGAAAAACCAGCTGCATACCGGCCATGAGAATTCCATGATCCTCCAGATATTCATGCAGCTTCATATCTGATATCCCTGCCGGTGACGTGTCACAATAAAATCCTCCACCCCCAGCTCACGCAGCTTATTGCGGATTCTGGTGACATTGACACTGAGGGCATTATCATCGATAAACAGCTTATTATCCCACAGATAGTCAATCAGATCCTCCCGCGGAATGATTTCCCCTTTATGCTGGAACATGTAATGCAGGATCTTCACCTCATTCTTTGTCAGTTCTCTTGTATTATTTTGATATTCAACACGGCTCATTGCGACATCCAGCAGAACACCATGATGTGTCAGATTCTGATCCTTCCATTCATAGGAGCGCTTCAGTAGTGCCGCAATACGGGCAAGCAGAATACTTGTATTGTATGGCTTGGTAATAAAATCATCACCGCCCATCTGCATACTGCACAGCTCATCCATATCGGTATTCCGGCTCGTCACAAAAATAATAGGAACCTTGGAAAAGCTGCGAAGCTGGGAACAAACTGTAAAGCCGTCCATCTGCGGCAGATTAATATCCAGCAGGATAATGTGTGGATCATGCGTTTTCACAAGCTCCCTGATATCCTCCTGCATATTCCAGCAAATCGCCTCATACCCCTGTTTCTGCAGCAGCATCTGCAGTTCTCGGCAGATTGCCTCATCATCTTCAATTATTAAAATCGTATACATACGCATTTCCTCTCTTTTCTGTTTCATATAGGAACAACAGCTTTATAACACCTAAAATGAAATGGAGGCATTTCATTTTTCATCCTTGGGATGCTATAAGCCTCTAACTCATTATACAATAGCCGCAAGGAAAAAGAAAAGATGACCGCAGTCATCTTTCAATACTGTAAGAACTAAGCGTCCCCATAGGCCTTGTTCACTAATAGATGTATTCCACTGTATATGATGGAAATCACCGTCCAGATACAGGTGGATACCAGTGCTCCGAATGTATCCAGATACACATCACTCATCGATGATGTGCGGCCGGTAAATTTCTGATGATATTCATCCCCGAAAGCAAAGCAGAAGCAGATACCAACAGTAAGCAGAAAACGCCAGAATTTATTAACTCCCAAAATCGCCAGTGTGATATAAATACCGGCAGCCAGTGTAAAGTAAATGGAAAAGTGGGCAAGCTTTCTGATATTGGCATTCCAGTCACTGCCATAGGGAGAGTGCAGAATAACGAAGTACTTGATGCGTTCACTTAATGCTATTCCCTCTTCGGTGGTTTCCAGTCTGGTATTCACCTGTTCCTTGATTTTTTCCGTTACAATCTCACTTCGTGCATTGGACATCTGTCCGTCCTCTGCCGATAACGAGTAGATTGCAAACATAACGGAACCGCAGACCCCCAGAAAAATCAATGCACAGAGAATGCGGATTCCCATGTTCTTTTTCTTCTTCATACGCTCACCACCTTGTTGCCTTATTGTAAAACAAAACAGATGCATACGCAAGACATGCAGTTAAATATAACAAAAATTTAAGATATACCGTTGATCTGATTTTTCAGTATGCCTTACCTACTTCATTTCTTCAACATGATCTGTATGATGCTTTACCCGCCTGTCTGGTTACATTGTGGAGGCATCCACATTATCCCTTATGATCAAGCATAACTCCCCTATCTAATACGCATTCAGATCAGATTTAAAAGCAATGCAAAAAAATACGTCCTTTAGGAAATCGGACGTATTTTTCATTCCATATATTTGATCCCTTACATACTGTTTATCTGCAGCTTATTTTGTTTTCTCGATGATTTCAATGAAGCTGTCTGCCTTCAGACTTGCGCCACCGATCAGTGCACCATCGATATCCGGCTGCGCCATGTATTCAACGATGTTGTTAGGCTTAACAGATCCACCATACTGTACACGAACATTTTCAGCAGCCTCGTCACCATACATAACACGTACCTGGTCACGAACGATACGGCAGCAGTTTTCTGCGATTTCCACAGAAGCGCTCTTTCCTGTTCCGATTGCCCAGATTGGCTCGTAAGCGATTACCATGTTTCCAACACATTTTGGACACATATCCGCAAGAGAACCAGTCAGCTGATCACGGATTACTTTTTCAGAATCTCCGGCATCATACTGAGCCTCTGTTTCACCGATACACAGAATTGGTGTAATACCGGCATCGATCAGGCGTTTTGCCTTTTTGTTTACAGTTTCGTCTGTGTCATTGAACATTTCACGACGCTCAGAATGTCCGATGATACAGTGTGTAACACCAACCTCCTGCAGCATAGGTACAGAAATTTCACCAGTGAAGGCTCCACTGTCTTCCCAGTGGCAGTTTTCTGCAGCGATTACCAGGTTTTTCGCACCGGCAACAGCAGCAGACAGTGCCGTGTAAGGAGCACCAATACCGAATACGGCATTTTCACTTGCGGCAGCAGCATCTACAGCTTCCATGAATTCCTTTGTTTCCTTCATGGTTTTGTTCATTTTCCAGTTTCCAACAATAATTGGTTTTCTCATGTCTCGTTCTCCTATTTTCGTTTTTTTCTTATTTATCTGCGATTACAGCGATTCCAGGCAGGACTTTCCCTTCCATATATTCCAGAGAAGCTCCGCCACCTGTGGAAATGTGAGAGAATTTTTCTGCGAATCCCAGCTGAATTGCAGCAGCAGCACTGTCTCCGCCACCGATTACAGTCGTAGCTCCTGGCAGCTCGGAAATAGCAGTACATACTTCCAGTGTACCCTTCGCAAACGGTGCCATTTCAAAAACACCCATAGGCCCGTTCCATACAACGGTTTTTGCACCGGCAAGTGCTTCCTTGTACAGCTCGATAGATTTCGGACCGATATCCAGACCCATGTAGTCTGCAGGAATGCTGTCATTGTCAGCAATCACTGTGTTTGCATCCTCTGCAAATTTGTCAGCACATACGTGGTCAACAGGCAGGATCAGCTTGCCCTCTGCTTTTTCGATGTATTCCTTTGCAAGCTCCACCTTGTCTTCTTCAACAAGAGACTTACCAACATTGCAGCCCATAGCCTTCAGGAAGGTATAAGCCATACCGCCACCGATCAGGACCTTGTCAGCCTTTTTCAGCAGGTTGTCCACAACAGCAATCTTATCGGAAACCTTAGCTCCGCCGATGATTGCGACAAACGGACGCTCAGGAGTATCCACAGCAGCTCCTAGCATCTTCACTTCTTTTTCTACCAGGAAGCCCAGCGCATTCGGCAGAATGGATGCGACGCCTGCAGTGGAAGCATGTGCACGGTGAACACTACCGAATGCATCCTCAACAAACAGGTCACCCAGCTTTGCCCAGTAAGCAGCCAGCTCCGGATCATTTTTGCTTTCGCCTTTTTCATAACGAGTATTCTGCATAACGACGATTTCACCGTCATTCAGTGCAGCAACTGCATTTTCCAGTTCTTCACCACGTGTAACCGGAACGAAAGTCACCTTCGTATCAACCAGTTCATTTAAACGCTCAGCTACACAGCGCAGATCGTTCTTTGCTTTATCTTCTTCTGTCTTCACCTTTCCAAGGTGGGACATCAAAATAATCTTTGCGTTGTTTTCCACTAAATATTTGATGGTTGGCAGAGCCTGAATAATACGGTTGTCGTTTGTAATCTTGCCATCTTTTCTAGGAACGTTGAAATCGCAGCGTACGATGACACGTTTTCCAGCAACATCTAAATCTTTTACAGTTCTTTTGGCCATAGTAAAATTCCTCCTTATGTATCGGCTTTATTATACCACCAAGAGCCTTTTTCGTAAACGAAATTTCACTTTTTGCGAAAAAAATCACAATTCTGGATATTTTCAAGAAAATCATATGGAAGCTGCGGTTTTCTGTGTTTTTAGGACAACATTTATAGTATAATGTGAATACGAGCTACCATACAGTAAGGAGCATTCTATGGATACGATAAAGGAAACCATGCAGGATCTCATGGATATCATAAAAAGATCCAAAAACAGCGATATGGAAGAGGAGTACCGCTGTTCCGTAATGCTTTTGAATCTGGGTAACCAGCAGCAGGACAGCTATGCCCTTGCATTTGCCCACGCCTATCTTGCGGATTATTACATTCTGACCAGACAGCAGGACATTTGTCTTCAGCATCTGCACGAGGCGATTTCCTGTTCGGAAGAAAACCATTATGACGATCTGCTGCTTATGTGCTACACGATTGCCGGATTGTATTACAACTCGCATTTTGATGAAATCAGCGCCGTTCAGTATTATATGAAAGCCTATCATATTGCTCTGGAACAGAATAATCTGCATGAACAGATGGTGATTCTCAACAATCTCTGTGTTCTGTTTATGCAGAAGAACGATACGGTTGAAGCCCTGCGCTATATCCGCAATGCCTATGAGGTGTTTCTAAAGCAGCAGACACCGCCCGAAGATCATGCACAGCTGATTGTTATTCTCAACCTTGTGGAGCTGTATATCCGCAACGGCCAGCTGAATGAGGCCGTGAATATATATGCTGCCTATGGACCGCTGCTGCATGAGGGGCAGGCAAAGGGTCTTCGTCTGCATGTGGCTCTGCTGTGTGAGCTGTTTCTAGCGGACGCCTTTCATCGAAGCGATGAGATACAGAAAATTGCGGATTACTTTGCTTCCGCCAAGCTGCATCATCATCTCAACCGCAGTATGTATTTTGCTTTCTATAATGATATCTTTGACATCCTGCTGAACATAAAGGATAAAAAGCGCTGTGAACAGTTCCTGCAGTATATGGGGGAAATCTGTCTGGAGGATGACATCGAACAGCAGCTGCAGCTGCACCTGAGCTGGATCAACTTCGCAGAGGTGTTTCATATGGAGGATACGCTCATCAATTCCTATAAGCAGTATTATCTGCTGCAGAAAATGGTGGTGAATGTCACCAACAAGACCAAGGCGGAAAGTATGAAGGAAAAGATTTTGATGGAGCATATGCTGGAGGAACAGGAGCGCATAGTCCGTGAGAAAAATGTGCTGGAGGCGCGCGTGAAAATCGATGGACTTACCGGCCTGTTCAATCGCAGCTATTTCAATACCCTGTGCGATGTCATGCAGAACAATCCGGATGTTAAAGCCATTGGTATCATCCTGGTTGATGTTGACTATTTCAAGGAGTACAATGATCTGTATGGACATTACAAGGGGGATGAGCTGTTGCGCAGGGTTGCCTTGTGTCTGGATGAAAACGGTGACTCCCGTTTCTTTGCGGCACGCTACGGCGGCGATGAATTCATCTGTCTGTGCGTCAATACAGAAAAAGAAGAAATTGAAAGCTACCTGAAAAGGGTCTATGAGGATTTAAGGCTGGCTCATATCGAGCATGCCACATCCCCTGCAGCTTCTCTTGCTACATTGTCCATCGGATATTCCCTGTTTGACAATGATGAAGGCTTTGATTTGGAAACTGCGATCACGATGGCGGATACGGCACTTTATCAGGCAAAGAACAGCGGAAGAAACCGGCACAGCTGCTGCCTATAGACGATGTAAAAATAACCGCTGCATGAATGGCGGTTTTTTACAATACAGACGGCAAAGCTTCCTATATAATCAGGTATATATTTCATAAGGAAAGGAAGTGCGGATTTATGATAGAGTCACGTTGCGGAATCAAATGCGGAAGCTGTACATACAAGGAGCAGATGGGCTGTGCAGGCTGCCTGTATATACAAAAGCCGTTTTGGGGAGAGAGCTGCCCGGTTAAGAGCTGTGTGGAAGAAAAACAGCTGCAGCACTGCGGGGAGTGCGGGATGTTTCCATGCGAGCTTGCAAAGGCATTTGCCTATGATGAAAAGCAGGGGGATGGTGGAAAACGTCTGGAAACCTGCCGCTGCTGGAAGAAGGAAGGTATTGCGGGCTAATGGATGCGGAACGTATCAAAGCCACATTGCAGGCAAAGCTGGGCGTCGAGATGGATTTCAAGCTGGAATGGGATGCATTTCGTTTTCTGCTTTTTGGTAAAATGTTCGCCATGCTGGGGTACAATAAACAGCAGGAAAAGATTCTGACGCTGAAGCTTCCGCCACAGGAGGGAGCCTGGTATCGGGATGAATATGCGTTTATAACGGAAGGCTATTATATGAATAAGGTACATTGGATCAGTGTACGCTATGAGCTGGCTTCTAAAGAACTGATGGAGGAGCTTATGGAGAAGAGCTATGCGAATTTTCTGCAGCGGCTGACAAGGAAGCAGCAACAGCAGCTTGCAAGTGAGGACATCATTGCCAGACACCCGGATATTTCTTATTAGGAATATCCTTTTTATTTCCCATACTGTATACAGCACAAGGACTGCGAATCCCTAACCCCGTTTACCCCACATATTGCGACAACTTCCTTGGTATATGCAGATCAGCTGCTTTTCATTTTCTTTATGCCCTTGTCGAACATACATACAGTGCATAGCATACCAGTGCGCTGTGTACCCAAATGCCGTGCCTGCCCTTACGAGCAGTTATCATAATTCTTCAGCGGCCAAATTCCGGGAGTGTCTTCCCGATATAGAAGATAGCGTAGCTGCCCTACATCTTCACCTGATTTTCCTTTATGCCAGTATCCCCTTGCCATAGCGCTGAAAAAGTAACCGGCTTCAGCTTGTTCCTGCTGAAACTCTTTGAATCATATTTCCTGCTGAAACTCTTTAAAGCATATTGACATTTTCCAATTCCGTTTTTATAATGAAGGTAACTACAGCGATACAAGATTAAGTGATGAAAGATGGTTAGCGAACTCATGATGGTGAAAGATGAGGGCATTGGAAGTCATGGATTACGCTTGTTGAGTAGGATCATTGAAGCTTTAGTAGATGATTTCGTTTGGAGACGTTATCTCCCAATCAAGATGCGCACCTTTTTTTGTCGTGCGAATCAGGATGGCACCGCGTGTAAGCACGTTCCTGTTGGAATGTGCTTTTTTGTATTCCGCGAAAGGAAGTGGTGCCTATGTAATCGGTAAGCGCATGCTTTTACGATACATAATAGAAAAGGAGGTTCTCTTATGAACAAACAGAAATTTAATCTTCATACACACACTGCACGCTGCGGACATGCGGAAGGATTGGATATCCAGTATATCCACAGTGCAATCAATGCAGGGCTTACCACACTGGGCTTTAGTGAACATATCCCTTACCCGGAAATGCACCTGCCCGCTTGCCGTATGCTCTATGAACAGAAAAACGAATATCTGGATACACTACGTAATCTGCAGAGGGGATTTCAGGATAAAATCAATATTAAGGTCGGCTATGAGGTGGAGTATATGAATGATCATGTGGATTTCCTGATGCAGATGAAGCAGGAATGTGATTACATGATTCTGGGACAGCATTGCCGGGAAATCGGCTATGAGTATGACTGCTATTGCAGCAATGAGGATGTATTGACTTATGTAAAACAGATTGAGGACGCACTGGAGCTTGATATAATCACCTATGTGGCACATCCGGATTATTTCATGCTGGGAAGAAGACTGTTTTCCGAGGTATGCGTGGAAGCAGCACATCGCATTGCCAGAGCAAGCATCCTGCATGACATTCCGCTGGAAATCAATCTGAACGGATTTCACTATGGAAAAAAAACCTATCGGTTTTCCAGCAAGCCGGGACTGCAGGCGGAACGCTATCCGTATCCGTTCCGTGAATTCTGGGACATTGTTTCCTCTTACGGCTGCAGGGTGGTGTATGGCTTTGATGCACACTCTCCGATTACGCTGCTGGAAGCGCACCGCATTCATATGGCTGAAGAGATTCTGGAAGGCATTCCACTGAATTTTACAGATGCCATCTGCTTGCGGTAATGCTATGAAACGATTACTAATCTGGGGAGCGAGTGATCAGGCGGTGGTCACACTGGATTGTGCACAGGCAATGCAGATGTATGGACAAATTGATGTAATGGGCATCGCCACGCAGCCCATACGTCGGTTTGCTCAGCATCGTGTACTGATGGAAGAAAACGTCATACACGCGGAGATGTTCCATGCCTATGATGAGGTGATTGTGGCTACAGGGGACAATCGACTTCGTCAGATCCGTTTGCAGATATTAAAGGAATATGGTATTCCCCTGGCAACCATCATTCATCCCTCGGCAATCATCAGTCCGACTGCTCAAGTGAAGCACGGCAGTACCATATTGGCAAATGCAGTCATTCATACCTTTGCATGCATCTCGACAGGATGCATTATCAATACAGGAGCTATCGTCGAGCATGACTGTGTCATAAAGGATTTTGTCAATATATCACCAAATTGCGCCATGGCAGGCCACTGCAGAGTGGAAAGTAGAGCGTTCCTTGGTATCGGAAGCACACTAGCTCCCTGTATCACTATTGGCGAGGATGCAGTCATTGGTGCAGGTGCTGTTGTCATCACGGATATCCCAGTGCATGCGACGGCTGTCGGTGTTCCGGCGAAAATCATAAAACAGGATGTCTGCTAAACAGTCATGAACAAGAAAACCGTTATTCTGATATATCCGGGAATTACGGTTTTCTTACTATCATCGCAGAGATGGAAGACCTCTGCCTGTTATTTATTATATAAAAGGTAAATTCATGTTATTGCGTTATTCAATCACAACACGTTTATATTGCGTTTATCCATTTGTTACGTCACATATGGTACAGCATAAGAATAGCTCCATCATATGCCCTGCACTCTCTACAAGGCGCTATTTAACTTGGTTTTGCAAAGCTGCTACGTTAATTTCTATTATCTGTCTTATTCACAAATTAACCCGTTTTCGATAATACAGCTACTGATGAACAGGAAAAGCGGAACAGAGTCTATCCATTCCGCTTCCTTATATGTATTGGAAAATTTATTTTACTTTGGCGTCCAGTGTGTTGTCCTTCACAACAACATCATGTGCCCCGCCTTCTACGATACTTGTAGAAGACACGAGTGTGATTTTGGCATTTTTCTGCAGTTCCTCAATGGTCAGCGTTCCGCAGTTGCACATGGTATGCTTCACCTTGCTCAGTGTCAGATCGACATTGTCCTTTAAGGCACCCGCATATGGAACATAGGAGTCAACACCTTCCACGAAGGACAGCTTTTTGCTGCCTCCCATGTCATACCGCTGCCAGTTTCTGGCACGCGCGCTTCCTTCTCCCCAGTACTCCTTCATGTAGGTACCGTTGATTGTAACCTTCTTCGTTGGAGATTCTTCAAATCTGGAGAAATATCTTCCCAGCATGACGAAGTCTGCGCCCATGGCAAGTGCCAGCGTGATGTGATAGTCATGAACGATACCGCCATCACTGCAGATTGGAACATAGATTCCCGTTTCCTTATAATATTCATCACGCGCTTTCGCAACATCAATCGTAGCCGTTGCCTGTCCGCGCCCGATTCCCTTCTGTTCACGGGTGATACAGATAGAACCGCCACCGATTCCGATTTTCACAAAGTCTGCGCCTGCCTCGGCCAGGAAACGGAAGCCCTCCGCATCCACGACATTACCGGCACCGACCTTTACACTGTCACCGTATTTCTCACGAACCCATTTCAATGTGCGTGCCTGCCATTCGCTGAATCCTTCGCTGGAATCAATGCATAAAACATCCGCACCGGCTTCGATCAAAGCAGGAATACGTTCTTCATAATCACGGGTATTGATACCGGCACCAACGATATACCGCTTCTGATCATCCAGCAATTCATTTGGATGCTCCTTGTGGGAATCATAATCCTTGCGGAATACGAACGCTTTTAAATGCTGGTTTTCATCGATGATCGGCAACTGGTTCAGCTTGTGCTCCCAGATCATATCGTTTGCTTCACTCAGCGTGCATCCCTCGTTGCCGTAAATCAGCTTTTCAAACGGCGTCATGAAATCCGCTACTTTGGTGGATGGATCCATACGGGAGGTACGGTAATCTCTGCTTGTAATAATACCGAGCAGCTTTCCCTCCGGCGTGCCGTCTTCTGTAACCGCCATGGTTGCATGTCCTGTTTCTTCCTTCAGATCCAGTACATCCTGCAGTGTGGCATCCGGACGAATATTGGAATCACTGTATACAAAGCCTGCCTTTGTCGCCTTTACACGGCGAACCATGGCAGCCTCATTCTCAATTGTCTGAGAACCGTAGATGAAGGAAATGCCTCCCTCTCTAGCCAGTGCACATGCCATCTTTTCGCCTGAAACAGACTGCATGATTGCGGAAACCATCGGTATATTCAAGGAAAGCTCCGGTTCTTCCTTTCCTTTTCGAAATTTTACCAGTGGTGTTTTTAAAGAAACGTTTGCTGGGGTACATTCTGCTGAGGAATACCCCGGAACAATAAGATACTCACTGAATGTACGTGAAGGTTCATTAAAATAATATGCCATTTTCACATCTCCTTTTCCATATTCAATTTTTTATAAACTTTCCCGATTAAAAATTGATATTTTAATACATTATAAAGACATTCACTTTTGAAGTCAATATGGTTTTGAAAAAATTTTCATGAATCCGGAGAACCGGTACAGAACCTGACGGAAAGCATATAGTTTCTCCCCTTTGTGAACAGCTGCATCAGTAATAGTACGACTCCACACAGCCCTTCATTTCCCCCTCGTTTTTTACATATCTGCCGACGCGGGCAATCGCGGTTTCACAGTAGCCCAGTATTTCACTGCGTGTCAGCTTACCGCCTGCGACTGCACATATTTCCTCCAGCAATGCATCGCGCAGCTGCCGCATGGTTGTACTGCCATACAGGTATCCGCTTGCATCAAAGTCAAGATTGTCCCTCATCACGACTGCAGTATCCCGGTTTGCGGACAGCTTGATTACCGGCACAATGGGATTTCCGGTAGGCGTACCCCTGCCTGTGGTAAACAAAACGAGCTGACACCCTCCCGCAGCCATACCGCTCATACTGATGGGATCATTACCCGGTGTATCCATAATGACCAGCCCCTTATGATGAATGTCCTGTGCATAATCGTAGACTGCCTGAATCGGTGCATGTCCTGACTTGTATATGCAGCCCAGTGATTTTTCCTCCAGTGTCGTGATTCCTCCCGCCTTATTGCCGGGTGATGGATTTCGCTTTCGCACATCATCGTTAACACATTTCATAGCATCCTCATAATGACGTACAATCTCCAGTATTTGTGCAGATACCTGTGCATTGACAGCGCGCTTTGCCAACAGCTTTTCCGCACCGATAAATTCCGTTGTTTCCGACAAAACCGCCGTTCCTCCTGATGCGATGATGCTGTCCGCCACTTCTCCCACCAGCGGATTTGCGGCCAGCCCGCTTGTAGGATCCGAGCCGCCGCATTCCATCGCAACCATAAGCTCTGAAACGTCTGCCTCCTCGCGCTGCATACAGCTTGCCTGCGCAACCATTTCTCTTGCACAGCGAACCGCCTGTTCCACGGTGTGCAGAGTACCGCCGCATTCCTGAATGATGAAGGCTTTTAACGGCTTATCGCAGCGGCTCTGTATTTCCTTTGTGACAAGCTTCATCTGACAGTTTTCACAGCCAAGCGATATGATGATGGTTCCATATACGTTGGGATTGGCAGCCATCCCTGCCATTGTCCGCAGCGTACATTCCTGATCGATCGGTGTTTGTGAACAGCCCAACTGATTGTGAAAGCTCACGGTTCCCTGTACCTGCATCATGACCTGATGTGCCACGTCACTTGCACATATACTGGCAGGAAGAATAAGCACATGATTCCGAATACCGATCCGACCGTCATTTCTGCGATATCCCCGAAACCTCATATCAGCACCTCCTTCTTTGTTTTATATATCATCATAGCTGACTCCCTTTTATCTTTTGGTATTCCATACATTATGTACATGAACATGCATTCCCTGTTCAATATCACACGCCGCTATCCCGATCCATTCCCCGTACTTTACAACCGGTTCTCCCTTCTGTATTCTGCAAAGTGCAAGCTTATGATAAACAGGAATACATTCTCTTACAGCAAATTCCTGTTCCTTCCCCTGCATATCGGTATAGATACACAGCTCACCTTTACTGATCGGTTCGATTACGACAGCAACATTGTCCCGTTCATGTATACGAACAGCATTTTTCATATTACCTCCAACATTTTCACAACAAAAGGATGCACACATTGATCTGCTTCTTTTTCGTAGCCATACAAATAAGTGTACAGTTTCCTCATGAAATCACATATCATTTGCATACATCCCGTTATGGTATTCCTTATATTATAGAGAACGCAGCAGATTCATGTTTTCCACATAGCTGCCTTCTCCGTGAAACAATGCACTTGTCCCGAGGACAAAGCCGTCAACACCCAGTGCATGATATTCCTGAATTACGGCGGGAGAACATGCTCCATCCAGAATGATACGATACCCATACGTCTTCTTACATGCGATCAGCTCACGGATTTTCGTATCCACACTGTCGATAAATGTCTGTCCGGCAAAGCCTGGAAACACGCTCATAATTAACAGATAATCACAATGCGGAAGCAATTCTTTCACTGCACTCAGACTGGTGTCCGGATTGACGGCAAGACCGGAAAGCTTTCCTCTGGAACGAATATACATCAGTGTCTTCATCGCCTGTGGCTCAGATTCCGGATGAATATAGATCAAATCTGCACCGGCATCTAAAAACCAGTCAATTTTATCGGCAGGATGATCGATCATCAGGTGGACATCCACCATTTTTTTCGTCAGAGCACGGACTGCTTTTACATCCGTCAGTCCCATGGAGATATTCGGCACAAAGCTTCCGTCCATGATATCACAATGGAAAATATCTGTCCCCGCTTCCTCTAAGGCACGGACTTCCTCTTCCAGATTCGCATAGCTCGCACACATCATACTGGGACATAATATCATGATGCCGCCTCCTTCATTCTCCGCAGGTTCTCCTGCAGATCTGCATCCTGCCTGAATAATCCGCTGGTTCCTCCCGTCAGTATGCTGGCCCCGGCTGCACATACCTGCGGTATGGTCCCCGTGTGGATATTGCCGTCTGCCTGAATACGACAGGATAAGCAGTTTGCGGTAATCTGTTCCTTCATACTACGGATATGTTCAACGGCTTCCCTTCGCATATGCTGTCCGGCATATCCGGGCTGTACCATCAGCTTTAAAATCCAGTCAACCTGTGATGCCAGCTTCACAAAATCAGAAGGCATCTCTGTATCACACCGCATTGCCAATACCGGACGGCAGCCGGCAGAGCGAATATGTGCAAAGATATCCTCCAGATCATCGTCAATTTCATAATGCACAGCAATGTAATCTGCCC